>SCUZ01000087.1 GCA_004322535.1 Rugosibacter sp.
GACGCTTGGGGTGCATGCCATCACGCAAGGTCATGTCATGCACAATGATTTTTTTGCCTTTTAGATCCATGAGAGTTCTCCTTAGGCCGCCAAAGGTGCGGCAACGGGTTCAAGAACAAGATTGCCGGCGATAATTTCTTCGGCAAACATTTCAGCAGTACGTGCAGCCGCAGCAGTCATGATGTCCAGATTGCCAGCATACTTGGGCAGATAATCACCCAGGCCTTCCACTTCCATGTAAATCGAGACACGGTTACCATCAAAAATCGGGCCATTGACCAGCCGGTAACCTGGCACATACTTTTGCACTTCCTTGATCATGGCATGAATCGAGGCCGTGATTTTTGCCTGGTCTGGGTCGGTTTCGGTCAAGCAATGCACGGTGTCACGCATGATGAGCGGCGGCTCAGCCGGATTGATAATGATGATGGCTTTACCCTGTTTAGCGCCACCAACTTTTTCAATGCCGCCTGCTGTAGTGCGAGTAAATTCATCAATATTCTTGCGTGTGCCGGGACCAGCCGATTTGGATGACACCGTCGCCACAATTTCTCCGTACTTCACCGGCTGCACGCGGGAAACAGCTGCCACTAGCGGAATCGTTGCCTGGCCACCACAGGTCACCATGTTCACATTCATTTCACGCTTGCCCAAGTGCTCTTTGAGATTCACTGGAGGAACGCAAAAGGGGCCGATGGCAGCTGGTGTCAAATCGATCATCATGACACCCAGCGCATTCAGTTTGCGGCTGTTTTCTGCATGCACATAAGCACTGGTCGCATCAAAAGCAATTTGAATGTTATCTGCCTTGACGTGGGGCAACAGGCCATCGACGCCATCGGCGGTAACTTTCATGCCCATTTCAGCCGCACGCTTCAAGCCATCGGAGGTCGGATCAATGCCGACCATCCATACCGGCTCCAGCACAGGGCTGCGCTTGAGTTTATAAAGCAGATCGGTGCCGATATTGCCGGGGCCGATTAATGCACAGCGGATTTTTTTCATGTCGGTAACTCCTTAAAAATTAAATAGTAATGCAGACAAAGATCAGGTTAGACCAGACTACGAACAATGCCTCCTTCGGCGTGGATCGCTGCACCATTAGTCGCCGCAGAGAGCGGGCTGCACAGATAGGCGACCGTACTGGCAATTTCTGCAGGCTCAATCAGGCGTTTGAGTATGGATGTCGGTCGGGCAGAAGCAAACAATTGTTTCTCTATATCGGCAAAGCTGATTTTTTGCTGTTTTGCCAGATTGTCGAAATACTCGCCCACGCCTTCCGTGCGCGTCGGCCCGGGTAACACGGCGTTAACCGTAACACGCGTGCCAACACAGGTTTCAGCCAAACCACGAGATACAGATAGCTGTGCCGATTTTGTCATGCCGTAATGCACCATCTCGGCGGGCGGACACACACCCGATTCGCTGGAAATAAAAATGATACGCCCCCAATCGCGGGTTTTCATTTGCGGCAAATAATGACGCGCCAAGCGCACGCCGCTCATGACATTCACCTCGAAAAACCGAAACCATTCGCTATCATCAATTGCTTCAAATGGCACCGAAGCAAAAATGCCAAGGTTATTGACCAGAATATCTACCTCAGGGCAGGCTGCCAGCAATTGCGCTGCCCCCGTAGCAGTCGATAAGTCCGCCGCAATGCCGCTCGCTTTGGCGTGTGGGCAAGCGCCCTGCAATCGCGCCAATGCGTCATCTACTCGCGCCTGCGTGCGCCCATTAAGAACAACGTGCGCGCCTTCGGCCGCTAACGCACTGGCAATGGCAAAGCCAATGCCGGCCGTAGAGCCGGTAACCAGTGCGCGCTTGGCATTAAGTTGCAAATCCACCGTGGGCTCGATTAAAGGAAATTAAAAAAATAAACGACAGTTAAACAAAGCGCACCGAACAACTGCCAATACCACCAATCGTGACACGGAAATTATCGCCCGCAGCAATAGGGAACATTGCAGCCAGCGAGCCAGACAACACGATCTCGCCTGCTTTGAGCGGGATACCTAATGCACCCAGCGTATTGGCTAGCCAGGCAATGGCATTCACGGGTGACGCCATGGTCGCAGCGCCCGAACCAGTACCGACAATCTCACCATTTCGCTCAACCAGCATACCGCAGGTCATCAAATCAACCTTGCGCACATCCACTAACTGGTCACCCAGCACCATGACACCGCACGATGCGTTATCCGCTACAGTGTCCTGAACCTTGATTTTCCAGTCACGAATACGTGAATCGACAATCTCGAAGCAGGCAATCACGCCTTCTGTGGCGGCCAGAACATCGGCACCCGTGACGCCCGGGCCCATCAGGTCTTTTTTCATGACAAAGGCAATTTCGCCTTCTGCTTTAGGCTGAATCAGTGATTTGTACTCGATGGCTTCGCCTTCGTTGTAAATCATGTCATCAAGCAAAATACCAAAGTCAGGCTGATTCACGCCCAGCATGTTCATGACGACACGGCTGGTGACGCCAATTTTCTTGCCGACAACCCGCGCGCCTTTTTCTATCCGACGCCCCACCAAACGGCTCTGAATCTGATAACCATCGTTGATAGTAATATCCGCGTAGCGACTGGTCAGAGGATCAATCACTTGTCCCGTGATCAGTGATTGATAAAGTTCATCGCCTAACAGCTGGATAGTTTGCTTGTCCATAGTCATCCTTAAAGTTTGATGCAGATATTTTTAAGTTCCGTGTAAAACTCAAGCGAATGCACGCCGCCCTCGCGACCAATACCGGATTGCTTTGCCCCGCCAAATGGCGTGCGCAAATCACGCAGGAACCAGCTATTTACCCAGGCAATACCGACCTCCATTTTAGCCGCTACGCGGTGCGCGCGCGAGATATTCTGCGTCCAGATTGCGGTTGCCAGGCCATACTCATTATCGTTGGCGCGCGACAACACTTCTTCTTCGCTATCAAAGGGCGCAATGTGGCAACAGGGGCCAAACACTTCTTCTTTCACGACAGACGCTGTTTCCGGCAAACCGGTCCAAATGGTCGGCTGCACCCAGCAACCATTCGCCAACTCACCCCGCATATCAGGCACGCCACCGCCAGTGACAATGGTTGCACCTTCTGCTTCGGCTTTAGCGTAATACGACAAGACTTTTTCCTGATGCTCTTTGCTGATCAACGGCCCCATATTGGCGGTCTCATCGTCAGGCACCCCTAGTTTCAGGTCCTCGGCACCCTTTTTCATCGCAGCAACAAATTTCTCGAATATTGGCCGCTCGACATACACTCGCTCGGTGCCTAAACACACTTGGCCACAGTTGGCAAAAGCTGAACGCATCGTGCCTTCAATGGCCGCATCAAAATCGCAATCAGCAAACACAATGGCCGCATTTTTGCCGCCCATTTCCAAGGATACAGGGCGTGCGCCTGTCGCTGCCGCTTTCATGATGACTTCGCCAGTGCGCGTCTCACCGGTAAAGGTGATGGCATTAACACCCGGATGGCCGGTAAGGAAAGCTCCAGCGGAATTGGGGCCGAACCCGTTCACCACGTTATAAACGCCTTTGGGCATGCCCACCTTGTTCATCACTTCGCCCAGCAACAATGCCGTTTGCGGTGTTTCTTCAGAGGGCTTGACCACTACCGTATTACCGCACGCCAACGCAGGGCCTACTTTCCATGTCATCAGCAACAAGGGAAGATTCCACGGACACACTACACCCACGACGCCAACAGGGGCGCGATAACCATAATTGATCGCGCCCTTGCCATCTGGCGTGGCAGTTTCGAAAAACTCGGTAGGAACGTTTTTCACCACATCGGCAAACACCTTGAAATTGGCTGCGCCGCGCGGAATATCAATATGTCGGGCAAGGCTGCGTGGCTTACCCGTATCAGCACATTCAGCCGCCAGGAAGTCCTCAAAGCGCGCATTGATCTCGTTAGCCACTGCGTACAACAATTCAACGCGATCCACCACTGCCATCTGGCCCCATGGGCCGTTGAGCGCTGCGCGCGCGGCCTTGACCGCGGCATCCACTTCGACCTGGCCTGCTTCTGCGACCTGCGCGATCACTGTGTTATCCAGCGGGGAGCGCTTCTCAAACCATTTTTCGGTAGCGACAAATTCGCCATTGATAAAGTTTTTTATCTGCTTCACAGTTAATCCTTTTCGCCACTCTATGAATAAATTTCAGTCATGCCTCGGCAAAGCGATGGTGAAAAATAACGTGCATTACACACAAGCAAAACCACAGTTAATTTGTTTTTTCATCCCGGAAACTCATCATGTGTTGCCTGGAACTTTCCAGTATAAACCCTCATTATGGTCCACGTGAACCCTTGCACCAGTATGGGCATACAGGCAAATCTATGCCTGCAGACAAACCACGGTGTCAGAACGATGAACCGGGCTGACTGAGGAACTTAAGCTCTTCCGGCGTCGAAAGACGCCCGAGGATGGCGTTGCGATGCGGAAAACGACCGAACCGCGCGATAACATTCCGGTGCTTAATGGCATAATCAAGCGCGCCATCGAACGCAGCGTCCGTTAGCGTTTGCGCATCAGCTCGCAGATGAGTGAAGAGTTCAACAGCGCGCTCCTGATCTACCAGCAATTCGCTGTGCTCAAAAGGTAAATAGACAAACCAGCGCATGAAAGGCGGCAAGGTCAGATCACGGCCTTGGTTAACCAGCCCATTGGCCAGCGCCAGCGCTTGCGCATCTCCCGCAAATGCGCGCGGCGTATTGCGGAAAATGTTGCGCGTGAATTGGTCGAGCAACAAGATATGGGCGAGGTGCTCTTCCGGGTCATCCGCCAAAGGCAGCTGCCCATTCAGTGCCGCTTCAACCTCCGCGGCAAACCGAGTACGGATCACTGCGTCAAAAGCATCATCCTTGCCGAACCATTCGGCACGGAAGTGACTATGGCCGTGGTCACTCGTCGGCAAAAACCAGAAACCAAGAACTGCCTGCGCGGTAACTGAAACCACTATGCCTTTTTGGCAACCCGCCTAGCCACCGGAACTTTTTTCGCAGCACTAACTTTGGCCTTCGCTTTAACCAGCTTTGCCGCCGCCTCGTCATCCGCTACGGCGAGGAGAGCGTTTTTTGCTCGACCGCCTTGTAGCGCAGCGGCTTTGTCAGCGCCGACTTCTTCAGTAGCCGCCTCCATTGGCTTTGCAGCAGCTTTTGTCGCCGGTTTTGCTCCCGCTTTTGCTACGCGCGGTTCAAACTCGAAACTCACCTTGCCGGTGGCCGCATCGCGCGTCAAAAAGGCGGAGAACTTGCGCCGCGTCTTGTTGGAAATAAATCCCCTGAGCAAGCTGGTCTTGCCGGTTTCCAGCAACTTCTGCATTTCTTCGCGCGAAATTTCCTGTTGCAGAATCACCTTGCCGGAACGAAAATCGCAACTTTTTTCTGCACCCACGGCTTTTTCGCAGACATACATCATGCCGTGCTCAAACACGCGTGCCGCGCATTTCGGGCAAGCGCCCAGAGGCTCCTGGCCGGAGAAATCGACAGGTTCGTTGGCATCCGCATCCGACTGGCCGAAATCGAATTCAGGCGTGTGGTCTTCCTTGAGCTTGATTATTGCCGCAAAAGCCCGCCCCATCTTGCTGCGAAAGCCTTGCAGTGGGCCGATGACGCGTTTTTCCAATAGCTCGTCCATTTCTTCCGGTTCCCACTGGCGGCTGGCGACAACTTTCCACAGACTGTAATCGCATGACTTGCACTGGAATTTCTTGTAGTTCTCCTGAATCACGCCGCCGCATCTGGGGCAGGGTGTTTTCAGCGTCGAGAACGCGGCATTTGGCAGTTCGCCGGTCTTGATGCGCTCGACCATGGTACGTGTCCTGTCCATGATCTGATTCATGAACTCGTCACGCTTTAAGCGCCCGTGTTCCATTTCCTTCAGCTTGTACTCCCATTCGCCGGTCAGTTCAGGCAGGCGAATGTCATCCACGCCAAGATTTTCCAGCGCGAATAATAACGAAGTGGCCTTAGCTGTTGGCTGCAATTCACGGCCGTTGCGGTGGATATATTCCTCGGCAATCAAGCCTTCGATCGTCGCCGCACGCGTGGCCGGTGTGCCCAGACCGCGCTCGGCCATGGCTTCGCGCAGTTCTTCGTCTTCGATCAGCTTGCCAGCGCCTTCCATCGCCGTGAGCAGCGTGGCTTCTGAAAAACGCGGTGGCGGCTGGGTGGTTTTGGCCTTGACTTCCACATCCTTGGCCCACACGCGCTCATTCTTTTCCAGCGGCGGCAGGTTTGGATTCTCGTCATCCTCCTGCGACTCTCTGCCATACACGGCAAGCCAGCCCGGCGTTACCAACACTTTGCCGTCGGTCTTGAAAGCCTCGTTTTCAACACGCGTGATGCGCGTGGTGATGTTGTATTCCGCAGCCGGATAAAAAATACCGAGGAAACGTTTGGTCACCAGATCGTAAATTTTCTGCTCGGGTTCCGACAGCGTTTTCGGCATGATGCCAGTAGGAATAATGGCAAAGTGATCGGATACTTTCGCATTGTTGAAAATACGCTTGTTTGGATGCACCCAGCCACTCTTCAAGATTGTCGCGGCAAAAGGCGCGTAGGCTGTTTCGCGCATCGAACCCAACGTTTCTTTAACGGTGTTCAAATAATCTTCCGGCAGATGGCGGCTGTCGGTTCGCGGGTAAGTCAGCGCCTTGTGTTTTTCGTACAACGCTTGCGCCAGGCCCAAGGTGTTTTTTGCCGAGATACCAAACCGGCTGTTGGCTTCCCTCTGCAGCGAGGTTAAATCGTAAAGCATCGGGCAGGCTTCGGTCTTGGGTTTGCTTTCGTCCTCAACCATGCCATGCTGACCCAGGCATTTGGTACGAATAGCATCAGCACGCGACTGTTCCCACAAACGCTCGGCACGGGCGTGTTCATCGTCTTCTTTCTTGAATTTCTCATCGATCCAGCGGCCGCGATAAACGCCGGCCACACATTGAAATTCCGCTTCCACCTCCCAGTAGTCGCGTGAAATAAAACTTTTAATGCGGCGCTCGCGCTCGACCATGATGGCCAGAGTGGGCGTTTGCACACGACCCACGGGGGTCTTGTAAAAGCCGCCTTCTTTCGAGTTGAAAGCCGTCATGGCACGCGTGCCATTGATGCCGATGAGCCAATCGGCTTCCGAGCGGCAGCGCGCCGCATCGGCCAGCGGTTGCATTTCTGCTGCCGTGCGCAGATGCGCAAAACCATCGCGGATAGCGTTGGCGGTCATGGATTGCAGCCACAAGCGGCGCATGGGCTTTTGTTTTTCGCCTAGCGCATGTTGCGCAACGTAACGAAAAATCAATTCGCCTTCACGCCCGGCGTCACACGCATTGACCAACCCCGTGACATCCTTGCGCTTGATCAGGCGCGTCAGCAGCTTTAACCGTTCCTGTGTGCGCTCAATCGGATTCAATGCAAAGTGGGGTGGAATCGCCGGCAAATGCGCAAAACTCCATTTGCCGCGCTTGACTTCATATTCTTCCGGCACCACCAGTTCCAGCAAGTGGCCGATGGCAGACGAGAGCACATAATTTTCGCTCTCGAAATAGTCCCCTGTCCGCTCGAATTTTTCTCCCATGCCAGCCAATGCCTTGGCGATGTCCTGGGCGACGGAAGGTTTTTCGGCGATGATGAGTTGCTTGGTCATAGTGGGTAGATTAGGTAGGCAAGGCGCATCCGGCGCGGCGCATATTAATTTAAATCAGGCGCAGCTCCATACATCACATCAAATGCGCATCAAGCAAGGGGTGTTAATTAAGCAGGATGCGGGTAACGTGCTCGCCAATGTCCAGATCGGCCTCATCAACCTCTTCGGCCAGGAGCTCTTCCAGAATCAACGCATCGACTTCATGCCGGGTACGCCAAATCATGGCAAGCACAACAATCTTGAAGCGGTCCAGGCTGATTTCATCGTCCGGCAGGGCCAAAGCACGCTCAATAATAGATTCACGCAGCGGCGCATCAATCGCGGCACATTGCTCAAGAAAGCTGATAAACCCACGGCATTCGACCGACAAGCGGTCTTGCTCTTCCTCGTCATAAATGCGGATCGAGCCAGCAGCAGGCAGGTCGCAAGACGTCTGATGTCCCACCGCCAAACCATCCATCCAGGACAGCGCCGCGCTGATGTCATCGGTCTCAAAGCCCGCCGCCGAGAGCTTTTTCGCCAACACGCCCGCCGGAGGGCAGGTGTCGGGAAGATAGTTTTCAAAAAGGTAAACAAGAATTTCCATCATGGTGTCAATCCAATCGCTGATAGAGGCCGCCGGGTAGCTGCGCAACACGTCCGGCAAGTTCCAATGGTAGCAGGATGGCAAGAAGTGCCCCCGGCGTCAAGTCACTTCGCGTTGCCAAGGTGTCCAGATTACATGGGGTGCGCCCCAATAAGGCTAGCACTTGCTCTTCATTTGTACTGTTTTCCAGCGCCGTGTCATCAGTGCCGACTTTTTCAAATTGTGCAAATTTTTCAATAGGGGTGCGGCTCCAGCGCAATTCTTCCAGAATATCCTGAGCCGATTCAACCAGTTTCGCGCCTTGACGAATCAGTTGATGACACCCTCGTGCAAGGGGCGAGTGGATCGAACCCGGAATGGCAAACACGTCACGTCCCGCTTCTGCTGCCAGACGTGCAGTAATGAGCGAGCCGCTTTTAGGCGCGGCTTCAACCACCAGACAGCCCAAGCCCAAGCTAGCGATCAACCGATTACGGCGCGGGAAATTGGCTGCCAGCGCAGGCGTGCCCAACGCAAATTCACTCAATATCACGCCATTGGCCACGATTTCGCGGGCTAGCGCTTCATTGCGTGCCGGATACAGGCGATCAGCCCCCGTGCCGATGATTGCCACCGTTCCGGCCGAGGTCATTAAGCCACCCCGATGCGCGGCAGCGTCTATCCCTAACGCCAGCCCGCTCACTACCGTCAGCCCGGCCTGGCCTAAGGCTGCGGCAAACGCGCTGGCATCACGCTCGCCTTGCGCGGTGGCATTGCGGCTGCCGACTATCGCAAACATCGGCTGTGCAAGCAGATCCACGCGCCCGCGGGCGTACAACATCAACGGCGGGTCATCCGCCGTTAATAAACCGGGCGGATATTCCGCATCGGCCAAAGTGAGCAGATGATTGCCTGGCTGCTCAGCCCATACCAACGCGGCGTCAATCGCCTTGGACAACTCAGGCCCGAGGCTTAGCAAGCGCTCGGCTACCGCAGACCCGACCACGGCGGCAAGTGAAGCATAGCTGGCCGCGAAAATCGCTTCCGGCAAACCAAACGCTTTGAGCAAATTGCGCCGCGCGCCATTGCCTACCCCCGGCACATGCGTTAAGCGCAACCAATCAGCCAGCGCATCACCCTGGCTGATTGGTTGCGCTTCATTCATCAGGCTGCCCACAGAAAATAGGTGTGATATTCAGTGCTTCGGGAACTCGGCCAATCAAGGCGTATGCGCCGCGTCGCCTACAACCACAGGTTTTTGTGCACTCATCACCAAGGCATAGGCGACCCGATCAAAGACACGGAAAACAAACACCAGGCCGTTTCTCGCATCGGGCAAGGTATAGGTTTTTTTCTCGCCTTGGAACCGATCATCCAGCATAACGCCCGCCGCATCTATTGCCAGCACATGGCCCGCCTCAAGGCCATCCTTTTTGCCACGGTTCAAGACCACCACCGCTTGCGGCCCACCGTACTGAACCCCGCCATAAATCGACAACACCCGCGCTTTAATTGCTTGCTCAGGCGCATGCGGAATGTAGCTCACCACATCAACGCGCGGCGCAGGCAACAACAGATCACCGGCCAGCACTTCTTCTTTTGTTGTCAGCAAACGGAAGGAAGTCACCTCGCCTTGCGCCGTCAGACGCGCCGTGCCGACATACAGCGCCTCAAAACCCAGCGCTTCTTTTGTTTCGGGATCATTCAGCGGTTTACCCGCGCGAAATACCTGCCACGTCGACGCCGTTGCGCCATTCGCGGCCGACGTGGTGTAAATCATATCGCCAGCACCGGCAATGACGCGGTTATCCTGCAAACCAACCACGCGTAGCGCACCTGCCATGCTAGCTTGATCCACCACCAAGGGCTGCGACAAAAATGGCTCGATATCTTGCGGCGGAATCGACGGAATCGCTTTGTTTGTCGGTTCGATATATTCGCGTGGTGATAGTTTTTCGGTTTTCTCGGTTTTTTCGGTGGCGAACGTCAACCGTGGCTCACGCCCATTTCTATCCAGCACCAAAACCTGGCCGGGGTAAATCCAGTGCGGATTCTTAATCTCTTGCGCATTCATTTTCCATAACGCCGGCCAGCGGTAAGGGTCTTTTAGATACTTGGCTGACAATCCCCATAACGTATCCCCCCGCACCACGGTGTACCGCTCCGGCGCCCCATCGGCTAACACCAGCGGCGTGGTAGGCTGGGCAATCACCAGGGTGGTTGAAATACAAAAGAGTAGGACAGATATAATGCGATGCATGGTATGACCTCCGGCCGGGCGTCTGGAACAGGGATATTTTTTGAATACCGTTTACTTTGCCTGATTCTGCCCGACAATTCTTCCGGTATCAATTCTTTCAAGAGCTTTTTCATGGCCTTATTGCCTATTTTGCGTTATCCCGACCCGCGCCTGCAAAAAAAAGCCGCGCCGATTTCCACCGTTGACGCCAGCATCCGCAAGCTCGTCGCCGACATGGCAGAAACCATGTATGCCGCACCGGGCATTGGTCTTGCGGCCACACAGGTCGATCAGCATATTCGATTGATCATCGTTGATATCACCGAGAACAAATCCAGATTGCAGGTTTTTATCAACCCGGAAATAATCAATAAATCGGGTGACTGCGAAAGTGAAGAAGGCTGCTTATCCGTGCCCGGCATTTACGAATCGGTCACCCGTGCCGAAGAAGTCACCGTCAAGGCAATGGACCTCGACGGTCAAACCTTCCAACTCGCCACAGACGGTTTATTGGCGGTGTGCATTCAGCATGAAATTGATCACCTGAACGGCAAGGTATTCGTTAATTATCTGTCACGCCTGAAGCAGCAACGCATCAAGGAAAAGCTCATCAAGCAGGCGCGGGAAACCCTCTGATGCGCGTGATTTTTGCCGGCACGCCGGATTTTGCCGCACAGGCGCTGGCTGCCATACTCGCCGCCGGGCACGATGTGCCGCTAGTGCTCACTCAGCCGGATCGTCCCGCTGGACGAGGCATGAAGCTACAGCCTTCGGCCGTTAAGCAACTCGCCCTCGCACACAACCTGCCGGTGTTTCAACCGGATCGCCTGAAAGACCCAACGACGCATGAACCGATTCGCGCCGCCCAGGCTGACGTGATGGTGGTGGCCGCCTATGGGCTGATCCTGCCGCAAGCCGTGCTGGATATGCCGCGTTACGGCTGCCTCAACATTCACGCCTCGCTGTTGCCACGCTGGCGCGGTGCCGCGCCAATCCAGCGCGCCATCGAAGCGGGGGATAAAGAGACCGGCGTGACCATCATGCAAATGGACGCCGGGCTGGATACCGGTGCCATGCTGCTGACAGAATCCCTAAAAATCGGCGCTGGCGAGACGGCGGGCGAACTGCATGACCGGCTGGCCGCCCTCGGCGCGCGCCTGATCGTCATCGCACTGGCGCAACGCAATGCACTCAAGCCCGTCGCGCAACCGACAAGCGGTGTGACCTATGCCGCAAAAATCCGCAAGGCCGAAGCACAGCTCGACTGGAACGAACCCGCCGACCTGCTAGCCAGAAAAATCCGCGCTTTCAACCCCTTCCCCGGCGCAACCCTGACTTTGGCTGGCGAACCCGTCAAAGTCTGGCGTGCCGAACCAATCACCGGCTCGGGCAGCCCCGGCCAGATTCTTGCGGCGGATGCGGATGGCATCATTATCGCCATCAGCCACGGCGCTTTACGCTTGACCGAGCTGCAAAAACCCGGTGGCCGCCGTGTCACCAGCGCCGAGTTTTTGCGCGGCAAGCCGCTTGCCCCGTAATGGCTATCTGCGCATGACGCTACGATCACATGCCTGATAATTATGCCTTCCTCACTCTTAGTCCAGTAACGTGGGCGCCGCAACGGATTATGAATCCAAGCTTCTTTTTAGCTATACCAAAGCCATTAAGCTTTCTTTTGATGGAATGTTTTTCATATTTTAGGCGGCCGACTCAGCCGACTTCACATTAGCTCCTTCATTATCATGGACTCATCTGAACGGAAGAAGGTTTCTGTAATTACAAGGTATATCTTGGACGCTTTCTCTGAGGGGGACTGGGTCGCACTCGGACAGATTACTGGCAACCTTAAGATCATCACTGATCACCCTCGCTTACTTCGTTCCCTTAGTTTCGGGGATGACGACTACCCATATTGCGTAGCAGAAGTTCTTGGCACTATCTTTGATTCGGATAACACCCTGATTCCAGAGATCATCGATCACTTCGACATAGATCTCTGGTACCAGCAAAAGGAACCCGAAAAGTACTTGCGGATTTTTACTCCCGCTCTGATCAAATCTGCGGACTTTTGGAAAGAAGGCTATCTACGAGCATTCATAAGCCACCTCTCATCGAATCGTGAGCGCATGTCTGCCTTAAAGGCTAGTTTGGCTAATTGGGGAATCTCGGCATTTATAGCCCATGAAGACATAAAAGCTTCACGTGAATGGCGAGACGAAGTGGAAGCTGGGTTGGAAACAATGGATGTTCTTGTTGCAGTCATTGAGCCTGGTTTCAAAGACTCTGATTGGTGTGCACAGGAGGTCGGCTACGCCCTTGGGCGCAAGATTGACATTGTTCCGCTCCGCGCCGGACTGGATCCCTTTGGCTTTTTCGGGAAGTATCAGGGTATTCAGGTCAAAGGAAAAGTGCCTGACCTAGTTGCCAACGAAGTTGTTCAAGCGCTTCTGAATAAGCCGCAACACCGAATGCGCCTGCTTCAGAGTATTGCTAAAGCATTCGCCACATTGCACTCAAAAAGAAAAGTCGAGCTAATTGGCATTCTCGATTCTTGGTCAATTGCCACAGACCAACAGATCAAGGCCCTTCTTGAACAGGCATCACTTTCCGAGCTTGAACGACGGTCTTTAGAGAGCTTGACTAACAGGGTTGGTGCATTTAGGCAACCCGAGACTGTAACGCCAACAACTGACTTTGATGACATTCCATTCTAAATTTATGGAGCCAAATTATTATTTGGCTAGCCTATGCGAAAAGCCGCACAGTTCGGTGATTCAAATGTTGGTGCTATAGAAAATCTTCGCCTATGCGGCGAAATAAAAAAGTGCGCGGAAGATTCCGCGCACTTTTCATACCGATGCAGATGTAGATATCTTACAAGCCACCGTTTTGCTGGGCGACCATGCAATACAACATGGCGATAGAGAGCATCGTGTTAAAGCGCGATGTCAGCATGGCCACGCGGGCTGCCTTGGCTTTTTCAGCGGCTTCGACCACCACAATGCCCAGCGCTTTTTTCTGGTTTGGCCAGATGATGAACCAGACGTTGAACGCCATCACCAGCGCCAGCCACATGCCAATGCCGATCGTGCGTGCCGGATCGGTTAGCATCAAGGCTTGCACCAGGTAATGCGCATTCCAGGCGACCAGCAGACCAGTCACCACAGTGGCCAGTGCAGACCAGCGGAACCAGAACAGGGCGGCAGGGGCGATGACTTTACTGATGGCGGGCTTTTGCTCGTCCGGAATTTTGGGCATGGACGGGATTTGCACGAAGTTGAAATACCACAGCAAGCCAATCCACATCACGCCGCTGCCTACATGCAGCCAGCGCAAGCCGATGGCGTGTGCAACGCCGTTGGTTAACCCGGTGCCTGCAAAAAACAGCAGGAGTGCGAGTATCACGATACCGGCAATTACTGTCCGGCCCAACGATTGAAAAATGATAGACATCAGACGATCCTCCTTGAGGTTGTAATGGTTAAAAAAACAGGGCTCCCCCAGCACGCAGATCATAATTTTTCATCTTCTGCGATGCAATGGTAATGCTAATGTAGCGCAAAAATATAATGTGCTGAAGGTTGAATTTTTTTTGCCCACACCAATCTAATACCGAACAATACGATCCGCATTCGTCATGTCTCCATGAGCGCGAGTGCCCATGGATCGCATGCCAAGCTGCAACCCCTTTGACTACAGGAGCATTACATGTTCGGTAACTGGTTGAAAACATCGATTTTGATGGCAGGAATCATGGCCTTGTTCGGCGCCATTGGCGCTAGCCTGGGTGGTGCCAATGGGATGCTGCTGGCCCTGCTGGTGGGCGGGGGGATGAATGTTTTTTCTTACTGGTTCTCCGACAAAATGGTGCTGCGCATGTATAACGCGCAGGAAGTTGATGAAGCCAGCTCGCCTTATTTGTACAACATGGTGAAAGACTTGGCGACACGTGCCGAACTGCCCATGCCTCGCGTCTACCTGATCGACGAAGCGCAACCAAATGCCTTTGCCACGGGGCGCAATCCTGAACACGCTGCCGTTGCCGCGACTACGGGCATAGTGAAGATGCTCTCCGCGCGCGAGCTGCGCGGGGTCATGGCGCATGAGCTGACGCATGTGAAGCACCGCGACATCCTGATTTCCACTATTTCCGCCACCATGGCCGGCGCCATTTCTATGCTGGCCAATTTTGCCATGTTCTTTGGCGGGCGCGATTCTTCGGGACGGTCAACCAATCCGCTGGTCGGCATTCTGGTGATGATCCTGGCCCCCTTGGCGGCCAGTCTGATTCAAATGGCGATTTCACGTGCACGTGAATTTGAGGCGGATCGCGGTGGTGCCGAAATTTCCGGCGAGCCCTTGGCTCTCGCTGATGCACTGAAAAAAATCGACGATTACGCGCGTGGCATTCCAATGGCAACGGCAGACGCACACCCGGAAACTGCACAAATGATGATCATGAATCCTCTCTCCGGCGGCGGACTGCGCGGCCTGTTTTCAACCCATCCCAGCACCGAAGAACGGGTTGCGCGCTTGCATGCCCTGGTGTTGTAGCACTGTCATCATTGCGGTCCATTTTGGTATGGGTACAAAGTTTACCTAACGCAAAGAAAACCACGACGCTAGTCTGCCACGGTAGACTGCCGTCATGACTGATCAACCTTCCCGCTCCGCGCCGCTTGCAGCCGCTCTCCTTGGCGCGACTGACCTCTTGGCCGCTGTCATTTCCGGCCGTACGCTGGATGCTGCGCTGGCCGAAACCGCACTCTCCGCAACGCCACCCACCGGCCCCTTGCGCGCGGCGGTGATGGATTTGGCCTATTCCACTTTGCGCAGCTTCGGTCGGGGTGATTTTCTGCTCGCGCAACTGATGGCCAAACCCTTGACCGATATACACGTGCGCTGCTTGTTGCTGGCCACACTCAACCGGCTGGAAACTCGTCCGGAACACGCTTACGCGATTGTGGATCAAGCTGTCACTGCCGCATCGCATTTGGCCGCAGGCAATTTCAAAGGCTTGGTCAATGGCGTGCTGCGTAATTTTTTGCGCCGTCAAGATGAGCTGTTAGCGCGTGCTAAAGCAACCCCTGTAGCACACTATCAGCATCCGGCCTGGTGGATCACGCGGCTGAAAAAAGATCATCCGCACCACTGGCAAGCCATTCTTGCAGCCAGCAATACGCATCCCCCCATGACCTTGCGGGTCAATCTGCGCCGCATCACCAACGCCGACTTTTCAGCACTGCTCACGGCCGCCGGATTAACCGCACATGCCGTGGGCGAGGCGGCATGGCGACTCGACAAACCCGTGCCGATAGAACAAATTCCCGGTTTTCGCGAGGGCTTGTGCTCAGTGCAAGATGCCGGTGCCCAGCGGGCTGCGCTGCTGCTGGATGTGCATCCCGGCCAGCGCGTGCTGGATGCCTGCGCAGCGCCTGGTGGCAAGGCGGCACATTTGCTTGAGCGCCTGCCTGAAGCGGCGGGTTTGCACCTGCTCGCACTGGATGCGGATCCCGCACGCGCCGCACGAATCACTGAAAACTTCGTCCGCCTCGGCCTGCGCTCGAACCATGTTCGCGTGCGCACAGGCGACGCTGGTCTGCCCGCCACCTGGTGGGATGGCCAGCCATTTGATCGCATCCTGGCTGATGTTCCTTGTACGGCCTCGGGTGTTGTGCGCCGCCATCCGGATGCCAAGTGGCTGCGCCGCGTCAGCGATATTGACCGTTTCATTGCCACACAAATCCGTATTCTTGACGCCATCTGGCGCACGCTGGCAAGCGGTGGCAAAATGCTCTATGTCACTTGTTCCTTGTTTTCTGCTGAAAATGAAGCGCAAGTGGCTGCGTTTATCGGCCGTCATGCCGATGCCCAGCGCCTAGCCATTGATGACGCGCCTTCCGTGCAGCTTTTTCCCCATGCCGACCATGACGGCTTTTTTTACGCACTTCTACAAAAAAATTAACGCTCGCTCAAATAAAGCGCAGCGCAGCGGGCCTTGCTAGGCGCTTGGTTAAACTCGCGTGTGGCTTTCATGCGTCAGCTTGCGCTGATTTCTTTGCTCATGCTGTTAACGAGTTGTGCCTCGGTAGCATTCGCCGGCAGCATTGAAGCACAGCGTGCAAGCATTGCGCTGAGTGAAGAAAATTACGCGCTCAATGCTGAATTCACCATTGATCTCGGACGCCGTCTGGACGACGTGGTGACTCATGGCATCCCGCTGTATTTTGATTTTGAAGCCGTACTTGAGCGGCCGCGAAAATATTGGAGCAACGAGCACATCGCCACGCTCAGTTTGACCTATCGCCTGAGTTATCACGGGCTTACACGCCAATATCGCGTATCCCGAGTGGCGCAAGGTGCCCAGGCAGGCAGTAGCAGTTTGTATCAAAGTTTTAACACGCTGAACGAAGCCTTGCGTGTTTTGTCGCGCGTCCATGCGTTGCCCCTCGTCACCCGACAAACCATCATCCCAGGCGAAACGTATATTGCCCGCGTGCGCTTGTCGCTGGACCACAGCCAATTGCCCAAGCCATTTCAGATCGATGCCATCACCGACAGCGATTGGCGTATCAACGCCAAAACCATCGAGTGGCAATTTACTGCGCCTGCCGCCGGGGTGGGAACTGGGGCCGTGCCATGAAGCTGGCGCTCATTCTGGCCGCCGCCTTAGCCGCGGTGCTGCTTTTTCTACTCGCATTTACCTCGGGCAACACCGCCTTCTTTGCGCAGTATTACCCTTGGCTATTGGCGTTGAATGGGCTCGCCGCGCTGGGCATGCTGGTTATGATCGCGGTCCAGCTTATTCACTTGCGGCGCGATTTTAAAGCAGGTGTTTTTGGCGCACGGCTCAAATCCCGCCTGCTGGTGATGCTGGCCTTGATGGCCGTGCTGCCAGGTGCGCTGGTGTATGCCGTCTCCATGCAGTTTGCGGTCAACAGCATCGACTCCTGGTTTGATGTGCGGGTTGATCGTGCATTGGAAGGCGGGCTGGAGCTTGGTCGTAGCGTGCTCGATAATTTGCAAGGTGATCTGCTGGAAAAAACCCGCAAAGCCGCCCTTGAGCTTGGCGATAGCCAGATGCCACAAAGCGTTGAATCCGTATCGAGCCAACTCAATCGTCTGCGTGAACAAATGGGAGCAGGCACGGCCACATTGCTGATGCTCTCCGGCCAAACCATCGCCAGCAGTGTGGGGGACTTGAACAACCTCTTGCCACAGGTGCCCAGCACCAACCAGTTGCGCAGTGCACGCAGCGGACGCGGCCTCGCGCTGGTGAGTGAAGATACCGAAGGCCTGACGATCCGCACGCTCGTACCCGTGATTGCCAACACGACACATCTGCTCGAATTTGAACCACGCATTCTGCAATTTACCCAACGGGTTCCTGCGGCGATTGCTAAAAATGCCAGCAATGCTGAAGCGGGTTACCGTAATTATCAAGAGCTGCAATTAGGCCGCAGTGGTCTTAAGCGCATTTACACGCTGACTTTGACGCTTACCTTGATGCTGGCCTTGTTCGCGGCTGTCGCGCTGGCCTTTCTTCTTGCCGAACGCTTGGCGCAACCGCTGCTGATACTCGCGGAAGGCACGCGTGCGGTGTCAGCGGGCGATTTCACCCCGCGCACGATCATTGAAACCTCTGATGAGCTGGGGCTTCTGACGCGGTCGTTCAACAACATGACTCGCCAATTGAGCGAAGCCCGCGCAGAAGCTGATCTTCAGCGCGAAAAAACCGAAGCTGCACAAGCCTATCTGGAAAGTGTGCTGGGCAATTTATCTGCCGGCGTGCTTGCGTTCAGCACGGATTTCCATTTGCGCGCAGCGAACCGTGGCGCGCTCACCATTTTGCATGATGATCTGGCGGCATTTGAAAAAATACCGCTCTCTGATTGGCCGCGTCATCACACACTGGCGATGACCATCATTGAGGCCTTTACCCGGCATGGCGACGAATGGCAGCAGCAACTTGACCTGACGCATGATGATCATGCACCGCAAACGCTGCTTATCCGCGGCACCGCGCTACCGGCGACGGGTGGTGGTGGGTTTGTCGTGGTGTTTGACGACATCACTCGTCTCATCTCGGCACAACGCTCTGCCGCCTGGGCTGAAGTTGCACAGCGCCTGGCGCATGAAATCAAAAACCCGCTCACGCCCATTCAATTATCAGCCGAGCGCTTGCAAATGAAGCTCGGTACGATGCTGGATGCGCCTTCCCGCGCATTACTTGACCGTGCCACCCACACCATCATTACCCAAGTGGAAGCGCTCAAAAGCATGGTGAATAATTTCCGTGATTACGCACGCACGCCCCCCCCGCAGCTCGCCGAAGTGGATTTATACGCGCTGGTTATCGACGTACTGGCGCTGTACGAAAATACATCGACCCAATTCACCGTCTCACCAGCGCCGACTTTCGCGAATGTTCTTGCAGACATCAATCAAATGCGCCAGGTGCTGCATAATCTGTTCGCCAATGCGCAAGATGCACTGGCAAGCGTCGCGCAACCGCGCATCGATATTCGCATCGAGCAAGACAAACACCGCATGCGCCTCACCTTGCACGATAACGGCGCAGGCTTTTCACCCCAAATGCTGGCACGCGCATTTGAACCGTATGTCACCACCAAAACCAAGGGCACCGGTTTGGGTTTGGCAATTGTGAAAAAAATCATTGATGACCATGGTGGAGAAATTCGCCTGGCTAACCACGATGGCGGCGAAGTCAGCTTGTGGCTGCTCGTCGCCAGTGGCAAGAAAACAACCTCGGAATAAATATGTCAAAAATACTCATAATCGATGATGAAGTGGGCATTCGCGAGCTGCTCTCGGAAATTTTGCGCGATGAGGGCCATGACGTTGTACTCGCAGAAAATGCCGTCAGCGCTAAAATCGCACGCGCCGAGGCACAACCCGATTTGATTCTGCTTGATATCTGGATGCCGGAAGTCGACGGCATCAGCCTGCTCAAGGAATGGGCAGCACATGGCCAGCTCAATGTGCCCGTCGTGATGATGTCCGGCCATGCCACCATTGATACGGCAGTCGAAGCCACGCGCATTGGCGCGCTGGATTTTCTGGAAAAACCCATCGGCATGCAAAAACTCTTGCAGACCGTAAAAAAAGCGCTTGAGCGCGGTACCCGCAAGCAGCGCAGCGGGTTATCGCTCGCCGCCTTTACCCGCCCAGGCGTGTTGCGTGATTTAAAACAGCGCTTCGAGCAATTGCTCGCCAGCAGCCCTTCATTGCTGCTGCGCTCGGCCCCGGGTGGCATCGTTGAGCTTGTTGCACTCACCGCGCAGACGACTAACAAACCCGTGCTTGATCTGGCCAGTGAATTCGAGCCACTCGAAGTGGAAAAACTTGAATCGCTCAAAGAGGGCTTGTTGTGGTGCGAAGAACTGTCACGACTTAATCGTTTGCAGCAGAAAAATCTGTGTTTTGCCGCCGAACGATTAACCAGGTATCAGTTGCGCCTGGTGGTTGGCACCATACACGACCCAACCAGCCTGATCGCGCAGGGATGGGAAGAAGGCATTGTCAAAATACTGTTCGAGTCAGTGTTGGGAGTGCCTGCCCTGAAGGAACTCAAAGAGGAAGTGCCGGATATTGCCACGCACTTGTTGAGCTTTTTGACTGAAGAAGAAGCCGTGCCCTTGCGGCGCTTTACCACCGGCGCTTTAAATGCCTTGCGCCATCGTGCCTGGGTCGAGGGTTATCCAGCACTTCGTGCGGCCGTGAAATCACTCGCCGTGGCAGCGCTGGATGAAGAGATTTCCGCCGAAGAAGTGCGTCAGCTACTCACCCCTGCAGGTGAGCCTGATCAAGTAAACCAACAACTCAACCCGGAAATTATCCAGCAGCCCTTGCGCGAAGCGCGCGAAGCTTTCGAGCGCATTTACTTCTTGCATCATCTCGCAGAAGTTGATGGCAACATGGTGCGTCTGGCAGAAAAAACCGGCCTTGAGCGCACACATCTTTATCGCAAATTAAAAGACTTGGGCTTGCGCTAAACCCGACTTCACTTGTTATTGACATAGCCCTGGCTTGTATTTGAGTTGTATTTGGCATGTGGTGCGATAATTCCATTTTTCCCTTGCCAAAATTTTTCCATGGCCCGCCCCAAGAACGATACTTTTTTACGCGCATTGCTGCGCGAACCTGTGCCCCACACACCCGTCTGGCTCATGCGCCAAGCTGGGCGGTATCTGCCGGAATACAACGAAACACGGCGCCGGGCGGGCAGCTTTCTTAATTTATGCAAAAATCCTCAGCTTGCCTGCGAAGTCACCCTGCAGCCACTGGCACGCTTTGATCTGGATGCCGCCATTTTGTTCTCAGACATTTTGACCGTGCCAGATGCCATGGGTTTGGGGCTGTATTTTGCTGACGGCGAAGGGCCGAAGTTCGAGCGCCCGCTACGTAACGAGTGGGAAATTCGCGATCTCACCGCACCCGACCCCAATGTTCATTTGCGCTATGTCATGGATGCGGTTGCAGAAATTCGTCGCGCCTTGGGTAACAGCGTGCCCCTTATTGGTTTTTCAGGCAGCCCTTGGACGCTGGCTTGCTATATGGTGGAAGGTGGTGCCTCGGCTGACTACCGCACCATCAAAACCATGTTGTACGACCGGCCCGATTTACTCCATCGCATTCTTGAAATTACCGCCATAGCGGTGGTTAATTATCTGAATGCGCAAATTGAATCCGGCGCCCAGGCTGTCATGATTTTCGATTCTTGGGGCGGCGTGTTATCCCATGCAGCCTATCGCGAATTTTCGCTCGCTTACATGCAGCGCATTCTGGCTGACCTTAAACGGTCGCATGATGATCAGCGCGTGCCGTGCATCGTGTTCACCAAAGGCGGCGGCCAATGGCTGGAAGCCATTGCCGATATAGGGTGTGACGCCGTTGGATTGGATTGGACCACCCATTTAGGCGAAGCCCGCGCTCGGGTAGGGGGTCGCGTAGCCTTACAGGGCAATTTAGATCCTATGGCATTGTTTGCCTCACCCGAGAAAGTGGCTGCTGAAGCACACCGCGTCATGGACCAGTTTGGCGAAGGCACGGGGCACGTGTTTAATTTGGGTCACGGTATCTCACAATTTACCCCGCCTGAAAATGTCAATGTCTTAATTCATGCGGTGCACAACTATCCGCGACAAGGGTCTTCAGCCGATTGAATTTGCAACCCCTTGCGAGACAATCAAATCGACTTGGAACCTGCGTGAAAACCCCACCAGACAAGCCACTGGGTGAGCCACTAAACCATCAAAATTTAGCGCGTCATGGATGACTTATGCACAAAAACGGCAATTGGGTGATATTAACCACTGCTGGACAGGGTTTTTCAATAAAATTAATTAACTTATTGTTTTAAAAGAGTTTTATTTTGATCAAATTTTGCACAAATAAGTCAATAGCCTTACAGAGCCATGACTTGACTGTTTTTCAAGGAGTTTACTCACAAAGTTATCCACAGTTTTTGTGGGTAAGAACTTTTCTCTATTACTACAGCCAGTTGCAACACTTTGACAATATTTTTTCGAGCTATCGCGAACAACTGATTGATGCATTATGAGCATCGTCCGTGTTGCCCTTGATCTACCTCTGCCTCGGCTGTTTGATTATCTGGCACCTGAAGCCAGCACCCGCGATATTGGCTACCGAGTTAGCGTGCCTTTTGGTCGCAATTTACGCATTGGCGTCATTGTCGACTGGATAGCAAATAGTGAACAGCCAATAGATAAATTAAAGCCCGTTACCGCAATTTTGCGCGACATACCGCCTTTGCCAACCAATTGGCTAACGCTGTGCGAGTTTTGTGCACGCTATTACCAAGCACCGCTGGGCGAAGTGATGGCGTTTGCATTGCCGCCCATGCTAAGACGCGGGAAAATACCTCGCCTGAAAAAGATTAAGCTGAGTGTCGCATCAACAACCCCACAGGAATCTGAATCAGCGCCGACTCTTCTTTTGCCTTCGTTGTTAGCTGCGCAACAAGCGGCTGTCGAACAGATTGTTAGCGCAACGGCCTTTCAAGCTTTTTTACTGCACGGGGTTACCGGCAGCGGCAAGACCGAAGTGTATTTACGCGCCATCGAAGCCACCTTGGCGCAAGGGGGTCAAGCGTTGATGCTGGTGCCTGAAATTGCGCTCACACCACAACTTGAAGGCCGCGTGCGGGCGCGCTTTCCACACACGCATTTGGTTGTTGCCAATAGTAGCGTGGCCGATGCGACGCGCGCCCGGGGGTTTCTCGATGCACTCGCCGGAGATGCCCGGATTGTGCTCGGTACGCGGCTGGCAATCTTTACGCCACTGCCTCGCCTGCGGCTGATTATTGTGGATGAGGAGCACGACGCCTCATTCAAGCAGCAAGACGGAGTGCGTTATTCGGCGCGTGACCTGGCCATTTGGCGAGCGCATCAACAAAACTGCCCGATTGTTCTAGGCTCGGCCACCCCATCACTGGAAAGCTTTCATCATGCCCTGGCCGGACGCTATCGCATGTTGACCTTGCCGTTGCGCGCCGTTGCTGAAGCGCCGCCTATTGTGCGCACCATCGATACGCGCCGCGAAAAATTGCAGGAAGGCTTAAGTGCTGCGCTCATTGACGCGCTTGAACTACGGCTAGAGCGCGGCGAACAAAGCCTGGTGTTCCTGAATCGACGCGGCTACGCCCCCGTGCTGGCATGCCCCGCCTGCGGGTGGATTTCCCGCTGTCAGCATTGCGCTGCCAACCTGGTGGTGCATCTGGCAGATAAACATTTGCGCTGTCATCATTGCGGATTTGAGACCGCGATTCCTCACGCCTGTCCGGATTGTGGCAATGTCGATTTGCAGCCTTTTGGACGCGGGACTCAACGGCTTGAAGCAGCGTTGATTGAACGCTTTCCGCAGGCGCGCGTTTTGCGCGTTGACCGTGATTCTGCGAATAGCGCTAAAAAATGGCAGGCGCTTTTGGCGAGCATTCACGCAGGCGAGGTGGATATTCTGATTGGCACCCAAATGCTGGCCAAAGGGCATGACTTTCCCAAGCTCACTTTAGTCGGTGCGGTTAGTGCAGATGCAGCACTCTTCGCCGCTGACTTTCGTGCGCCTGAACGACTCTTTGCGCAGCTCATGCAGGTGGGGGGCCGTAGCGGTCGCGCCGATTTGCCCGGTGAGGTGCTGATACAAACAGAATACCCAACCCATCCGCTGTATCAGGCGCTGATCGATCATGACTACAGCCGGTTTGCACAGTCTCAGCTCGACGACCGTAAAACAGCGGGCTTTCCCCCGTTCGCATTCCAGGCCATGCTGCGCGCCGAAAGCCCGGCCATGGGTGAGTCAGTCGGCTTTTTAGCCCAGGCCCGCGGCGTTGCTCAGTCACTTGCCGATAGCCATATCACGCTGTATGACCCCGTACCGATGCGTTTGCATCGCTTGATGGCATTAGAACGTGCCCAGTTGCTGGTCGAGTCTGACAACCGCCCCGCGCTACAGCATTTTCTGGCCCAATGGCACACCGCGCTTTACGCCTTAAAACACCCGCGCACGCTGCGTTGGCATGTGGATGTCGATCCGCTCGAGTTCTAACCCGCCATACCGTGCTGTTGCCACACAGTTGACTGCGCTATCATAGCGATTCATTTACTATGTGCCTATCATGCCCGGCCTAGATCACACCACCCCCAACCCCACCGAAATTACCCTGCACAAAAAATCGTGCATGCTGGAAATTGCCTTTGATGATGGCAGCCGGTTTCAATTACCAACCGAATTTCTGCGGGTATATAGCCCTTCTGCCGAAGTGCGCGGTCACGGCAAAGGACAGGAAACACTACAAACAGGCAAACGCGACGTGGCGATTCTGGCGCTGGAACCGGTAGGCAGTTATGGCATCAAGCCCATGTTCTCGGACGGCCACGATAGCGGCATTTTCTCCTGGGACGTGCTGCATTATCTGGGCACTAACCAGTCGGCCCTTTGGACCGATTATCTTGAACGCTTGGCAGTAGCGGGAGCCAATCGTGAGACATCAACACCCAAAGAATCACCCAACGGCGGATGCGGCAGCCATAAGTGAAAAAATCTCATGACCAATACTCACTTCGGATTTGAAACCGTCGACGAACAAGCCAAGGCACAACGCGTCGCCGGGGTATTTTCATCCGTTGCAACGAAATACGACATCATGAACGATCTCATGTCCATTGGCTTGCACCGCGTATGGAAAAAATTCGCTGTCGGCATCGCTGCACCGCGCTCGGGCGAGCGTGTGCTGGATGTTGCAGGCGGCACGGCGGATCTTTCTTTAGCTTTTGCACGCCATGTGGGTACGCAAACCGA
This sequence comes from Rugosibacter sp., assembly GCA_004322535.1. Taxonomy (GTDB): domain Bacteria; phylum Pseudomonadota; class Gammaproteobacteria; order Burkholderiales; family Rhodocyclaceae; genus Rugosibacter. The sequence goes on from SCUZ01000087.1 coordinate 24,791, forward strand.
AACCGGCGGACAGGTGTGGCTTACCGACATCAATAACGCCATGCTCAGTGGGGGGCGCGACCGTTTGCTGGACGCAGGAATCATTGCGCCCGTGGCGCAATGCGATGCCGAAAAACTGCCATTTCCTGATAGTTATTTCGACATCGTTACCGTAGCCTTTGGCCTGCGCAACATGACGCATAAAGAGCAGGCGCTGTCTGAAATGTTGCGCGTATTGCGCCCCGGCGGGCGGCTGCTGGTACTGGAATTTTCCAAGGTATGGGCACCGCTGGAAAAAATTTACGATGCTTATTCATTCAAGCTGCTGCCCTGGCTTGGTGAAAAAATCGCCGGAGATGCTGCTTCGTATCGTTATTTAGCTGAATCCATCCGCATGCATCCTAATCAAGCAGCGCTAAAGGCCTTAATGGAACAAGTTGGCTTTGAGCGGGTCGACATATTCAACCTTACTGCGGGCGTCGTCGCCTTGCATCGTGGTTATAAATTTTAACAATGCTTTTTAAAGGACAAGCAATGAAGAAACTAATGATGATTTTCTGTGTATCTGTTTTGTGCATGGGCATGCTGGTCGATACCGCCGAGGCCCGGCGCATGGGGGGCGGTAAATCTTTAGGCATGAATCGATCACCCTCGGTCATGAATCGTGATGCGGCACCCGTAAGGTCAGGCACGCCCACGCAAAATGCAGCGCCGTCGTCTGCTGCCGCACCTGCGGCGGGTACCCCGCCGCGTGCAGGGATGAGCCGCTGGCTGGGACCGATTGCCGGTCTTGCTGCAGGCATAGGCTTAGCCGCCATGCTGTCGCATTTTGGCATGGGCGAGGGCGTGGCTAATTTCTTGCTGATCGCCTTGTTAGCCATGGGCGCCATTTTTCTCCTGCGGCGCTTTTTGGGCAGCCGTCCTGCAGGGAATACCCTTCTGTATCCTCAGCCTGTTGCGGCAAACCCTGCCGGTCGCCAAGAACCCATGGTTTTTGATGCGCAAAAAATCGGCGCTGGCGATACGGCGGCATCTATTGCTGCCCAAGGCACCGCCGGGAATATTCCGGCTGACTTCGATGTGGAAGGCTTTTTACGCCAGGCCAAGCTCAGTTTCGTGCGTTTGCAAGCTGCCAATGATCGTGGCGATATGGAAGACATCCGTCTGTTTTCCACACCGGAAGTGGCTGCCGAAATACAGCTTCAATTTCAGGAGCGGCAACGCGCTACGCAGCAAACCGATGTCGTTCAGTTAGCGGCAGACCTGCTGGATGTCTCCATTGAAACTTCACGCTATGTAGCGAGCGTGCGGTTTCATGGACAATTGCGTGAAGACGCGCAGAATGCGCCCGAGGCTTTTTCCGAGGTGTGGCATCTCGTGAAGCCGCTAAACGGCGCCAGCGGCTGGCAAGTGGCTGGCATTCAGCAAGACTAACGCATGCCCTCTCTGCCTGATCCCAGGATGGTTGCCATGACAGTGCTGGCAGCGGCGGTTAATCATCTGTTGGGTCAGACCGCTTGGGCGCGGATGAAATTGCAACCGTTTGCGGGCCAATGCGCAAAAATGTCTCTCCCACTTTTTTCCGCTGCGTTCAGCGTGACACCAGAAGGCTTGATCGCGGCAGCAACAACCGATGCCGAACCTGAGGTATCGATCGACTTACCGGCCAGCACGCCTTTTTTGGCGCTGCAAGGCCATGCGGCAATAATGCGTGCGGCACGCATCAACGGTTCCGCAGAATTTGCACAAAGCCTGGGTTATGTTTTGCAACACCTGCGCTGGGATGTGGAAGAAGACCTTTCCCGAGTTTTTGGTGATATTGTCTCGCATCGGTTGGTAGCAGGCGCTCACATTTTTTCGGCTAATCAGAAAAAGCGCGCCATGAATCTGGCAGAAAATGTCAGTGAATATCTCATCGAAGAACAACCGACTTTAGTTCGCCGTGACACCATCGCCGACTTTTCAGCCGATGTGGATAAGCTGCGCGACGACATGGCGCGGCTGGAAAAAAGACTACAGCGCCTGAGTTAACCCCGGCAGCTACTTACTGCCGGCTGGCCAACTGTCTAAAAGTCTTTTCAAAAATTATGGTTATATTGCACCGAGAGCAAATCCGCGCTGGTATCAAAGTTGCCGCGTATGGTTTGCGTGAAGGGCCCGCCCAAGGCAACCCCTCTTTCCGTTGCTACTTTCTTGAAGAAAATATGGCTGTAACCCATATCCAGGGAACTTTGCGGTGACAAAGTATACCGTGCACCCACTGATAACCAGGTTCGATCCGCATCCGGCAGAGTCATGGTTCGGTCGGTGGCGCTGGGCACCGGCGTTTTATCGTAGGCCGTGCCAAAGCGTAATTTCCAGGCGTCGTTGAGCTGGTAGTTAGCCCCTATGCCTACACGGTAGGTATCGCGAAAATTAAAGCTCAACGCCGCAACAGGCGCACCTGCGCTGGTCGCCGTAATTGTCTTGATTGAATTCCAGTAGGTCCAGCTGACATCGGCTAACAGATCCCAGCGATCACTCAAGCGTTGGTGCAAAGCCAGCGAGAGATTATCCGGTGTTTCGAGCTCTGCCTTGATATTTCGGTTGAGCACGCCCTGAATGTCTTGATTGCCTTCAAGATGAAACTTGATGCGTGAGCGATACGCCAATCCAAGCCGCGTGGCGGATAAAAACTGAAACATCGCACCGAGGTTATAACCCCGCGCAGTATCGTCTCCTTCCAGCCGTGCAATGCGCTGGGTGCCTGCAGCTACCGGCACCATCTGGCGAAACTTGACTTCGTTGCGCGCATAGTTGAGACCGAAACCCAGCGAGACGTTGTCATTCAAGCGATAGGCAACCGAAGGATTAATGTTGATCTGCTTGATTTCAGCAAAATAGCCAGAAAATCGTCCTATGAAATTTTCTTCGTACTCGGTTTTGTTGCCAAAAGTCGGCGACAGCCCAACGCCGATGCGCAAGCGTGGCGAAACAGCATACACATAATAGGCTGCGGGGATCAATGACATGCCACCACCATCTCCCCCATCATTTCCCAGCGCAAACGTAGGCATTGCCATCGTGCCTGCATTGCTGAAATCAACCGAACGGTTGAGTAGCGTACCAGCAATAGCGAGGCTATGCCCTTCAGGCAGATAGGTCATGCCCGCGGGATTGAAAATCAATGTGCTGGCATCTTCAGCACTGGCGGCTGCGCCCGCAAAGGCATTTCCGTTACCGGCGCCGTTCTGATTTTGCAATGCAAATCCTGCCGCATTTGCCGTGATGGATAACACTGATAAAGCAGAAAAAATTAATACCTGCGGGTCGAGTAAATGAGATTTGTGCTTCATTTTTATCTCCTCGTATTTTTATGATTTTTCCACAGCTAGCAGGTGCAGAAAAATACTCTAGGCTTATTTTTTAGTGAAAGCAAATATGATAGATTCTGCAGTGGAAAGGTTGTTACTTAGCGTAATGCCAACTAAAATCACCGGCTCTACTTAACCTTACTATTCCCGCATTTTTAAAGGAAGTTACTATGGAACACACTCTGCCAGCCCTGCCATACGCAATGGATGCACTTGCACCCCACATTTCAAAAGAAACCTTTGAATATCACTACGGCAAGCATCATCAAGCCTACGTGACTAATCTTAATAATCTGATCAAAAATACAGAGTACGAAAACCTTGAGCTTGAAGCCATCGTCAAAAAAGCACCTGCTGGCGGTGTGTTCAATAACGCGGCGCAAGTCTGGAACCACACATTTTTCTGGAACAGCATGAAAGTCGCTGGTGGTGGATCATCAAGCGGTGCATTGGCAGCTGCAATCACTGCCAAATGGGGCAGTTTTGAAGAGTTCAAAAAAGCGTTTCAGACGTCCGCTGTTGGCAATTTCGGCTCAGGCTGGACATGGCTGGTAAAAAAGGCTGACGGTTCAGTAGATATCGTCAACACCAGCGCTGCAGGCACACCATTAACTTCTGGCGATAAGGCTCTGCTGACCATTGATGTCTGGGAACATGCTTACTACATTGATTATCGCAATGCACGGCCCAAATTCGTGGAAACCTTCCTCGCTTCGCTCGTTAATTGGAATTTTGCAGAAAAAAACTTTGCATAATCAAAACACCTGAGGAATAAAAGAATAAAAAAGGCAGCGTAAGCTGCCTTTTTTATTCCATTCCCATTAACTCGATTTTAATGACCATGCTTGCGTAACCGCTCAATTGCTGATAGCTGCGCAATCGCTTCACTCAACTCAGCCTGCGCGCGGGCATAATCCACTTCAGCGCTGCGGCTTGCCAAAGCTTCTTCGGCGCGCTTCTTGGCTTCCAGTGCTTTAGCTTCATCAAGATCAACACCACGAATGGCCGTATCCGCCAGCACCGTGACCAATCCAGGCTGCACTTCCAGCAGACCACCCGCAACAAAGATGTGCTCTTCTTTGCCATGCGGCAGCTTGATACGCACGGTACCTGGTTTGATGCGTGTCATCAGCGGCATATGACCGGGTAAAATACCCAACTCGCCACTTTCCCCCGGCAGGGCGACAAACTCGGCCAGACCGGAAAAGATGGACTCTTCTGCACTGACTACATCTACATGAACTGTCATAGCCATATCTTACATCTTACCTTTCATCTCGCTGAAAATTATTACAGCGTTTTGGCCTTTTCAAACGCCTCTTCGATCGCGCCAACCATATAGAACGCCTGTTCTGGCAACTCGTCACATTCACCATCCACAATCATTTTGAAGCCCTTGATCGTATCGGCCAGAGAAACGATTTTGCCTGGTGAGCCAGTGAATACTTCGGCCACATTGAATGGCTGCGACAGGAAGCGCTGAATTTTACGTGCACGAGATACCGCCAGCTTGTCTTCCGGGGCAAGTTCATCCATACCCAGAATGGCGATGATGTCACGCAGTTCTTTATAGCGCTGTAAATTCGACTGCACTTGGCGCGCCACGTTATAGTGTTCTTCACCCACCACCAGGGGATCTAGTTGGCGCGAGGTTGAATCGAGTGGATCAACGGCTGGATAAATACCGAGCGCAGCAATATCACGTGATAGCACAACTGTCGCATCCAAATGAAGGAAGGTGGTTGCTGGGGACGGATCGGTCAAGTCATCGGCAGGCACGTAGACGGCCTGGATCGAGGTTATCGAACCCACTTTGGTCGAGGTGATGCGCTCTTGCAAACGGCCCATTTCATCGGCCAGCGTTGGTTGGTAACCCACGGCAGACGGCATACGGCCGAGAAGGGCGGAAACTTCCGTACCGGCTAGCGTGTAGCGATAAATGTTATCCACAAAGAAAAGAATGTCGCGGCCTTCGTCACGGAATTTTTCGGCCATGGTGAGGCCGGTCAGTGCAACGCGCAAGCGATTGCCTGGAGGCTCATTCATCTGGCCAAACACCATGGCGACTTTATCGAGAACCTTGGACTCTTCCATTTCATGATAAAAGTCATTACCTTCACGCGTCCGCTCACCAACGCCAGCGAACACGGAGTAACCACCATAGGACTTGGCAATGTTATTGATCAGCTCCATCATGTTGACGGTTTTACCGACACCAGCACCGCCGAACAAGCCGATTTTGCCGCCTTTGGCAAATGGACAGATCAGATCGATCACCTTGATACCGGTAGGCAACAAATCTACTGAGGGCGAAAGCTCATCAAATTTAGGCGCCTTGGCATGAATGGGGCGCAATTCATCACATTGAATCGGGCCCGCTTCATCAATTGGCCGACCCAGCACATCCATGATGCGACCCAATGTGCCCATGCCTACAGGCACAGAAATCGGTGCGCCCGTTTTTTTCACTTGCATGCCGCGACGGAGGCCATCGGAAGAACCCAGTGCAATCGTGCGCACGACACCATCGCCGAGTTGCTGTTGTACTTCAAAAGTCAAGCCTGATTCGGCATTGCCCGAGACTGTTTCATCAAGTGTCAGCGCCTCATAGACCTTGGGCATGGATTCACGGGGGAATTTGATGTCGACAACTGCGCCAATACACTGAACGATGTTTCCGTTGCTCATGGTTATTTCCTTAATGTAATTCAGGTTGATTCGTTATAAACCGGGCTTAGCCTGCAATCGCCGCTGCGCCGCCAACAATTTCCGAGATTTCTTTAGTAATTGCTGCTTGACGGGCTTTGTTATAAATAAGCTGTAATTCCTTGATGACACTGCCTGCATTATCTGTCGCGGCCTTCATGGCAACCATACGCGCTGATTGCTCAGAAGCCATATTTTCTGTCACCCCTTCGTAAATCAGGGCTTCGACATAGCGCAACAGTAAATCATCCACTACCGTTTGTGCATCAGGTTCGTACAGATAATCCCACCCGGTTTCAGGCGTGCCCATGCGCTCACCAGACAACGGCAGCAAAGGCTCGATAATCGCCTGCTGCGACATGGTGTTAATAAAGCGCGTATAGGCAATATGGACTTCATCCAGCTCACCTGCCTGATAAGCATCCAGCATGATTTTGATGGGGCCGATCAACTTTTCCATGTGCGGGGTATCCCCGATATGGGTAATGTGTGACACCACCCTGGCGCCAAGCCGTTGCATGAAGCCCAGCCCCTTGTTGCCAATACAGGTGATGCTGATGTCACGAATACCTTGTGCCTCCCACTGACGCATGGAATTTAGCGATTGGCGCAGCACATTGGTATTCAACCCGCCGCACAAGCCTTTATCGGTCGTAATCACGATTAAACCAACACGTTTGACCGAGGTCTGCTTGGTGAGAAAAGGATGTCGATAATCGGTCATCAAGGCATGCGAAAGATTAGCCGCCAAGCGACGTATTTTTTCGCTATAGGGACGGGCAGCACGCATCCGTTCTTGCGCCTTGCGCATTTTGGATGCAGCTACCATCTCCATAGCCTTGGTAATCTTGCGCGTATTTTGCACGCTCTTGATTTTGCTACGTATTTCTTTGCTACCTGCCATGATCGCCCTTTGTTAACCAGTCAGGTAAGTGGATTAGGCCCAGGATTTCTTGAAGTCGACAATCGCCGCTTTAAGCTGCGCTTCGGCGTCTTTGTCCAGATCTTTCGTCGCTTCTATCTTGGCTACCAGATCAGCATGCTTCTGGTGCATGATCTGATGCAATGCTGTCTCAAATGCCAGAATACGCGGCACATCGACATCATCCATGAAACCTTCGTTGGAGGCGTACAGCGAAATCGCCATATCAGCAACCGACAATGGTGAATACTGCAACTGCTTCATCAATTCAGTTACGCGACGACCACGCTCTAACTGCTTGCGTGTCACTTCATCTAGATCCGAAGCAAACTGGGCAAACGCTGCCAGCTCACGATACTGAGCGAGGGACAAGCGCACGCCGCCACCCAGCTTCTTGATGACTTTGGTCTGCGCTGCACCACCCACGCGCGACACCGAAATACCCGCATTCATGGCAGGACGGATACCGGCATTGAACAAGTCGGTCTCAAGGAAAATCTGGCCGTCTGTAATCGAAATCACGTTCGTCGGCACGAAAGCAGAAACGTCACCTGCCTGGGTTTCAATAATGGGTAAAGCCGTCAATGAGCCTGTTTTGCCCTTAACTTCGCCGTTGGTGAGCTTTTCCACCCAGGCTTCGGAAACACGCGCAGCACGCTCAAGTAAACGTGAGTGCAGATAGAACACGTCGCCCGGATAGGCTTCGCGGCCGGGAGGGCGGCGCAACAGCAGCGAAATCTGGCGATACGCCCAGGCTTGCTTGGTCAAATCATCATAAACAATCAGCGCATCCATGCCGCGATCGCGGAAATACTCGCCCATGGTGCAGCCCGCATACGGCGCGAGAAACTGCATCGCGGCTGAGTCAGAGGCAGTAGCGGCAACGACAACGGTATATTCCATCGCGCCGTGCTCTTCGAGCTTGCGCACGACGTTAGCCACGGTGGATGCTTTTTGACCAATCGCCACATAGACGCAGAACATGTTCTGGCCTTTTTGATTGATGATGGCGTCAACCGCGACGGCTGTCTTGCCTGTTTGCCGATCGCCAATGATCAATTCGCGCTGGCCACGCCCTACTGGCACCATCGAGTCAACCGCTTTAAGGCCGGTTTGCAACGGTTGAGATACTGATTTACGCCAGATAACGCCAGGAGCGACTTTTTCCAGCTTGTCTGAGAGTTTTGCATTGATCGAACCTTTGCCATCAATCGGCTCGCCCAAGGCATTCACTACACGACCCAGCAGCTCGGGGCCAATGGGCACCTCGAGAATACGACCCGTGCATTTAACGACGTCGCCTTCAGTAATGTGCTCATAATCTCCCAGCACCACCACACCCACTGAATCACGTTCTAGATTGAGGGCTAAACCGAAGGTATTACCGGGAAACTCCAACATCTCGCCTTGCATAACGTCTGCCAAGCCATGCACACGACAGATACCGTCGGTCACTGAAACAACAGTACCTTCATTACGTGCCGTTGCGGGCAGCTGCATCGTCTGGATCCGCGTTTTAATCAGCTCACTAATTTCAGATGGGTTTAAATTCATCAAATAACTCCTAGTTCTTTAGGGCAATCGCCATTGCAGCAAGTTTGCCGCGAACTGAGGCATCAATCACCTCGTCGCCAACAGCCATACGGACACCACCGATAAGCTCGGGGTCAAGCTTGATCGTTGCTTGTATCCGGCATGAAAACTTGCGCTCGAGTTCTGCTACCAAATTTTTTAGCGCGGCATCATCGAGAGGAAAAGCCGAAGTAATCTCGGCGTGTTTGATACCTTCGGCATCAGCTTTTAGTTCGTCAAACAGTGCAGCAATTTCCGGCAGAACCGTCAGGCGATCATTATCAACCAGCACGCGAACAAAACTTTGCTGATCGGCATTAAGCTGACCGCCTGCCGCCTCAAAATAAAGCTGTGCCAACTGCGCAGGATTAAATCGCGGATTGCCAATACATTCTTCCATCACTGAATCGATTGTAATGCTGGACAAGCACGCAAGCGTTTCAGCCCATGAGGCTAAATCGGCAGGACTGCCTTTAGCCAACTGGAATGCAGCTTCCGCATAAGGCCGGGCCAGCGTAACGTTTTCAGCCATGTCTAATCAGAGCTCCGACTTCAGCTGAGAAAGTAACTCGGCATGTGCCTGAGGATTAATTTCCTTGCGGAGAATTTTCTCGGCACCGGCTACAGCCAGTAGTGCGACTTGTTCGCGCAACGCCTCTTTGGCACGTTGCGCAGCGACACCGGCTTCGGCTTCTGCGGCTTCACGAGCAACCGAAACCACTCGGGCAGCCTCGGTGCGAGCTTCTTCAAGCAGTTGAGCCGCTTGTTTCTCCGCTCCACTACGAAACTCAGCAGCTGACTCACGTGCATGGCGCAATTCTTCAGCAGCTTTTTTCTCGGCGTGCACCAAATCAGTCTTTGCCTTGTCGGCTGCCGCAAGTCCGTCAGCGATTTTACCCGCGCGCTCGTCTAATGCCTTCATGATGGGTGGCCATACGAATTTCATCGTAAACCAAGCCAAAACAAAGAACACAGCCAGCTGGGCAAACAGCGTTGCGTTCAGATTCACGTTATTGGTCCTTTAGAAAAGACGCACTTACTTGAGGATGAACGGATTGGCAAACGCGAACATCATCGCAATACCAACACCAATCAGGAAGGCAGCATCAATCAGACCGGCCAGCAAGAACATTTTGGTCTGCAGCGCATTCATCAACTCAGGCTGACGCGCGGATGCTTCGAGATACTTGGATCCCATAATGCCGATACCAATACATGCACCAACAGCACCGAGACCAATAATCAGGCCAGCGGCCAGAGCAACAAACCCAAGAACATGTTCCATGACTACTCCTTATATAAAATTAACAACGCTTAAAAACTACCAAATGCTACAAAACTAGTGGCTTTCATGCGCCTGGCCGATATACACCAGCGTCAACATCATGAAAATGAATGCCTGTAAAACAACGATCAAGATGTGGAAAATTGCCCAGATTGAACCTGCCACCACATGACCAAAAAATCCCATGGCGGTGGCCGTACTACCCATCAAAGCGATCAGCATGAATACCAACTCACCCGCATACATGTTGCCAAACAGTCGCATGCCGTGAGATACCGTCTTGGCAACAAACTCGATCATCTGCATCGCAAAGTTTATGGGGTACAGCAAGGGATGATTGCCGAAGGGTGCAGTAAATAACTCATGCACCCAACCACCAAAACCTTTAATCTTGATGTTGTAGTACAGACAAAGGAGCAGCACCCCAAGCGACATGCCCAGCGTGCCATTCAGATCGGCCGTGGGCACAATGCGCTGGTGATGCAATCCAAACCATTCAGCAGCAGCTCTGGGGACCAGATCTACTGGCAGAAAATCAAGGGCATTCATGAACAAAACCCAAACAAAAACGGTCAGCGCCACCGGGGCGATAAACTGACGATCGCCATGCACTATGGCTTTGGATTGAGTCTCAACCATGTCAACCAGCATTTCAACGGCGCCTTGAAGTCGGCCAGGAACGCCTGACGTGGCTCGCCGTGCGGCAATGATCATGACAATGATCGCTAGCGCGCCCATGCTGATGGACCAGAAAAGAGTATCCACATTGATGACCGTCCAATCAATTACTGCCAACTGCTTATGGCCGGTATTGGTTAAATGGGTCAGGTGGTGGACAATGTAGTCGCCTGCGACAGGCGCGTTTTCAGTGCTTGATGACATAATCAGTTTTTTAACAGTAACGCAAACAAATTAGCTTTTAAAGCAACAAAAAGCCCTACCAATAATGCTACCCAATGCACAGGGTAGAGCCGCTGAGCAGCCACCAAAAGTACGATCGTAGCAAGAATCTTAATTAGCTCACCAACAAAAAAAGTTGCCGCATTAGCGCGTTTTCTTGCTGCCGAAGCTGAAAGCCTCGTTACAAAAAACAGGTTGGGAATCGCGTATGCCATTCCCCCCAATAAAACTGACAACGCACCGCGTTGCCCTAGCCATATACTGGCCAATCCTGCTGCAGCGAGCACCCCGGCAAATTGAAGCAGTACAACCTTATACATCGGCTAAACCTTCCAAGGCTGCACAATTCAAAGCCGTCTGATTTTAAATGCTTGCATAATAAGTGTCAATGAAATTGCCGTCATACGATTGATTAATCTGATTCATTTCTCGCGTTTGACGCATTTTTCTTAATTTATTACCACGCATCACCCGTGTTTTGAAAAGTCGGTGCTGGTGATACGGCGCCTCAAGGCATAATCCGGGCATAACTCAAGCCTCGGCTCATCTCAATTCAGCCGAAATGTGTACTCAATAAATCATCTAGCTGATCTAAGCTTGCAAAGCGGATCGTTAATGTGCCCATCCCTTTTCTGTTAGCGCTCACTTTCACTGTAGCACCTATTTTGTCTGATAATTCTTCTTCCAACCGCTGTAGATCGCGATTGGCTTGTGAGGCACCTTCTGCCTTCGATGGCGGATTAAGCTCGCGCGCAACCAGCCGCTCGGCATCACGAACCGATAGCCGTTTTTCCACCAGCGTAGCAGCAAGTCGGCTTTGCTCGAGTCTGGGTAAAGCGAGCAAGACGCGCGCATGGCCCATTTCGATATCACCTGCCATCAGCATATCCTGCACTGGCTTTGCCAACTGCAACAGACGCAGCAGATTCGTTGCCGCTGAACGGGAACGGCCGAGTGTGTCCGCTGCCTGCTGGTGCGTCATCTCAAATTCATCGATCAAGCGCTGAATACCCGCCGCCTCTTCAAGCGGATTGAGGTCTTCCCGCTGAATGTTTTCGATCAGCGACATGGCCAACGCCGCATCATCAGGAATATCCCGTATGAGCACAGGAACCTGGCTCAGCCCTGCAATTTGAGCTGCACGCCAACGCCGCTCGCCAGCGATAATTTCATAGCATGCAACACTCTCATGCACTACCGGGCGAACAGATATGGGCTGGATCAAACCTTGTGCCTTGATCGAGGCAGCAAGCTCTTCTAGCGACCCCGGGTCCATTCGGGTGCGTGGCTGATATTTACCGGGGCGTAAAACATCGACTGACAACATATCCTGCCGCTGCCCTTGATTGCCGCTGGTTTCTGGATCAAGTAACGTATCCAGACCGCGACCCAAACCCTTTAATCGTGTGGCATTCATTTCATTCCTTCCAGGTTTTAACGCGTTCGATCATTTCAGCGGCAAAGGCAAGGTAAGCCTGCGAACCCTTGGCCGCCTTATCAAACAAAACGCCGGGCACACCATAACTTGGCGCCTCGGCCAAGCGCACGTTACGCGGCACGATGGTCTTGAAAACCTTATCCCCAAAGTGTTGCTCTAGCTGAGCCGAAACCTGGTTTGACAAGGTGCTGCGGGTATCAAACATGACTCGCAAGAGGCCAATGATTTTCAATTCACGATTGAGATTGGCATGAACTTTCTTGATGGTATTGACCAGGTCCGACAACCCCTCCAACGCATAATATTCACATTGCATAGGAATGATAACGCCATGCGCCGAACATAAGCCATTGAGTGTCAGCATGGAAAGGGACGGCGGACAGTCAATCAAGACAAAATCATAATCATCCCGGTGCAGCGCCAGCGCGTTTTTGAGGCGCACCTCTCGATACTCCAAGGCGACCAGATCTACTTCGGCACCCGCCAGGTCGCGGTTTGCAGGCAGTACATCAAATTTCCCGCTGGGCGATGTCACGCGCGTTTGTGCAAGCGTTGCTGACTCTAAAAGCAACTGATAAACCGAGAGCTTCAAGCTCCGCTTATCTATGCCGCAACCCATGGTGGCGTTTCCCTGTGGATCGAGATCTATCAACAATGTGCGCTGCCCTTGCGCAGCCAGTGCTGCGGCCAGATTGACAGTAGTGGTGGTTTTTCCTACCCCGCCCTTCTGGTTGGCTACGGCAAATATATGCACGGGTCAGTGGTCTTTCTGTAGAACGATCAAATGACGCTCAGCCACCATTCCTGGTACTTCTAGCGGTAAGCATTCGGCGACATGCCACCCGGCAGGCAGCCGAGCAATTTCTTCGTGAGGTATCTGCCCTTTCATGGCGTAAAGCGTGCCACCCTCTACCAGCAGGTGCCCTGCCAACAAGACAAAATCCGTCAATTCAGCAAATGCACGCGATATCACGGCATCGCACTGCGCCGCAGGCTGATTTTCAACTCTGCCGCCTAAAATGGTTAAATTTGATAGCCCAAGCTCGATTTTTACTTGGCGCTGAAATGCTGTCTTTTTATCCACGGAATCAATTAGAGCCATCTGTAATTGCGGACACGCAATGGCCAGAGGAATGCCCGGCAACCCAGCGCCACTGCCCACATCAACCCAGTGCCGTGTTGCCAGCGCCGATTTTTCGAGATGTGGCAATATACTCAAAGAATCAAATAGATGCTGCGTCAACATGGCAGATTCTTCGCGTATGGATGTCAGGTTATACGTGGCATTCCATTTCTTTAGCAGCACCAAGTAACTAAGGAGTTGCGCCTGCGCACTTTCTGGCAATGCAAGCCCTAATGCCATCAAACCTTGTTGCAACTGGACACCAAACGTCATGCCACCTTCCGCCGCTTGAGGTGCACTAAGAGCAGGGAGATTGTTGCCGGTGTTACCCCCTGAACTCGCGATGCCTGACCCAGCGTTTCCGGACGCGCTTGATCCAGCTTTTGGCGTGCCTCAAATGACAAGCCATGGACTGTGGCGTAATCCATACTAGTCGGTATGGCGGATGATTCATGCGCTAGGCTTTTGGCGACTTCTTCTTTCTGGCGTTCGATATACCCTTGATATTTCGCTTGGATCTCCACCTGTTCGACGACTTCAGCATCTGTCATCGCTTCGCCGGCACCTGTAAAGGTCATTAAATTGGCGTAGCTGACTTCCGGCCGGCGGAGTAGTTCAAACAAGCTGTATTCATGTTCCATTGGTTGACCAAGCACGCGCACCGCTTCAGCCTCGCTAATGATCCGAGGATTTACCCATGTTGCCCGTGTACGCTCAACCTCTCGTGCAATGGCATCCCGCTTGCGATTAAAACGATCCCAACGCACGTCATCTACAAGCCCCAATACGCGTCCTTCTTCGGTTAATCTTAAATCGGCATTATCTTCACGTAACGACAAGCGGTACTCAGCACGACTGGTAAACATGCGATACGGCTCAGACACCCCGCGCGTAATTAAATCATCGACCAAAACTCCCATGTATGCCTGATCCCGCCGAGGCGCCCATGCTGGCAAATCTTTTGCGAACCGAGCGGCATTAACCCCCGCCAATAAGCCCTGGGCTGCCGCCTCCTCATAACCCGTTGTCCCATTGATCTGGCCTGCGAAAAACAAACCGGTAATCGATTTGGTTTCCAGACTGCTTTTCAAGTTTCTCGGGTCAAAGTAATCATATTCAATGGCATAGCCGGGCCGGGTGATGTGCGCCTTTTCAAGGCCACGAATAGACCGGATGAGATTTAACTGCACATCAAATGGCAAACTGGTAGATACACCTTGTGGATAAATTTCGTAAGTCTCAAGACCTTCAGGCTCCATAAAAACCTGATGGCTATCTTTACCCGAAAAACGATGGATTTTGTCTTCTATTGATGGACAATACCGCGGCCCTATCCCTTCAATCACTCCTGTAAACATGGGCGAACGATCCAGGCCACGTCGAATAATTTCGTGTGTATTTTCGTTTGTATGGGTAATCCAGCAAGGTATCTGGCGCGGATGCATACTGGCCGAACCCAAAAAAGAAAAAACCGGCACCGGATCATCGCCCGGTTGACGCGTCATGACCGAGAAATCAATCGAGCGCCCATCAAGCCGGGGGGGAGTGCCGGTTTTCAAACGACCCACAGGAAGCTTCAATTCCTTCAACTGCTGACTCAGTAAAATAGCCGCCGGATCACCGAATCGGCCGGCATGGTAATTCTCCAGACCGACATGAACCAGTCCATTGAGAAATGTACCCGCCGTCAAAACAACCGCAGGTGCATGGAACCGAACTCCTAGCTGAGTAACCACGCCCGCAATACGATCACCCACCACAATGAAGTCATCAACTGCTTGCTGAAACAAGGTTAGATTTTTCTGGTTTTCAAGATGGGAACGGATTGCACGCTTATACAATTGGCGATCTGCCTGGGCACGTGTTGCTCGAACAGCCGGGCCTTTTGATGCATTGAGAATACGAAACTGGATGCCCGCCTCATCTGCAGCCAAAGCCATTGCACCGCCCAGCGCATCAATTTCCTTTACTAAATGCCCCTTTCCTATGCCCCCAATGGAAGGGTTGCAAGACATGGCACCCAGCGTCTCAATATTGTGCGTGAGCAACAATGTTTGAGCACCCGTTCGCGCCGATGCCAGTGCAGCCTCTGTTCCGGCGTGCCCGCCACCGACAACAATCACATCAAATGTGGTTGGAAATTTCACTTTTATCATCCCAATCTCGAGGCACAATGATACGCCTCTGCACCCTAAAATATAGACTCCAAAACAGTTTCACGTGAAACATTGAGGGTTTTGTTTCACGTGAAACGTATGTTATTTCCCTATGCAAAAACGAGAAAATATTTCGCCCAGCAAATCATCTGATGAGAATTCCCCTGTAATGCTGGATAAAGCCCCTTGTGCTAATCGCAGTTCTTCTGCACAAAGCTCAGTTTGGTCTAGCCGCCGTATCGCCAGCGCCGACTTCTCAGCCGCATGCGCAAGTGCTTCAATGTGCCTCGCACGAGCAAGAACAACATCCTCACCAGTACCTGCCCACCCTGCTACGCGCAATAACTCATCGCGTAGCAAGCTGACGCCCTCACCACTACGGACAGATAAGCATAAATGTATCCGCCCATCGAGCTCGAAGCGTTGTGTCGGCTTATCGGCTAAGTCACATTTATTCTCGATAACAAGTCGCTCTATACCGGAAGGTAGTTGCGCAGAAATCATTCGGTCGGCATCTGTAATCCCTGCCCTTGCATCAACCAGTTGAAGAATAACATCCGCACGTTCTAGCTCTTGCCAGGCACGGCTAATTCCCATCTTTTCAACCGGATCTTCAGTGGCACGTAATCCGGCCGTATCAATAATATGCAGTGGAATGCCATTAATCTGTATCGTTTCACGCAACACGTCGCGTGTGGTTCCTGCATGTTCAGTCACAATTGCACGGTCTTCTCCTGATAAACAATTCAACAAAGACGATTTACCTACATTAGGCAAACCCGTCAACACCACATGCAAACCTGTACGCAGCAAGCTACCAGCACGAGCACGCAATAGGAGCTTATCCAGATCAAGGCGCAAATTATTCAATCGCTCAGCTACATCGGTATGCTGAAGCAAATCAATGTCGTCTTCAGGAAAATCCAACGTTGCTTCAACCAGCATGCGCAACTCGATTAACCGCGTCACCAGCGTCTGCACTTCGCGAGAAAACTCACCAGACAGGGAGCGTAATGCCGAGCGCGCAGCAGCAACCGTGCCGGCATCAATCAGATCGGCGACCGCCTCAGCTTGGGCGAGATCCATTTTGTCATTCAGAAAAGCACGTTGGGTAAATTCACCTGGTTGGGCAATGCGCGCACCAAGCTCAACACACCGCGTCAATAACATCTGCATCACAACCGAACCACCATGACCCTGCAACTCAATCACATCCTCACCCGTGAAAGAGTGCGGAGCAGAAAAATAGAGCAAAACACCGCGATCAATAGCAGAGCCATCCTCCGCAAAAAAATCGACGGTGGTAGCACGGCGCGGTATGGGTATTTTTTGACATAATTGGCGCGCGAACGGCAATAAATCACGTCCGGAAATGCGGACAATACCAATACCACCACGACCGGCAGCCGTAGCAATTGCAGCGATTGTGTCTCCAGCGCTACTCGCCATGAAAGCCTCACAAACCTATATGGTAAATGCCAGCCTGGCTTCCTTGCTAATCTAGCATTCGCTTAACCTGATCAGGCTGGCTTACTTGCCGACTCAATTGTCCGGGTAATTTGCCACTGCTGGGCAATGGATAGCAGGTTATTGACAGTCCAGTACAACACCAGACCCGCCGGGAAAAATAAAAACATCCCGGTGAATAAAATTGGCATCATTAGCATCACCTTGGCCTGCAAGGGATCTGGTGGCGCAGGATTAAGCTTGGTTTGAATAAACATGGTTGCACCCATGAGCAACGGCAAGACATAGTATGGATCCTGCGCAGATAAATCATGTATCCACCCAATCCAGGGTGCATTGCGCATCTCTACCGTGCCTTGTAGAACCCAGTACAACGAGATAAAAACAGGAATTTGAATAAGGATAGGCAAGCAACCACCGAGCGGATTAATGTTCTCTTTTTTATAAAGCGCCATCATTTCCTGATTAAGCCGCATCTTATCGTCCCCGTGAGTCTCTTTCAGCTTAGCTAATTTCGGAGTAACCAAACGCATCTTGGCCATAGATTTATAGCTAGCCGCGGATAGGGGAAAAAACACTAGCTTGATCAGGACGGTGAGCAGAATAATTGCCCAGCCCCAATTGCCTGTCAGCTTATGAATCACACCCAACACCCAAAACAGAGGCGCAGCAATCACCGTCAACCAACCATAATCAACAACCAGATCAAGCCCCGGTGCAATACCTTTTAGATTCTGCAACTCCTGGGGACCAGCGTAAAGTGATAACGAACTTTTGCCATCAGCACCCACAGGTAAAATGACACCCGCAGAATAAAGATCTGCGCCAACCGGTCGCATATAAAACTCGCGAGCAATACCCTGAGGCGGCAACCAAGCGGTAACAAAATAATGCTGCACCATAGCCAGCCAGCCGTTATCTGCTTTAGTCGCAAATTTAGCTTTGTTTTTAGTCAGATCAGAAAAACTGACTTTTTGGAATTTTTCAGCTTCAGTAAATACAGCCGGCCCAGTAAAGGTCGAAGCACCCATCATCATGGAATTACTATTACCTTCTGCAGGTTTCCCGTCACGGGTAAATTGATAATAAGCAAAAGCGCCCACAGGAAGGCCTTCATGACGAACGTCAATTTGATAGCTTCCACGGTGAAAAATGTAAGTCTTTACTACTTGCCCACCACCTGCTAAATCAGCAACAAGTTGAACACTGAGGGTACTTTCCCCGGCTTTCAAAAGACGTGCATCACTAACCACACGCCACATACCGCGATGGTTTGGCAATCCCTCACCTATTGCACCCGATTGAGCACTATACAAATGATGCTCACCATTATCAAAAAGAATAAATGGACGTTTTTTATCTTTAGCGTCGGGATGGGCTTTTAATTCCAAACGAACAATATCACCCCCTTGAGATGATATTTCGGCTAAAAGTAAGTCGGTTTCCACTTTGATTACTTCAGTCTTGGCAATCTCTTTTATTACAGTAGCGGCTAACTCAGCACCTCCTCCAGCAGAGGAAACACTAGTAGCAGGTAGGGCAACCCCTCGCGAGGGCAAATCACTCACAGGAGCCGCCTGGGTTACCAGCGTGTTTTTTGATTGAACATGCTTCTGCCAGCCATCCCACAGCATGACAAGCGAGAAGCTGAATGCAAGAATTAATACTAATCGGCGGTTATCCATAACTCTCTCAGCTGTTAAGTGCTTATAAATATTACTTAAGGTACTGGGTCATAACCGCCAGGCTGCCACGGATGACAACGGATCACGCGGCGTATGGTCAGCCATACTCCAACAATTAAACCATGCTTACGCAGAGCCAATATCGCGTAATCAGAGCAACTAGGCTCAAAGCGGCAATGACGTCCTATCAAGGGACTAATAGCCCACTGATAGGAACGGATCATAAATAAAAATATGTTGACAGGCCAAGAGGTCATTGTGCAAGGTCACTCAAACGGCCAAGCGCTTCAACAGATCGTCGATTAGCAGCCGCCAATCCTTATACGAAAGTTGCTTTGCAGAACCCAAAGGACGATGGACCCTTAATACCACATCACATGGCGGAAGCTCGTTTGCGAGCAGACGAAAAGCTTCACGACCTTGTCTTTTAACCGCATTTCTCAAAAAAGCCTGCTTGACAAGCTTCTTGGGGACAACAATCCCTAAACGCGACAAATTCTGCTTTTCAAGTAACCGAAAATGCAAGATGAAAGGGGAATCCAGTTCACCCCGAACTACTCGTCGAGATGAAAACACACCCGAAAACTCATGCGGGGTATGTAATCGCCTCTCAGGACCAAAACCGAATGAAATTGAGGTCAAACCGCAAGACTATGGCGGCCCTTAGCCCGACGTGCGCGGATAACAGCACGGCCACCGCGAGTGCGCATGCGAACAAGAAAACCATGGGTGCGTTTACGCCGTATAACGGATGGTTGATATGTACGTTTCATGAAAAACCTCTAGACAAATAAAACCATTAATTAGAACATCTTATAAAAACTTAGTCAAGTAAATCAATCAACCCTGCCGATAGAATATCTGTGGATAACTCGCATCGAAACAGCTAGAATCCACAATCGTAAATTTCTTCAATTAAACTTAAGCCAATCCAATGTGGTTGCTTTACGTTTCTTTAACTATCCTTAATGCGTGAATTTTGGTCTATCTGTTTAAGCTGGTTTGAACAGGAGCTTCCTGCACAGCAGTTCAACACCTGGATCAAGGGGTTACGTTTAGAAATTGATCCGAACGATAGTACCCGATACCAGCTGATTGCTCCCAACCGATTTATTATGCAATGGGTTCGTGAGCGATATTTAACGCAAATTGAAACATTGGGAAATGAGTTTTTTACACATCCAATTACCATTCAGCTTTCTGTCAATGAATCCATTCCAGAAAGCTCACCCTCTAGCCCCGAGCTGGAAAGCATTACCGAAGCATTTCAAAAAACAACCACAAAAACAATTTCATCTCCAAAAAACACAGGAGTAGATTACGCAAAAACTCATTTAAACCATGAGTTTACATTCGATACCCTAGTTACCGGACGAGCGAATGATCTCGCTCGGGCTGCGGCACAACAGGTAGCGATGAATCCCGGAACATCCTACAATCCGCTATTTATTTATGGTGGTGTTGGTTTAGGTAAAACCCACCTTATTCATGCAATTGGCAATTCGATATACGCTGCTAATCCAGCAATGGAAATTCGTTATGTCCATGCAGAGGATTATTTCTCTGACATGGTTCGTGCTTTTCAACAAAATAGCAGGGATAGCTTTAAGCAATATTATCGATCACTTGATCTACTACTAATAGACGATATTCAGTTTTTTAATCGAAAAGATAGAACACAAGAAGAGTTTTTTTATGCTTTTAATGCCTTAATTGAGGCTAAAAAACAAATTATCATTACCTCAGATACTTATCCTAAAGACGTCCAGGGATTAGAAGAGCGATTGATTTCACGATTTGACTGGGGGTTAACCGTAACAATTGATCCACCTGAACTTGAAATGCGAATAGCAATCCTGAAAAAAAAGGCGGAAGCAGAGAGAGTTTCCATCCCTGATGAAGTTTGTTTTTTAATTGCCAAAAACCTTCGATCCAATGTAAGAGAACTCGAAGGTGCTCTTAATAGGGTAATAGCTTATGCAGGGTTTCATGGTAAAGAAATCAGTTTGGATGTCGCAAAAGATGCGTTGCGAGACATTATCAGCGCAACTAATCGACAAATTTCACTGGAACAGATACAAAAAACAGTATCAGATTTTTATAAAATCAAGGTTTCCGAGCTTCACTCAAAAAAACGGACCCGAGCAATAGCACGCCCCCGTCAAATCGCCATGTGGCTAGCAAGGGAATTAACATCACATAGCCTGCCTGAAATTGGTGATTTTTTCGGTGGCCGCGATCACACAACCGTGATACATGCTTGCCGTACAATTACAGAAATTAAGATTAATGACCTGGAAATAAGCAACAATCTACATGTATTAATTCAAACATTAAAAACCTAAATGTTAAATTTAAGGCATTAGCTGTTTGTGAATAAACACCAGAATAAATGAATCGTAAAATTTAATCCACAAAAATTAACAGTAAAAAACATAACTAATCAACAGCGTTATTAATATTACAAATAATTGATTTTAATTAGAAATAACAACTTATCACCAGATTTAACCACCCCTTAATAGATATAAAAAGGTTTATATGCTCTTATATAAAGGCTTACGAGACCAATTACTTTCCCCTTTGCAATCAGTTTGCGGCATCGTGGAGAAGCGGCATACGCTACCAATTCTTTCTAATGTGCTTATAGAAAAAAATGGTGAAAACTTAACTTTATTGGCAACAGATATCGAAGTTCAAATTACCACCCAAAGTAAAACGACGGGTGCTGAAAAAATCGCGATAACTGTTGGTGCAAGAAAATTGCAGGATATATTGCGTTCTTTGCCAGAGGCAGCGGAAGTAAGCTTAACGCTTACGGATAAGCGGTTACAACTTAAAGCCGGTAAAGGCCGGTTTAACTTGCAAACACTACCAGCGGAAGATTTTCCGCGAATGGTGATAACAGACGATCAACCAACGAGGTTCTCAGTTACTCAAAAACAACTAAAAAAATTACTTGCGTTAGTTCAATATGCGATGGCGCAACAAGATATTCGTTATTATCTAAATGGACTCTTGTTAATTACAAAAGGAAATGAGTTACGCGTAGTAACCACAGATGGACATCGGCTTGCTTATGCCATGGGGCTACTGAGCGATACACCATCACCGATTGAAGTTATTCTGCCAAGAAAAACGGTATTAGAGTTATCACGGCAGCTGGTTGATTCAGAAGATTTAGTTGAAATTATATTAACACCAAGTCAAGCGCGCTTTAAATTCAATAATATTGAATTTATATCAAAATTAATCGATGGAAAGTTTCCCGATTACGAGCGTGTTATTCCGCAGCATCATGGAAAAATAATCAAGCTTTCACGTAGTCAACTCATACAAGCTTTACAAAGAGTTGCGATTTTAACGAACGAAAAGTTTCGCGGTGTTCGTTTATTGCTTGATGCGGGAAGTTTGAAAATTATTTCCAATAATGCAGAGCAAGAAGAAGCTCAAGAGGAAATTGAGATCGACTACAGCGGTGAGCTGTTAGATGTTGGTTTTAATGTTACTTATCTTCTAGATATTTTGAATAATGTTTCTGAGGAAACAATTGAATTGCATTTAGCGGACGCGAATTCCAGTGCGTTGTTTATATTGCCAGGCAATGAAAACTTCAAATACGTTGTTATGCCCATGCGCATATAAGACGCATTTAAAAATATGACAAATAATAACGAATCACCTCTTTATGATGAATCAAGTATTCAGCAACTTGAAGGCTTAGAGGCAGTAAGAAAACGTCCGGGCATGTACATTGGAGATACCTCTGATGGGTCAGGTTTGCACCATATGGTGTTTGAAGTAGTTGATAACGCGATTGATGAAGCCCTTGCGGGACATTGCGATGAAATCGTGATCACAATTCATACGGATAATTCCATTTCAGTCACTGATAATGGTCGTGGCATACCTGTCGGTGTGAAGTTGGACGATAAACATGAGCCCAAACGTTCAGCAGCTGAAATCGTTATGTGTGTTTTGCATGCGGGTGGCAAGTTCAACCAAAACTCTTATAAAGTATCTGGTGGATTGCATGGTGTCGGGGTTTCTTGCGTTAATGCATTATCAAAGTGGTTACGTTTGACTATTCGTCGAGATGGGAAAAAATATTTTGTAGAGTTTAATGGTGGCCATGTCATTGACCGAATAATAGAAAATCACAATGGAATTGAAATTTCGCCGTTAAAAGTAATTGGAACCACTGAAAAAAGGGGCACCGAAGTTCACTTTTTGGCCGATGAAGAAATATTTGGCAATATTGAATTTCACTATGACATTATTGCTAAAAGAGTGCGCGAACTTTCTTTTTTAAATAACGGTATAAAAATAAAGCTAGTTGATCAACGTAATGGACGAGAAGAAGATTTTGCTTTTTCTGGCGGTGTGAAAGGGTTTGTGGAATATATAAACCGAGCCAAAACGGTACTTCATCCAACCGCTTTCCATTCGTCAGGGGAATCCATTCAAAACGGCGTCAGCATTGATGTCGAAGTGGCTATGCAATGGAATGACTCCTATGCAGAGCAAGTGCTTTGCTTTACAAACAACATTCCACAATCAGATGGTGGAACACACTTAACTGGCTTGCGCGCAGCAATGACGCGGGTGATTAATAAATACATAGAAGAAAATGAAGTCGCTAAAAAAGCCAAGGTAGAAATTACCGGCGACGATATGCGTGAAGGGCTGACATGTGTTTTATCAGTGAAAATGCCCGACCCAAAATTTGCTTCACAAACCAAAATGAAATTGGTTTCATCAGAAGCAAGGCCTGCCATTGAAGATGTTGTAGCCCAACGATTGGCAGATTATCTTTTGGAGCATCCGCTAGATGCCAAAATAATCACGGGAAAAATCGTAGAAGCCGCGCGCGCGCGCGAAGCCGCGCGTAAAGCGCGTGATATGACGCGCCGCAAAGGAGTTTTGGATGGGTTGGGATTACCTGGAAAACTTGCAGACTGCCAAGAAAAAGACCCGGCGTTATGCGAGATATATATCGTCGAAGGAGATTCTGCAGGTGGGTCTGCGAAACAGGGTCGTGACAGAAAGTTCCAGGCAATTTTGCCCTTGCGCGGCAAGGTGCTCAATGTAGAGAAGGCCCGTTACGACAAACTTATATCATCTGAGCAGATTGTTATTTTGCTTACGGCACTTGGCTGCGGTATTGGTACAGAAGATTTTAATCTTGAAAAATTACGCTACCACCGCATCATCATCATGACCGACGCGGATGTTGATGGCGCTCACATTCGAACCTTGTTGCTTACCTTCTTCTATCGCCAAATGCCTCAACTGGTTGAGCAGGGACATATTTATATTGCCCAGCCACCACTTTACAAAATCAAGCACGGCAAGAGCGAGCGCTATATTAAAGACGATCAAGAGCTAAACCAGCACTTGCTTCATTTAGCCCTTGAGGGTACCCAGCTCAAAACTCGGCCTGGTTCGGTAGTTGTTGAAGGAGATGCTCTGGGAGAGTTGGCGCGTAGTTATTTGCTCGCAGAAGCAGTGATTCGTCGCCTTTCTGATTTCATTGATAGCGAAGTGCTTCACGCCTTGCTCGCTTTTGATATTTCGTTGGATGTGGCCAGCGAAAACGCAGCCCGTGCGAGCGCTGAAAAAATTACTGCGCAAGTCGGAAAAAACATCATGGTAGATGTTCGGTTTGATGATAAACACGAGCGATGGACAATTACCTTGACGCGCATGCGTCACGGTAATCAGCGTTCAAGCCAAATAGACGATGACTTTTTATTGTCGGGTGATTACGTACAACTACGTAAAACCGCGCAATTGATTTCTGGCCTCATTAGTGAAGAAACCGTTATTCGGCGCGGCGAAAAATCGCAGGCAGTCACCAGTTTTGCTGAAGCCATGCGATGGATGCTGAATGAGGCAGAGCGCGGGCTGACTAAACAGCGCTACAAAGGGCTGGGCGAAATGAATCCCGAGCAGTTATGGGAGACAACAATGGATCCCACTGTGCGCAGGCTACTACGGGTACAGATTGATGACGCGATAACAGCTGACGAAATTTTCACCACCTTGATGGGTGACGAAGTGGAGCCTCGGCGCGCGTTTATCGAAGCAAATGCGCTCTACGCAAGGAATATTGATATTTGATACAGCAGGTTCTGTGCAGATCACCGGAGTTGCCCCGTATCTCTGGTGATGGGCTGAGGTTGTTGGGCAGGTTATTGGGTGTATTTCAGAGGCCACTCGTAGTCTATGATCAGCGGTGCATGGTCAGAAAACCGCTGTGCTTTATAAACTGAGGCGCTGCGTGCGAGCTTAGCTAAACCAGGCGTTGCGATTTGATAATCAATGCGCCAACCTACGTTATTTGCCCATGCCTGACCGCGGTTAGACCACCACGTATAGGCTTCGCCCGTTGCTGTGGGATACAGCTGTCGATAAACATCCACCCAGCCAAGGTCGTCAAATACTTTACTCAACCAGGCACGTTCCTCAGGCAAAAAGCCCGAGTTTTTTTGGTTGGACTTCCAGTTTTTAAGATCGATTTCCTGATGCGCAATGTTCCAGTCGCCGCACAGCAAAACTTCCCGCTGGCCAGCTTTTGCTTCTACCGCGAGTTGTTCAAGGTTTGGTTTAAACTGCTCTAAAAAACGAAACTTGGCTAGCTGACGCTCTTCAGAACTGGAGCCCGACGGCAGATACAGCGATACAACGGTCAAGCGGCCAAAATCTGCTTGAATGTAACGCCCTTCAGCGTCAAATTCGGGATTACCAAAACCTTCGACAATGCGGTTTGGCGTTTGGCGAGAAAAAATACCGACACCGCTATAACCTTTTTTTTCTGCAGCATGAAAGTAGCTATTATAAAAAGTCGGCGCCCGTACTACGGCGGGAATATCCGCGACATGGGCTTTTAGTTCCTGAACGCAAATAATGTCTGCGGCTTCTTTTGCCAACCAGTCAAAAACACCTTTTTGTAACGCAGAACGAATCCCATTTAAATTCAAGCTGATAACTCGCAACATATAACGCTTCCCTGTCGATGTAGAATGCCTCGAATGAATGCAAATGCCATTAATACAAGCCAAAGCCAAGAGTTTATAGCTTTTGCCTGTGAGCTAGGTGTGTTGCGGTTTGGTGAATTTAAAACCAAGGCGGGGCGTCTTTCACCCTACTTTTTTAACGCCGGGCTCTTCTATCACGGCGCGGCACTAGCCCGCCTGTGTGATTTTTATGCGCAGAGGATTATCGCTTCAGGCATATCGTTCGATATCCTGTTTGGGCCGGCCTACAAGGGCATTCCCCTGGCCGCGGGAACGGCGATTGCGTTGTCGCGGTTGGGCTACGACACGCCTTATGCATACAATCGCAAAGAAGCCAAAGATCATGGCGAGGGCGGCGTGTTGGTCGGTGCCCCGCTAAGAGGCCGGGTGCTGATTATTGATGATGTGATTTCTGCTGGCATCTCGGTGCGTGAATCCGTTGAAATAATTCGTCAAGCCGGCGCAACGCCCGCTGCTGTGGTGATTGCGCTTGATCGCCAGGAGCGTGGCGAAGGTGTGCTATCTGCTGTTCAGGAAGTTGAGCAATCATATGGACTATCGGTGTTAAGCATTGCTCGGCTGACTGATCTTATTAATTATTTGTCCGGCCAGCCGGAGCTAACCCAATATCTTGCCGCAGTAAGTGATTACCGGTTACGTTACGGTAGTGAATGATATTTTTTCAAGGAGACCGCAATGCGTCCGCTTTCTGCTTTGTTAATGACAACCACCTTCTTACTGGTAGCCGGTGAGGCAGCCGCGCAGGCCCGCATTTTTTGTTGTGATGACGCCAAAGGCCGCAAGGTGTGCGCGGATTTTGTTCCGCCTGAGTGTGCAAATCGCGCTTATGAAGAACGTGACGGTCAGGGCAGAATAGTCAAAAAATATAATGCGCCGCTCACCGCCGAACAGCAGGTTCGACGTATGGCGGAGCTGGCCAAAGTAGACGCAGAAAAACGCAAAGTGCTGGAAGAGCAGCGACATTCGGCTGCGTTGCTAGCGAACTATGCAAACGAAAAGGAAATTGATTCTGCACGAGACCGTGCGTTAGCGGCGATCGAAAAGAACCTTCAGCAGTCCCGGTCAAAACTGGATGAGGCGAATAAAGCGAAGAAAAAGCTGGATGGCGAAAAGGCTTCCTATAAAAATAAACCCTTGCCAGCACAGACCAAATCCTTGATTCGGGATAACGAAAGTGAGCTACGTGCACAGCAGGCAGCGATAGAGGCGCAAACAAAAGAGATGGACGATGTTCGCGCACGCTTCGCTGCAGAAAAGCAGCAGTATCTGGCATTGACTGGCAAAAAGCCAGAGACCGCTGCTACCGATGCGCCAGCAGCAGTGCCAGGTGAGGCCCCGGTAAAAAAGTAATTACCGTGCAATCAGCATGCAGTAATTAAGCCTCGAGTTTTTTGCGCAGCAAGTCATTGACTTGCTGCGGGTCGGCTTTACCTTTGGTTGCTTTCATCACTTGGCCGACTAGCGCATTGAAGGCTTTATCTTTGCCAGCGCGAAATTCTTCAACGGATTTTGCGTTGGCAGCAAGCACCTGATCAATCACTGACTCAATAGCGCCGCTATCAGTGACTTGCGTTAAGCCACGCGCAGCGATGACGGCGTCGGCATCCTTTCCCTCACCTACCCATAAGGCATCGAATACTTCGCGCGCCATTTTGTTTGAGAGCGTGTTGTCGGTAATGCGGCGAATGATGCCGGCGAGTAAAGTCGGCGCTAGTGGTACGGTGTGCCCGGCAGTCATTTCCATGCCGTCCTTGTTCAGGCGCCCCGCTACTTCGCCCATCACCCAGTTAGCGCAAAGCTTGGCGTTTTCGCGTCCGGCAGCGGTGAGCGTTTCCTCGAAATAATCTGCCATCTCGCGCGACGCGGACAGCGTGGCGGCGTCATAAGCAGACAGCCCATAGTCCGACTCAAAACGCGCTTTCATCGCCCCCGGCAATTCTGGCAAAGACGCTTTGACTTTAGCAATCCAGGCGGGTGTAATTTCCAGCGGCAACAAATCGGGATCAGGGAAATAACGGTAATCGTGGGCGTCTTCCTTGCTGCGCATGGCGCGCGTCTCGCCGGTGTCCGAGTTGAATAACACCGTGGCTTGTTGAATGGCACGGCCTTCTTCAATTTCGTTGATCTGCCACTGGACTTCAAAATCTATCGCCTGTTGCATGAAGCGGAAGGAATTGAGATTCTTGATCTCGCGCCGCGTACCAAATTCTTTTTGCCCGAGTGGACGAACAGAAACGTTCGCGTCACAGCGGAACGAGCCTTCTTGCATGTTGCCGTCGCAAATGCCGATCCACTGCACCAGCGCATGCAAGGCCTTGGCATAAGCGACCGCCTCATTCGAGGAGCGCATGTCGGGTTCGGAAACGATTTCCAAGAGCGGTATGCCGGCGCGATTCAAATCAATGCCGGTCTTGCCATGAAAATCTTCATGCAGGGATTTGCCCGCGTCTTCTTCCAGATGCGCGCGCGTGAGGTTAATAAACTTCTCTATCGCCGTATTGCCAGCGCCAGCGCGGTGCGTTCCTTCGGAAACTTTTATGCTCAGGCCGCCACCTGACACCACCGGTGTTTCAAACTGGCTGATCTGATAGCCTTTGGGCAGATCAGGATAGAAATAATTCTTGCGCGCGAAAATGGAGCGTGGCGCAATTTTCCCGCCCACAGCAAGACCCAGCTTGATGGCGCAGACCACCGCTTCACGGTTTAGCACAGGCAGCATGCCGGGCAAGGCGATGTCCACCGCGTTGGCCTGTGCGTTGGGCGGTGCGCCAAACGCAACACTACTGCCGGAAAAAATTTTCGATTGGGTTTTAAGCTGGGTGTGCGTTTCCAAGCCGATAACGACTTCCCATTTCGTTGCACTCATGCCAAGCCCTCCGGCATGCGGCTATGCCAATCCGTGACTTGCTGGTATTGATGGGCGGCATTGAGCATTTTGGTTTCGTCAAACCAGCGGCCGATGATTTGCAGTCCGACGGGCATGTTGTTATTGCCAAAACCACAGGGTAGCGACATGCCCGGCAGCCCGGCGAGGTTGGTCGAAATAGTGTAAATATCGGAAAGATACATTTGCACCGGATCGGCATTTTTCGCGCCGAAAGCGAAAGCCACCGAGGGCGATGTGGGGCCCATGATGACATCACACTGTTTGAAAGCCTCGGTAAAGTCGGCGGCGATGAGACGGCGAATCTTCTGCGCTTGCAGGTAATACGCGTCGTAATAGCCGTGCGATAGCACATAGGTGCCGATCAGGATGCGGCGTTTCACCTCGGCGCCAAAGCCCTGCGCCCGTGTTTTGGAATACATGTCGGCCAGATCGCCATAGTCCGGTGCACGATAGCCATAACGCACGCCGTCAAAGCGGGAGAGATTCGAGCTGGCCTCGGCAGGGGCGATGACGTAATAAGCCGGGACGGATAATTCCGAATTGGGCAGGCTGACTGCAACGGTTGTTGCGCCAAGCTTGCGATATTCATCCAGTGCCGCTTCGACGACCGCACGCACATCATTATCCATGCCCGCGCCAAAAAACTCTTTCGGCAAGCCAATTTTCAAACCGGTCAGCGGCTGATTTAGATCGCGGCTGTAATCTTCGGCGGGGCGCTCCAATGAGGTGGAATCGCGCGTGTCGAACCCAGCCATTGCGGTGAGCAGCAGCGCACAGTCTTCGGCGCTCTTGGCCATTGGCCCGGCTTGATCGAGACTGGAGGCGAAGGCAATCATGCCATAGCGCGACACCACGCCATAGGTGGGTTTTAAGCCCGTCAGCCCGCATAGGGCCGCCGGTTGGCGAATCGAGCCGCCCGTATCAGTGCCAGTAGCGGCGGGTGCCAGCCGCGCGGCAATCGCAGCGGCCGAACCACCCGATGAGCCACCCGGTACGCGCGATACATCCCACGGGTTTTTGACCGCACCGAAGAATGAGGTTTCGTTCGATGAGCCCATGGCGAATTCGTCCATGTTGAGCTTGCCCAGCGTGACCATGCCGGCAGCGGCAAAGCGTTCGACCACATGCGCGTCATACGGCGAGATGAAATTGGCCAGCATCTTCGAGCCGCAGGTCGTGCGCCAGCCCTGCGTGCAAAAAATGTCCTTGTGCGCGAGTGGAATGCCATGCAAAGATGATGCTGCCGCCGCGTCATCAGCGCCGACTTTTCGCATCTCATCTGCGCACCGTGCCTGCGCTAGCGTCTTGTCGCGGTCGGTGGTGATAAACGCATTCAGCGTCGGGTTCATGCGTTCGATGCGGTTAAGAAACAGCGTGGCAAGTTCAACCGCGGAAATCTTCCTCTGCGCCAGTGCGGCAGACAATTCTTTCAGGCTGGCGTTGATCATTCAATGACTTTCGGGACTAAATAAAGGCCGCCTTCAACTTCTGGCGCTATTGCCTGAAAATCAGCACGGCGATCTGTTTCGGTTATGAAGTCAGGGCGCAGGCGTTGCACTACGTCCACGGCATGCGCCATCGGCTCGATGCCCGTGGTATCCACGGCCTGCAAGCGCGCAATAAAGCCGAGAATATCGTTTAGCTGATCCTGCGTGGCGGCGGATTCAGCCGCAGAAAGCTCAATTCGGGCGAGTCGTGCGATACGGCCGACACCTTCTTGATTCAATGACATAATGGCGATAGTTAAGATTTAAATTTAAGAATTGAGCAGGGTCATTCAGTTAAGCCCGGCGTCAAGTTAAGGTATTATAAGCGCCTTCTTTTTCGCCTTTGCCTGTTTCGGTTTCGATTTGGGCAAGGCCCTTAGTCAGGACCACTATGTTTAACTTCTTGCGTTCCTATTTTTCTAATGACTTGGCCATCGATTTAGGCACGGCTAACACGCTGATTTACGCGCGTGGCAAAGGTGTTGTGCTCGATGAACCCTCGGTTGTTGCTATTCGCATCGAAGGTGGCCCTAACGCTAAAAAAACTATTCAAGCCGTCGGCCACGAGGCCAAGCTGATGCTCGGCCGCAACCCGAAAGAGCTGTCGGTCATTCGGCCGCTAAAAGATGGCGTGATTGCAGATTTCACGGTGACTGAGCAAATGCTCAAGCAGTTTATCCGCCGCGTGCATGAATCGCGGCTGCTCTCACCTTCTCCCCGCATCATCATTTGTGTGCCTTCCGGTTCAACGCAGGTAGAGCGCCGTGCGATTCGCGAATCCGCGCTAGGTGCTGGCGCATCCCAAGTGTATTTGATCGAAGAGCCCATGGCTGCTGCGCTAGGCGCAGGCTTGCCGGTGACAGACGCGACCGGCTCTATGGTAGTGGATATCGGTGGCGGAACCACGGAAGTAGGCGTAATTTCCCTGGGCGGCATGGTTTATGCCAATTCGGTGCGTGTCGGCGGGGATAAATTTGATGAATCAATCATCTCTTACATTAACCGCAACTATGGCATGCAGATTGGTGAAAATACGGCAGAACACATCAAGAAAACCATAGGTTCGGCGTTCCCAGGCAGCGAAGTCAAGGAAATGGAAGTCTCGGGCATCAATCGCGCCGAAGGTATTCCACGCAAATTCACAATTTCTTCTAACGAAATCCTCGAAGCGTTGACTGAACCACTGAATCAAGTGGTCAGAGCCGTCAAAGATGCATTGGAAAGAACGCCGCCAGAGCTTGGCTCTGACATCGCCGAGCGCGGTATGGTGCTCACCGGCGGCGGTGCGCTGTTGAAAGACCTGGACCGCTTGCTTGCGGAAGAAACCGGGCTGCCAGTTATCGTGGCCGATGATCCGCTGACTTGCGTCGCTCGCGGTTCAGGGCTGGCATTGGAAAAGATGGACAAACTCGGTAGTATTTTTGCCACTGAATAAGTCGCTTTCCGTATAGCTTGTTTCATGGTGCACCACTTGGTGCACTCGATTATTTATTTCCGGGAACACCACCTGCCTGATGTCCGCAATTGGCCACGAGCCGCCACCATTTTTCAATAGGGGTCCGGCACCGCTTGTGCGGCTATTGTTTTTCGTCGCGGCGTCTATCGCTCTTATGGTGGCGGATTTGCGCTTTCACACGCTGGAATGGACACGCCTCACCGTAGCAACCCTAGTCTGGCCGATTCAACGTACGGCCTGGTTGCCCATTCAAGCAGCAGATAATATCGGGCACTACTTTATTCGGCAGTCCGATCTGCAAGCAGAAAATGAGTCTTTGCAGCGGCAACGCATGAAGGCCGCCAAGCTACTGCTGCGACAGCGGCATCTGGAAGACGAAAATCAGCGTTTGCGGGTTTTGCTCGATATGAAAATGCGCCAATCGATAAATGGACAGATTGCCGAGATTATTTATGCCGCACGTGACCCGTTTTCGCGCCATGTCATTATCGACAAAGGGTTGCAGCAAGGCATACAAGCAGGCCAGGTTATCGTGGATGAGCATGGCGTCATGGGGCAAGTGATACGTAGCTTTGCGCGCACGGCAGAAGTGTCATTATTGACGGATAAACAACAGGCCATCCCTGTCCAGGTGCAGCGCAATGGTTTGCGATCAGTACTCTTCGGTGCGGGGAACGGTCGCCTGGAACTCCGGTTTTTGAGTACCGATGCCGATGTTCAGGTGGGTGATATTTTGGTGACATCAGGCCTTGATGGTATTTATCTCGCAGGGTTGCCTGTGGCGAAAGTGATCAAGATTGATCACGACAATACCTATGTTTTCGCCCATATTACCTGTGATCCGGTGGCGGGAATTGAGCATCACGGCCTGGTGCTGGTGCTTGATTCGCGTACACCGCTGGCGTTGCCGCCGATCGAAGACCTCTCGCCTGAAAAATCGAAACATGGCAGAAAGGAGAAAAGATGATGGAGTCACCGCATTCCATGCGCCGCATCCTTTTGCCCGCCAAAAACTGGTTTATTGTGATGACCTTATGTGCGGCTTTGCTGCTGAACATGGTTCCTTTCGGCTATTTTCTGGGCATTCCTGATTGGATCGCCCTGGTGCTGGTTTTTTGGTGTTTGCATCAGCCTTTGAAGGTGGGCATGAGTGCAGGATTCATTCTTGGGTTGCTGATGGATGTAGTCGATGCGAGCGTGATGGGTCAACATGCCTTGGCGTATGTGTTTCTCGCCTATGCGGCGGCTGCGTTATCGCGGCGTGTGTTGTGGTTTCCGTTGTGGCAACAGGCATTGCATGTTCTATTGCTCTTCTTGGGTGGGCAACTTATCATGTTGTTCGCCCGGATGTTCAGTGGCGCTGATTTTCCTGGGCTTAGTTGGTTTTTTTCCAGCTTCACGGGCGCGCTGCTTTGGTATCCGCTGACTTACTTATTACTTGCACCCCAGTTTCAGCCACAAGAAAAAGATTTTCATCGGCCAATTTAATTTGCGATGAAAATTACTCACGATGACAATGCGCTAGGTAAATTTCATTCGCGTCTGGCAGTCGCTGGTGGTTTTGTCTTGCTCTGTTTTGTTTTGCTTGTGTTGCGCTTTGCTTGGCTGCAAATTATTCAATATGGGTATTACCAAACGCGGGCAGAAGACAACCGTATTTCTTTGGTGCCTATTACGCCCAGCCGTGGCTTGATCGTTGATCGCAATAATCTGCAACTGGCAAACAACTATTCGGCGTACACGCTGGAAATTACACCTGCCCAGATTGATCATCTTGAGCGCACGATTGATGACTTGGCCACTGTGATCGATATTCAGCCTAAAGATCGAAAGCGATTTAAGAAATTGCTGGAAGAGAGCAAGAATTTTGAGTCTTTGCCCATTCGTTCGCGTTTGACGGATGAAGAGGTTGCAAAATTTGTTGCCCAACGCTATCGGTTTCCCGGTGTGGATGTCAAAGCGCGGCTATTTCGCCATTATCCTAAAGGGGCTTTTGCTTCTAGTACGCTGGGCTACATCGGGCGCATTACGGATCGTGATCTGGATAAAATTGAAGCCATTGATCAAGAAGCAAATTACCGGGGCACTGACCACTTCGGCAAAACCGGGCTGGAGCAGCATTATGAATTCGAGCTGCATGGTACAACCGGTTTTGAGCAAGTAGAAGTGGATGCGGGCGGCCGCGCGGTGCGTACGCTGGCGCGGACAGCGCCTGTGCCAGGGAACAATTTGACCCTCACGCTGGATGCGGAATTGCAGAGTATTGCAGAGCAAGCTTTTGGTGATAGAAAAGGTGCACTGGTGGCGATAGAACCTTCAACCGGTGGTGTTCTCGCGCTGGTTTCTATGCCCAATTACGATCCGAATTTGTTTGTCGACGGTATAGATACGCAAAGCTGGAAGGTGCTGAATGAGTCAGCGGATAAACCCATGGTGAACCGGGCACTTAATGGGGCATATCCCCCCGGATCAACCTTTAAACCTTTCATGGCGTTGGCTGCACTCGCGTATGGCAAGCGTACGCCACATCAAACCATTTTTGATCCGGGCTTCTACACATTTGGCAACCATACGTTTCGGGATGACAAAAAAGGTGGTCATGGCACGGTAGATATGTATAAGTCCATTGTCGAATCGTGCGATACCTATTACTACATGCTGGCCAATGACTTGGGTATCGATAATATTGCGCGGTTTATGGCTGAATTCGGATTCGGAAATTTCACCGGTATTGATATCGAAGGAGAATCAAAAGGCATTTTGCCCTCGACCGATTGGAAGAGAAAACGTTTCAAAAGTCCCGCACAACAGAAATGGTATGCCGGTGAAACCATCTCTGTCGGCATCGGCCAAGGCTATAACGCTTACACACCTATCCAGCTTGCGCAAGCGGTGGCGACATTGGCACACAATGGCACTATGTTTCGCCCGCATCTGGTCAAATTTATTACTGATAGCCGCACGGGTGTGCGTAAGTTGATCGAACCGCAACCATTGAAAAAAATCGATTTGAACCCTGAGCATATCGAAGTGATCAAGCAGGCAATGATCGGTGTCAATAAGGAAGGTACTGGTGCACGTGCGTTTGCGGGTGCGGAATATGTGTCTGCGGGCAAGACCGGTACGGCTCAGGTTTTCTCGCTCAAAGGCGCAGACTACAAACATCATTCCATCAAGCAGGAGTTGCGCGATCATGCTTTGTTCATCGCTTTTGCGCCAGCGAATGCGCCAAAAATTGCGCTGGCTGTGCTGGTCGAAAATGGGGGCTTTGGCGCCCAGGCTGCTGCACCTATTGCGCGGCAGATATTTGATTACTATCTTTTAGGCAAACGGCCAAAAGCGCCTGCGGCTGTTGATGAAGCCGCAGTCGAGAGAGACGACGAATGAAGCGAGCCTTTCCTCTTGTTGTACGTGCTTGGTGGCAACGATTGATCTCCCCGCTGGATTTACCGCTGCTAGGCATCTGCGGATTGCTTTTGTTACTCGCGGTAGGCGTTATGGGGAGTGCCTCGCCCGAACGCATCGGCTCGCAATTGACAAATATGGCGCTGGCATTGGTCATCATGCGAGTGGTGGCTGGGCTATCGCCCCAACGATTAGCCAGCGTGGCGGTGCCGGTTTATCTAGTTGGCATTGGTTTGCTGATTGGTGTGGCCTTGTTCGGTGACATCTCCAAAGGTGCCCGGCGCTGGCTGAATTTAGGGTTCATGCGCGTGCAACCGTCCGAAATCATGAAAATTGCCATGCCTCTGTTACTCGCCTGGTTTTTTCATCAGCGCACAACGCGTCTACGGCTGGTTGATTTCTTTATTGCGGCTCTGCTGCTGCTGGTGCCTGTGGGCTTGATTATGCGGCAGCCGGATTTGGGCACGGCTTTGTTGGTTTTGGCGGCCGGGTTTTATGTGATTTTCTTTGCTGGTCTGTCATGGAAAATTCTTGCGGGCATGGCGCTTACCGCGCTGGCCGCAGCACCTGTGGCCTGGAGTTTTTTGCATGACTATCAACGCAATCGCATCTTGACACTGCTCGATCCAGAAAAAGATCCGCTCGGCAAGGGTTTCCACATTATTCAATCCACTATCGCAATCGGCTCGGGGGGCATATTCGGCAAGGGTTGGCGAGAAGGAACGCAAGCGCAGCTTGAATTCATACCCGAGCACCATACGGATTTTATCTTCGCTGTTTTTGCCGAAGAATTTGGCCTCGTGGGGAATGTTGTGCTCCTGACTCTGTACGGCATGTTGATTGGCCGCGGGTTCGTGATCGCGGCGCAAGCGACATCGCTTTTTGGCCGTTTGCTGGCTGGGTCGATCACGATGATTTTTTTCACTTATGCGTTTGTTAATATCGGCATGGTATCCGGCCTTTTGCCGGTGGTTGGTGTGCCGCTGCCGCTAGTGAGTTACGGTGGCACTTCGTTGGTGACACTATTTATTGGTATTGGTATGTTGATGTCAATCCATAAAAGCCGCATGCTGGTACAAAAATGAAACGAATATTTTTTCTCGCGCCGTGGCCATTGTTTCTCGCCGCTTGTGGTTCGCAACCTCCCAGGCCTGTGATTGATCACAGTGCAAACAAGGTTCCCGCCGTCCGGGAAGGGGACTCGCTTCGCGGCGTATTGCCAGCGCCGACTTTTAAAATCAGGGCTCCAGAAGAGCCGCCTGGCGATGGGTCCAAGAGGCCTGGCGGCTATTACAAAGATGATGGTCCGGGTGATAGCCCACCCGAAAATATTGATGCCATACCTGATGCCGTACCGCGTGATGAACCCCTGAACCGCTTTGCCAATAACAAATATTCTGTATTCGGCAAAGACTATGTGCCGCTTGATGGACGCACTCCCTACAAAGAAACGGGTATCGCGAGTTGGTATGGCCGTAAATTTCATGGCCAGAAAACTTCTAGCGGCGAGATTTACGATATGTATGGCATGACAGCCGCACACCCCACGTTGCCGATTCCTTCGTATGTGCGAGTGACAAATCAACGCAATGGAAAATCCGTGGTTCTGCGCGTCAATGATCGTGGTCCGTTCCACACGGACCGCGTGATTGATCTTTCTTGGGTGGCAGCATACAAGCTAGGCTACCTTAAACAAGGCAGCACGCAGGTTGAGGTGGAAAGCATTTTGTCTGGCAGTCGGTCAAGCACGCAGCCGATAATTCTTGGTGGATCGTCGAATGCCGTATCCACGTCGCTACCCGAAGTGAGTCGACTGCAAGGACATTTCATTCAAGTCGGTGCCTTTGGCAATCGTGATAACGCTGAAGCGCTACGGGTTAGATTGGCAAGAGAATTAGGCTCGCTAGGGGATAAGCTAGTAATTGACAGCACCGGTAGTTCTTTTCGTGTGCAGTTAGGACCGTGGGCGGATTCTGCTGCTGCAGAACAAGCGAGAAATCAAGTGCGCGAGAGCTTCGGCTTGACCGCGATTATTGTCCAGCGGTAGCGCAAGAAAAATCCATGAGCATTAAAAATATTGCTTTGCAGCATACTGAAAAGCCTGATATTTTTTCGTGAATTTGTAAAAAAACCGGGCGCAAGGCCTTGTCTTAAGGCGCTTGATCATGTTAACCTGCAGCCAGTCTTCTACAAGTGTATGGAGTAAGTTGTGTCGCAGCGGCAATGGCGGGTAGTTTTTTATTAGCGTTTTTGCGTTGTGCTGCGAATGCCAAAGAATTTATAAGGATGTAAAAAAAATATAAACCAAAACCAGGGGGAGTAGTTTGCCGTTCCTTGACTCTGATCTGATATGAGAACCGCTTATTCAGTGTTCGCTTACCATCCGAATTAGTGTGGCCGCGAGTAGATTTCTTCGTGAGTTGCCTGAGTCGATTTTTTTATCTGAATCATTTATCAACCAAACAAACCGTCTATGAAAATCAAAACCTCTACGATTAGCCTGGCATGTGCTGCATTGCTTGTCGGCTTGAGTGGCTGCAGCAGCAAAGCGGATCTCACCGCAGTGCAAGCCGAGCGCGCCAAACCCATACAGCGCAGCGATATCATGCAGGCCATTGCAACGCATGGTACCCACGTCGCCGTGGGGACGCAAAGCGGCGCGGTCATTACTTCTGCTGATTCAGGTAAAACCTGGGCGCGCCAGGCACTCGACAAGCCTTTTCTGGCTTCTATCATTGATATGGCGGCCTGCCCTGATGGCAGCTTTCTCGGCCTTGATTTTTATGGTCGCGTCTGGAGTAGTGATGTTAACGGCCAAAAATGGGTTGCGCATAAACTCGAAGCCCCCCAAACGGGCTTAACCATTTCCTGCGACAAGTCTGGCACATGGTGGGTTGCGGGCACTTATGCCACTATTGCCAAAAGCAGCGACCAGGGGAAAACATGGCGTGTCATTGATAACCAACAGGATGCACAAATTACCACTTTGCGCTGGGTCAATGAAAAACGCGCGATTGCGATGGGTGAATTTGGTCTTGTGCTAAGAACAGACGACGGTGGTGAAACCTGGCAGAAGCTAACTCCGGTATCCGCAGATTTTTATGCTTACGATGTCTTGTTCGTTGACGAGAACACCGCTTGGGTTTCAGGTGTTGCAGGTCAGATGCGGCTAACCAGGGATGGCGGTAAAACCTGGGAGCTCAAGGAAAGCAAAGCAGGCGCTCCACTGTATCGATTGTTCCTTCATAAAGGCACGCCATATGGCGTTGGCGCTCGCGGTACGGTAGCGCGGCTGGAAGGCGAAGTTTGGCAGCCAGTCACCTACTCCGATGCGATTCCTGTGTTTCTGGGTAGCGGCGCGTCACTTGAAGGAAGTGACAATCTCCTGATTGGCGGTCCGGCTGGATTGCTGCGTCCTGTGCTAATGAAGTGATCATCACTAATTAATCAACAAAGTAATTAACCGGAGTCACCAAAGATTATGGTTACACGAGCGTTCGTAGGTTTCCGCGACAAAATGACCCATTTCCTTCATCGCGGCGAGGATTGGCTGTTTGCCAACCCGAAAATTGTTCTTGCAATCGTCGGCATTATTACGGCAGCGTTTGCCTGGCAAGTGCCGAAATTGCAGATTTTCAGTGACTTTAATGATCTGCTGCCACAAAAGCATCCCTACATCCAGGTGTACAATCGGATGAAAGAGAACTTTGGTGGCGCTAATTCCGTCATCATGGCCATTGAGGTTGAAAAAGGCACCATTTTTAACGAACAAACACTGGCCTTGATTCACAAGGCGACACAAGGCGTTGATAACCTGCCTAGCGTTAATCACAATTTGGTTAGCTCACTTGCTCATCGCACGGTGCGTAAAGTGTCGCTCTCCCCTGAAGGTGGGTTCGTTTCCGAGCTTTACTATGATAGCCAAGAGCCAAAATACACACCAGAACGCCTAGCCAAATTACAGGCGGATATTCTGGCTGACCCAGCGGTGTATGGTCTTTTAGTCTCGCCTGACCTCAAAGCTGCGCTAATCCGCGGTCAGCTTAACGAAGGGAATGTTGATTACCCTAAGTTTTTCAATGAGCTAAAAACACTGCGTGATTCGCTGGCGAGTCCTGGGCATAAAGTTTATGTCACAGGTAACCCGGTACTTACAGCCTGGGTATACACCTATTTGCCGGAGATGGTTTCAATTCTTGCCTGGACGGCAGTTTTGTTGGCCACGTTATTGATTCTTTATTATCGCCGACTGTATGGGATTGCACTGCCGATATTGGGCATTGCGCTTTCCACACTGTGGGGTTTGGGTTTCATGGCGGCAATGGGTATCAATCTTGAGCCCTTGAGTTTGCCGATTCCATTCTTGATTGCCGCTCGTGCCATGTCGCACGGCACACAGCTCGTTTCGCGATACTACGAAGAGCTTGATATGCATAAAAATGCAGCCCTTTCCGCACGTAAAACATTGGAAGCGCTGTTCCGTCCTGGCTCATTGGCGATTATTGTGGACGCCATCGGGATTACCGTACTGATGCTCGGTACTGCGCCGTTTAACACCAAGTTGGGTGCGGCGGCTGGCTTCTGGGGCTTCTCGGTTATTTTCACCGTGCATTTCATGATTCCGCTGGCTTTGAGCGTATTGCCGCAACCCAAGAAAACCATGAATGGTAATGTGGTCGTGCGCAAAGCGCTTGGCACGTTTATGCAGTACACCGGCGGTACTACCACCGGCGCACGGGTGATTCTGCTGATTACCTTCCTGGGTATGGCGGCTTCTTATAACTTTATCAGTCGAGTTCAGATTGGTGAATCCGAACCCGGTTCACCGCTCTTGGCCCGTGATCACGACTTCAATTTGTCGACCAAGGCAATTAACGAGCGCTTCCCTGGTTCGGAAGAACTCAACATTATCATTCGCACCGATGAGCCTGGCGGCATTAAAAAGCCGGCCGTCATGGCGGCGGTTGAGCGCTTTCAAGCTCACATGATGAGCGATCCAGCGGTAGGTGGCACCAGGGCGTTGCCCATTGTAGTGCGCGTTTTCAACCGTCTGACACACAGTGATGACCCACGCTGGATGCAAACACCATCGACAGCCGCAGAAAGTGGTGGCCTCATGTTTGCCTTCATGGCCTCAAGCCCGATTCCAGGCGCGCTAAAAGAGTTCATCACGCCGGAAGATACCGAGGCTAATCTTGTCTTTTATTACAAGGATCACAAAGCCACCACGATTACCCGTGCTACGGCC
Organism: Rugosibacter sp.; assembly: GCA_004322535.1. Lineage (GTDB taxonomy): Bacteria > Pseudomonadota > Gammaproteobacteria > Burkholderiales > Rhodocyclaceae > Rugosibacter. The sequence continues at coordinate 64,900 of SCUZ01000087.1, forward strand.
ATGGCGCTCGAAGGCAAAAAAATGATCGAAGCAGAAGTGCCAGGTGTGCATGTCGAGCTTGCTGGCGGCATCATCGGGGTGAACGCAGCCGGTAACCAGGCGTTGCACCGCGACCACCTGATTATTATCCCCACCGTGTTGCTGTTGTCTTTCTTGCTGGTTGCTATTTATTACCAGTCGCTGCATGCTGGCTGGCTGATGATATTTCCCATGCTGTTTGCTACTGCCATGACCTATGCCTATATGGGCTGGAAGAATATCGGCATCAACGTGAATACGGTGCCGGTGATTACCGTAGGCGTTGGAGTCGGTATCGACTATGCGGTGTACTTCATGGACCGTATTCGTGAAGAATTCGCCCATACACGTGACATCCACAAAGCCGTGATCAACGCGGTAGCCACCACCGGTTATGCGGTGAGCTTTACCGCTGCCACGCTCATTGCGGGCGTGATTCTGTGGATCTTCATGTCGCATCTGCGCTTTCAGTCAGATACCGCCATGTTGCTGTCGTTCATGTTAATTGTGAATGCAGTAGCCGCGATGTTTATTGTTCCTGCCTGGTGTGTTGTGTTTAAACCACATTTCGTCACAGCTATTGAAGTTGACGTTGACGGCGTAATTCAAGAGAAGGTATAAAGCAAAGAAAGGCAACTTCGTGCGTGGGTCAGGTGGTTGATTTAGCTTCCACTGTTAATCCTTCAGCGTGGTTCATGTGGCTGCCTTCGTCTAAAAAGAATATAAAAAAAGAAAGCGATATTTTTTTGCAGGATTTAGCGAACGAGCAGGAGGATGGTTAAGCCGATAAATATAAATATTGGTTTAACCTATTTTTTTTAAGTTGTCTTGTTTGTTTTAATGTTTTAAGTAAATCTGCTGGCTATCCTTCGAAGGTTAAAGCCGGTGCAGATACTGTAAGCCAACCTTAGAAAGGGGAAAGTAATGCATAAGCAAAAATGGGGAATTTTTCTCCGCCAAGCAGCAAGTTTTTTATCACTAGGCTTGGCGACTGTTACGCTGGCACCTGTGGTACATGCACAAGAAGGCAGCCTTCCCGCACTGGGCGAAGGTTCCAGCCCGTGGAAAGTGGATGTTTTTTATGAGAACGCCACCCACTTTCGTGGCAAGGACAACACGGGCAACAATGTCGGGTTGTCTAAATTCCGCAATACCTTGCAGGCAGAAGCCGATAAAACCCTTTCGGACGGCTGGGCTTTCCATGGCATCTTCCGTGGCACTTATGATGGTGTATATCAACTGAACAAGGATGAATATGGCAAGAATGCGGGTGGTGCGGTTAGTTTAGGTAATTCAGCTGGACCAGGTTTTGCAGCTGCTCTGGCTCTCCCTCAGGCGGTGTTTGACGCGGTTGGTGCTTCAGGATTGAATAAAACAAGCACCCCATTCGGGCAGGGGTTGAATTATCTGCTGGTTAATGGCGCAGGTCTCACAACGAACACGTTCGGCTTTAATTCAACAACGCCTGGTGTGATTGTTAACCCGACCTTGGTCCAAGCGGTCAATGCTGCTGCAGCTCCACCATTGCCGTATAACCCGAATCAGGGCCTGCGTGTGTTGTTTGATCGTTGGGGCACCAATCCTAATGGTGTCCAGGTTGCCGTGCCGGTGCGTCCGTGCAATATAGATAGCCGTGGGTGTACCGATTTTGGTGGTTATGGCGATAAAAAACAGAGTGAGCTGGAGGCACCAGAATTCAACAACAAGCTCGACTTCATTCGCGAGTTCTATGTCAAGAAAAACTTCAATCTGGATGATGGCAAGCAGGTGTTTGTCAAGCTCGGTAAACAGCAAGTGGTCTGGGGTCGTACCGATTTGTTCCGCGTGCTGGATGTGATCAACCCGGTTGACTACTCGCGCAACAACATCTATGACGAACTGCAAGACATTCGCATCCCGATGTGGATTTTGCAAGCCGAATATCGCATGGGCGCAAGCGACACCTTCCAGGATCGCAACGTCTCGGTAGTGTGGAACTTTGATCAGTTCCGGCCGAACAATCTGGGTCAATGTGGCACGCCGAATGTGATTCTGGATGCCGGCTGTATCTTGCGCGCCTTCAAATCCCTGTGGGATAACGGCGGCACGGTTGGTAATTTCGGTAATGGCCTTCCGGGTACGACTTTCCCAACTCCTGGTGTACCCAGCGGTGCAGGAAACGGGACCTTTTTAGCGGCAGATTTTGGACCTCACGTCGTTGGTATTCGTAACGTCGAACTGCCCGATTGGTCGTTTAAAAATACGCAACTGGGCATTAAATGGGAAGGCGTGACGGCAGGGGGGTTCAGTTTCTCGCTTAATGGTCTGACCTATCGTTCGCAATTGCCTAGCCTGCACCAATTTAATACGGGTGCGGTTAACCCATTCCTGGGTACAATTCAGGATACGTCCAACCTTATCGCCTTTGATTTGGTTTATCCGCGTGTCAGCTTGCTCGGTGGTTCGGCTGACTTCCAGATTCCGGATGCTAACCTGGCCGTCCGTCTGGAGGCCGCACTAACTCACGGTGAAGAGTTTGGCAATTCGGCGCAGGCGTCGGGTTATTCCAAAAACCGCGTGTTCCGTTCGGTGATCGGTCTGGATCGACCCACGATCATTCCCTGGATTAACGAAGCTGAAGCCACGCTGTTTTCAGCACAGCTGTTCTATCAGCACATTTTTGACCATGAGCTGCGTGATGGTCCCTACGGCAAAGTGGGTATGGTGGACTGGGAGAACAACTTCACCGGCACCTTGCTGATTCGTGCTTCGCTCATGAATGCTCGGCTGATCCCGCAAGTGATCATGGCGCGCGACTTTAAAGCACATGCGTTTGCCTTGGCGCCTTCCCTGGGCTACCGTTACTCGGACAATCTGTCATTCAGCGTGGGTGCTAATTTCAAATTCCGTGCGGATCAAGAACGCTGGCATTTTGATGACAGCCGTTCGCAAAATCCATTCGGTCCATTTACATCCTATCCAGGCAATGCTGGTCCATTTACGCCTGGGTCGGCTGGTCTAGGCGGTCTAGTACCCCTCGGCGCTTTCCGAGCCGGCCCGATTGGCGCCGCATGGAGAGAAGACGAAATTCAATTCAGCATGAAATACAAGTTCTGATCGCAGGTGAAAAGTTGGTGTTGGTGAGAGGTATACCACCGTGTAAAGCCAGTCCGACTGTTACTTGAACACGATTAAAACCATGAGTTCTTACATAAGAGAGGTTATGCAATGAAGATCAAAGCAAACACGCGCACACTAAAAATCGTTGCTGCATGTGCTGCAGCATTTCTTGCCCAGGCAGCGCACGCTGTTACCGATGCCGAGCTGGACGAAGCGTTCTTCCCCTACAAAAAAGGCTTCCCCACCTTCCCTGGCTTAAAAACCGGTATGGTGATCAATAAAAGCAATGTAGACCAGTTCAAGGATATTATCAGTCCGGGGCACTTCAAATTAATTAAAGACGGCTGGATGGAAATTCCTGTAGCTGCGACATTTGATATGCCGCTGCCCAAGCCGTATATCGAAGCCACGAAGCAATATGCTGATAAAGTCAAGCTGGGCACGACGATTGAGGGTTTTGTCGCTGGCCGCCCTTTCCCGCAACAACCCTCCGCCTCCGACCCGCGTGCGGGTGAAAAACTGGCCTGGAACTTCAAATATGGTTTGAACTGGGGTGACGGCGCCATTATTTACCCGTTCTATTGGCGTTATATCAATGCCAATACCGGCGCGATTGAGCGCACCATGAAGTTTGAGTTTCACTTCCTGAACTTCATGCATCGCATAGTAAATGATCCAAAGCCCAATATCACGCCGAATCCATCGCAGCTTTATCGCGGCACTTACGTCAAGGTAAATGAGCCGCTGGATCTGAAAAACACCCAACTGCTGATTCAGGCCTATGAGGACGATTTAAAACGTAGT
>SCUZ01000088.1 GCA_004322535.1 Rugosibacter sp.
AAAGCTGACTTGCTGTTGTTTGGCAACGCCGAACGCGCGCTGATTGAACTCGCGCATCGGCTGGCGAGCGGCGAAAAAATCAGCACCATCCGCGATCTGCGCGGCACCGCCTTCATGGCACCGCACGGCTGGAAACCCTCGCCGGAGTGGGAGGAAGTGGAATCCTTGAGCGTTGATACGCCCGGCGCGATTACGCCGCATCCTGACCCTTACGCGATGACGCCAGAGACCGGCGTCAAGGCGACTACGGATAAAGTTCCCGCAGGGACGCAAAGCGCTGGCGCTGGCGAGACGGCGACAATGCATCCCATCCGCTTGGTCGGCCGCGCCGAACGCCTTGCCCAGCGCCGTGAAGCGCGCGCCCAAACCACCGTACGCCTGCCCAGCTACGAACAGGTTAAAGACGACCCGGTGCTTTACGCCCACGCCTCGCGCACTTTTCATCTCGAATCCAACCCCGGCAACGCGCGTGCGCTGGTGCAAGCCCACGGTGACCGCGCGAGTTTGCGCGACCTGTGGCTCAACCCACCCCCTTTGCCACTCACTACTGCCGAGATGGATCACGTCTTCGGCCTGCCCTACGCCCGTGCGCCGCATCCCGCGTATGGCGAAGCGCGCATTCCGGCCTGGGAGATGATTCGTTTTTCAGTGAACATCATGCGCGGCTGCTTTGGCGGCTGCACGTTTTGCTCCATCACCGAACACGAAGGCCGCATCATCCAGAGCCGCTCGGAAGAATCCATCCTGCATGAAGTCGAGCAAATCCGCGACAAGACGTCCGGCTTTACCGGCGTCGTCTCCGACCTTGGCGGGCCAACCGCCAACATGTATCGCATGGCCTGCAAAACACCCGAGATTGAATCCTCCTGTCGCCGGCTGTCTTGCGTGTATCCGGGCATTTGCGAGAACCTCAACACCGATCACGCACCGCTGATTTCGCTCTACAAAAAAGCCCGCGCGCTGCCCGGCATCAAGAAAATTCTCATCAGCTCCGGCCTGCGTTACGACCTCGCCGTGCGCTCGCCGGAATATGTGAAGGAACTCGTCACGCATCACGTGGGCGGCTATCTCAAGATCGCGCCCGAGCACATCGAGGAAGGCCCGCTCTCCAAAATGATGAAGCCGGGCATCGGCAGCTATGACCGCTTCAAGCAGATGTTCGAAAAATTTTCCAAAGAAGCCGGCAAGGAGCAATACCTGATTCCCTACTTCATCGCCGCGCATCCCGGTACGACGGACGAGGACATGCTGAACCTCGCGCTGTGGCTGAAGAAAAACGGCTTCCGCCTGGATCAGGTGCAAACTTTTTTACCCACGCCACTGGCCATTGCCACGGCCATGTGGCATACCGAAAAAAATCCGCTGCGCAAAGTCACCGACACCTCCGAAGAGGTGACTATTGTGCGCTCAGGGCGGCAACGCAAACTGCACAAGGCTTTTTTGCGCTACCACGATCCAGCCAACTGGCCGATGTTGCGCGAGGCACTGCGCGCCATGGGCCGCAGCGATCTGATCGGCCCCGGCAAACGCCATCTGGTGCCACTCACCCAACCGGGTGGCACGCTTGCGCCGGGTGAAGCGCCACAATGGAAAAAGTTCCCGCAGGGACGCAACGCGCTGACGGTGATGACACGGCGCGAAGCAAGTACCCTTGGGGTGCGGCGAGGCTCCCCTGCCGGATCCAAATCCAGCCCGACCAACAAGGCACGCCGTCCGGCAGGTGCGCCACGGCATCCGCTGTCTCAGCGCAAGGGCGGCTAGCGTCTGACATTACCGACACAAATAGCTTTATCTCTTGCATTCCTGTTACTAAATGCGTTAGGTCGGATATGAAAAACGTGACCCCTCGGGTTTTTCAAGGAAGTTCCCCCACAACATCCACTCCGATCGATCTAAGGAAATTGAGCCGAAGACCCATAAAGCGGCTATGTGTAATGGTGGAACAACAACAGTTTGTGGATCAAAATGCTCCTGTCTATTCAATCGAATAGCCACCGTCAGATCCTTCGAGTCACCATACTTCTTGAGGGAATCAATTATTTCCTTCAATGACGTAGTGCCGTTGAGGTCCGAGGGAACAACTTCCTTCAGTTGAACAGGGACAAAGTACTGAACATCTCCCACCACCCAAGCAGCAATGAAGTCGTAGTCTTGCGATTCGCCACGCGCAAGAAAAACCGTTTGCCCAATGCGTTGTCCCATACCGTAACAAAAAAGAGCAGCATCTCTTGCCTCTCGCCATTCCTTCAGCTTGTTAGTACGAAGCCCCTTAATCTTTGGATCGAGTACTGATGCAGCTAGCCGACATTCCAATTCCCCTAACTCAACAAGAAACTGCCTCGGGTCTCGAAACTCGAGGCTTTGGATTGCTCTAAGGCGACTACGATCCATGATAGAGACTCAACGTAACTTATAAAGATTGAAACTTCTTGTCATCTACAGCCTGACACAAGAAATGTTTGACTGAGACAAACTCAAGAACCCGCGTAGCGACCTCTATCCTGCTGTCCATATCCAGCAAACTTCACAATCACCTCATCCATCTGTGCCGCTGTCAGCAACTTGGGCGCGCCGAGTTGCAGCACGCGCCAATACTGCTCGCACAGGGTTTCCAGTTCCACAGCCAGGGCCAGCGCATGGGTGAGGTTCCGGCCGTACACCACCATGCCATGATGCGCCATCAGGCAGGCCGAGCGGTCTTTTAGCGCAGTGAGCATCGCGTCTGACAAGGCTTGCGTGCCAAAGGTGGCGTAAGCAGCACAACGCACATCCCTGCCGCCAAAACGAGCGATCATGTAATGGAATGGCGGGATGTTCTGCTGTTGGCAGGCCAGCGCGGTGGCGAAGGGCGAATGCGCGTGGATGATTGCACCGGCTGCCGGAAATGCCACATAAATATCGCGATGGAAGCGCCATTCGGATGACGGTTTGCGACGGTTGAGCGGCGAGTTTGGCACACCCGCCGTACCGTCAGCACCGATTTTTATCCCGAGTTTCACCATATCGTCCGGCGTGCAGTCTTTATGTTCAATGCCCGTCGGCGTGATGATGAATCCGTCCGCCATGCGCACCGAGACATTCCCCGCACTGCCACGATTCAGGTCACGAGAAATCAACTCGCCTGCAGTGGCCCGTACGCTGGCGGCAAGCCGTTGCAATTCCTGGCTCAGGTTTTCCATTGGGCTAATTCCTCTGCGGTGGTTACGCCACGTTCAGAAATGATGCCAGTAATCAGATGCGCCGGCGTGATGTCGAAGGCAGGATTCAGCACCGGCACATTGCCCACGCCCAATTCTGCGGCGGCGCGTTCTTCAATGGGAATGGCGAAGCCTGCGAGGCAGGAAAAATCAATTGTGGACAACGGCGCGGCGACATAAAACGGCACGCCATGCGCCCGTGCGGCAAGCGCTTTGAGATAGGTGCCGATCTTGTTGGCCGTGTCGCCATTGGCAGCAATGCGGTCAGCGCCGACAATGAGCAGATCCACCTTGCCCTGCATGATCAGCAAACCAGCGGCATTGTCAGCGATCAGCGTGTGCGGCACGCCCGCTTCCGCCAGCTCCCACGCGGTAAGCAACCCCTGATTACGCGGACGGGTTTCGGAAACCCAGACATGTACGGGAATACCTGCGGCATGTGCAGCATAAATCGGCGCAAGCGCCGTGCCGTGGGCAACCGTCGCCAAACGTCCGGCGTTGCAGTGGGTCATGATGTGCAGCGCCGCATCGTTTCGCGGGTGCATCGTCAGCATATGCAACCCATGCTCACCGATACTGACGTTGGTGAGCACGTCCTCAGCCGAAATTGCACGCGCCTCGTGCCAGGCTGTTTCGCGCCGTGTCACCAGCGCCGACTTTTGCAGCACGCGCTGCATGCGGGCCAGCGCCCAATGCAGATTAACCGCCGTCGGGCGAGTTGCGGCCAGCAGAGCGATCACCTGCGCCAGCTGGCTGTCCGATGCATCGTGGTTAAGCCCCAGCGCCACACCATAAGCAGCAGTAACCCCGATCAACGGCGCGCCACGCACCTGCATGCTGCGCAGGGCATGCGCCACATCATCGACGGTGTTCAGGCGCACCTGCACGGCAATCTGCGGCAGGCGTGTCTGATCCAGAATGAGAACACTGTTACCCGTATTACTCGCGTTGCTCGCGTAATCCTCGACTATCGTCGGATGCAACTGGGTATGCACTGACGTGTACGCGGTGGCTTAGTTCAACCTAAGTTCAACCTTGGCTAAAACTTAGCTCAGCTTGCCGTGGCAATGCTTGTATTTCTTGCCGCTACCGCAAGGGCAAGCATCATTACGGCCCACTTTGGGCACGGCATGCACAGGTCGGGGTTTATCAACGACAGCCGCCAGCGCTTCGTCAAGCTCGGAATGATGGTATTCCACATGATCAAAATGGGGTGGTTCCTCAATCGCCTCGAGTTGCGCTTCGTCTCGAACTTCAGCCGTCATTAACAGCTTGATGACATCCGCACGCACGGCTTGCAGCAAACCTTCGAACAGATCAAACGCTTCGCGTTTGTATTCCTGCTTCGGGTTTTTCTGCGCATAACCGCGCAAATGAATGCCCTGGCGCAAATGATCCAGCGCTGAAAGATGCTCGCGCCAGTGGTTATCAAGGCTTTGCAGCATGACATTGCGCTCGAATCCCGCCCACGCGGCGGCATCCACTGCCACGGTCTTGGCAGCATAGGCAGCGTCGGCTGCATCGAGCAAGCGCACAAGTAGCTCATGGTCGGTGAGCAGTGGCTCGGCTTTTAGCCATTCGCCAATGGGCAGTTTCAGCTGCAGTTCGCCAGCCAGCATATTTTCAAGACCGGCAATATCCCATTGTTCTTCCACACTGCCTTCCGGGATGTAGATACGGAACGTATCGTGAATGGAACCCTGGCGCATGCCGGTGATTGTTTCGCTGATGTCGCTGCTATCGAGCAATTCATTACGTTGCTGATAGATGACTTTGCGCTGATCGTTGGCAACATCGTCGTACTCCAGCAACTGCTTGCGAATATCAAAGTTGCGCTGCTCTACTTTGCGCTGCGCGGATTCCAGCGAACGCGACACCAGCGGATGCTCAATGGCTTCGCCCTCGGGCATTTTGAGCCGCACCATGATGCTGTTGAGCCGGTCGCCCGCAAAAATCTTCAGCAAGGAATCGTCCAGGGCTAGATAAAAGCGCGATGAACCTGCATCGCCCTGCCGCCCGGATCGCCCACGCAGCTGGTTATCAATACGCCGTGATTCATGCCGCTCAGAGCCAATGATATGTAAACCACCCGAAGCCAGCACCTGATCATGCATGGTTTGCCATTCGGCTTTCATGGTGGCGATGCGCTGCTCTTTTTCTTCAACAGATAAGGCCGCATCTTCCTTGACCGCGTCCAGCATTTTTTCGATATTGCCGCCCAGCACAATATCGGTACCCCGACCCGCCATGTTGGTCGCAATGGTAATCACGCCCGGGCGACCGGCCTGGGCAATGATTTCCGCTTCGCGCGCATGCTGCTTGGCATTGAGTACCTGGTGCGGTAGCTTTTCCTTGTCTAGCAGGCTGGAGAGCAATTCGGAATTTTCAATCGACGTGGTGCCAACCAGCACCGGCTGCCCCCGCTCTTTACAGCTACGAATGTCAGCAATGATCGCGGTATACTTTTCTTGTGCCGTGCGGTAAATCTGATCATGTTCGTCGCGCCGGACCATCGGCCGGTTAGTTGGAATGACAACGGTTTCAAGCCCGTATATCTGCTGAAACTCATAGGCTTCCGTATCGGCTGTACCTGTCATGCCGGCCAACTTGCCGTACATGCGGAAATAATTCTGGAATGTGATTGAAGCGAGCGTTTGGTTTTCGGCCTGGATAGCCACCCCCTCTTTGGCCTCGACTGCCTGATGCAGGCCTTCAGACCAGCGCCGCCCGGTCATCAGGCGTCCGGTAAATTCATCAACGATGGTGACTTCACCCTCTTGCACAACATACTGCTGGTCGCGGTGATACAGATTGTGCGCACGCAATGCAGCATACAAGTGGTGCATGAGCAGAATGTTGGCCGGCTCATACAGGCTGCTACCTTCAGGCAAAAGTCCTAGATGAGCAAGAATGTTCTCGGCTTTTTCATGTCCCTCATCCGTCAACAATACCTGGTGCGCCTTCAGGTCAACCGTGTAGTCGCCACTGTCTTTTTCAGTATCATTTTTGGCCGCTTCACCCAGCGTCAACAGGGGCGGCACGGCGTTCATGGCGACATATAACTCGGTGTGGTCTTCGGCCTGACCGGAAATAATCAATGGCGTACGCGCCTCATCAATAAGGATCGAATCCACTTCATCGACAATCGCGAAATTCAATCCGCGTTGTACCCGCTCCGCCGGGGAGTACACCATGTTGTCGCGCAGATAATCAAAGCCGAATTCGTTGTTCGTGCCGTAAGTGATATCCGCTGCATAGGCAGCTTGTTTCGCTTCATGCGGCATTTGCGAAAGATTGATGCCAATTGTCAGGCCCAGAAAGCGGTACAGACGGCCCATCCATTCCGCATCACGGCTAGCTAAGTAATCATTCACTGTCACCAGATGAACGCCTTTGCCAGACAAGGCGTTGAGATAAACAGCCAATGTCGCCGTAAGCGTTTTGCCTTCCCCCGTACGCATTTCGGCAATCTTGCCGTAATGCAACACCATGCCACCTACCAATTGCATATCAAAGTGGCGCATTCCCAAGACGCGACGCCCCCCCTCACGCACAACAGCAAATGCTTCAGGCAACAAGGCGTCCAATGACTCGCCCTCGGCATGGCGACGACGAAACTCATCCGTTTTCGCTTGTAGTGCAGCATCATCCAGTGCCTGCAATCCACTTTCGAGCGCATTGATTTGTGTAACGCTTTGGCGATATTGCTTGATCAGCCGATCATTGCGGCTGCCAAAAATCTTTCTGAGAAATCCGGAGATCATGTAGGTTACGCAGCCCGCTTTGTTAAGCCAAAGGCCGACAAATACAAAAGGATAATTTTAGCATGGGGTCACGCTTCTTCTATCCCTCTGACGTCGCCGTTAATTTACTGCCCAGCTATGGCACCATTCAAGTTAATTCTTCTGGTTGTTGCCAATCGATCCGGGACAAGAATAATATGCATGCTTCCCCCCTTTCTGGAATTATTTAAACTGATGGCAAAGAGTCTCCAGGAACATCTGGTCTCAACGGAAGGTTTGGCACGGCTGGCTGCCCACGCGCAGCGCCTCCTGGAGTTTCAACGCACCCTAGAAACCGTGCTTCCCGAGCCGCTGCGCCCCCATGCCCGGGTAGCGAACTTTCGGCTGGGGAAGATTTTTATTCATACAAGCAACAGTGCAGTCGCCGCAAAAGTGAGGCAATTAGGCCCACGCATTGCCTCCGCATTAACGTCTTCAGCAGCAAAAGTTACCGAAATTGGCGTCAGCGTGCAGGCCAGTCCCTCGACTCGACCCAAAGAGACTTATCAAAGACCGGTCTTGCCTGGCAATCGACAAAAGCAGGGACTCACTTTGCTGGCGCGGAATTTGCCATCAGAGTCTGCGCTCAAGCGTGCAATTGACCGATTGATAAAGGTGGTTACAGAATAATCAGTCGCTCAGCTGCCATCAATACCAGGATGGTCAGCGCTACGATCAGAGCGCCCTTGGTCACGCGACCAGCCAGGTGCAAGTAGCGGCGATCACGCGTAAATAACCAGGCCAGAACACTACTGCCTATGGTTATCGCGGTAAGTATGCCAATCACTCGGAGGAACAGCATGGCTGGGAAATCCTGGCTGACTATGCTTGATCAAGCCAGTTGCGGATAAAGCGCCACCACTTTGGCCGGTGCATCTTCTACATGCAGGAAACTCACTATCTCCCAAGCGGATGCATCACTTAGCAGGGCGCGTAACAGGGCATTATTCAACGCATGGCCAGATTTATGGGCAGAAAACGCAGCAAGTAGCGGGTGGCCTGCTAAATAAAGATCACCGACGGCATCGAGTATTTTGTGTTTGACGAATTCATCCGCATAGCGCAGCCCATCATTGTTCAAAACCCGATATTCATCCATCACGATGGCATTTTCAAGGCTGCCACCCAAGGCTAACCCCTGCTCACGCAGTACCTCAACATCCTGCATGAAGCCGAATGTTCGCGCACGGGCGACTTCGCGGATATAAGATTGATCGGCAAAATCAATATGCGCACTAGAACCTGACTGGGCAACCGCCGGATGGGCAAAAACTATTGAGAAATCGAGACTGAAACCATCGAAGGGTGACAGCCGAGCCCATTTATCACCCTCTTTGACTTCAACCACTTTCTTGACGCGAATGAATTTCTTCGCAGCCGACTGCTCCTCAATGCCTACAGACTGCAACAGAAAAACAAAAGGCGCGGCCGAGCCATCCATGATCGGTAACTCAGCCGCATCAACATCGATATAAATATTATCAATGCCTAAACCAGCCAAAGCGGACATGAGGTGTTCTACGGTAGAGATTTTCGCTCCGTTTTGTTCCAGACAAGAAGCCATGCGGGTATCGCCAACGCCAAAAGGGTCGGCTTTCAGATCGACTGGGGGCGTTAAATCCACTCGGCGAAAAACAACGCCTGTATCAACGGGCGCTGGACGCAACACTAGCGAAACCTTTGCCCCGGAGTGAAGCCCCACCCCAGTAGTTTTAACCAATGACTTTAGTGTTCGCTGACGCAGCATAGTGAATTTGAACGGGGCTGTAAATTAGACGCAGGGAAAACCAACATCAAAAAAACAATGCCTTAATCACGGCACTGGCTTGATTTTATCATGTGGATTAACCCCGCCAGGCAAAGCGAAACGCCACAAGGCGGAGACGTCCTTGTGGCGCATGCTTCCCGAACTAGCGTAGCTCAATCTTGTTGGCGACGCAAAAAAGCAGGAATGTCATATTTATCAACACCAGAAGCAGCCATTGCTTCGGCTTGGCTGTTACGCGGCATGCGCAAACTTGATGCGACGCTCGACAAATCAACCTGCCCCATCGTGTTGTCAAATACATGGAAACCATCGGTGCCAGTGCGCCCGATCGTCTCAACAACTTTCATTTCCGGCTTGCGTGCCTTGCCCGGGATCGCGCCCAAGCCGGTTGCAACCACCGTCACCCGCAATTGATCTTCCATTGACGCATCAAACACGGCACCACAAATCACAGTCGCCTCGGCAGCAGTGTATTGACGAATGGTATTCATCACATCCTTGTACTCTTTCAAGCCCAGCGTGTTGCTCGCCGTGATATTAACCAACACGCCACGAGCGCCGGACAACTCGATGCCTTCCAGCAACGGACTAGCCACCGCTTCTTCAGCAGCAATACGCGCGCGATCAACACCAGAAGCGACCGCGGAACCCATCATGGCCTTGCCCATCTCGCCCATGACCGTACGCACATCTTCAAAATCGACGTTAACCAAACCTGGCACATTGATGATCTCGGCAATGCCGCCGACGGCATTACGCAACACATTGTCTGCCGCTTTAAATGCATCCAGCATGCTGACATCATCACCCAGAACCTCTTCGAGTTTTTCGTTAAGAATCACGATTAGCGAATCAACATGCTTTTCAAACTCAGTCACACCCTCTTCGGCCAGCCGCTTGCGCCGACCCTCGTATTCAAACGGCTTGGTCACCACGGCAACTGTCAGTATGCCCAATTCACGCGCGACTTCAGCGATCACAGGTCCGGCACCGGTGCCGGTGCCCCCGCCCATACCGGCGGTAATGAATACCATGTGCGCACCTTCCAGTGCTTCAGCAATGCGCACTCGATCGGCCTGTGCAAGCGCTTTGGCTTTTTCGGGTTTGCCGCCTGCACCCAAGCCTGGCCCGAGTTGCAGCTTGACATGCGCACTGCTTTTATCCAGCGCTTGTGAATCGGTATTGCAGCAAATGAACTCCACACCGCCGACACCTTCACGAATCATGTGCTCAACCGCATTACCACCCGCACCGCCGACACCTATCACTTTAATAACCGTGGTACCGGATGCAGTTTCCTGCGATGCAACTTCTTCTAATTCAAACATTGTTGTCTCCTTTAAAAATAACTGCATAATCAAAACCAATCAAAAAACCGATAAGCCACCAACGATCACTGACTACCTAAAAATTTTTACCGAACCATGCCCGCATACGTCCCAAAACCTGCGCAAATGTCTTGGGGTGCTGTACTTTCATTCCTCGCTGGCGTTGCGCCACGCCCTCCAACAGCAAACCCATCGCAGTGGAATACCGCGGGTTGCGCACAAAATCACGCAAATTTCCTTCATAAATCGGCGTGACCAATTTCACCGAATTATGAAAAATCTCCTCGCCTAACTCAGTCATACCCGGCATTTGCGCAGCGCCTCCGGTCAGCACAATGCCCGCACGCAAAAGGCGCTCATAGCCACTACGATGCAGCTCTTCTTGCACCTGCTGAAAAATCTCTTCGATTCGTGGCTGAATAAACCCCGCCAAGGTTTGCCGTGAAAGCTGGGATCCCGGTCGGTCGCCAACACCCGGAACCTCGATCATTTCTTCTGCATTGGCCAACTGCTGAAGTGCGACACCAAAGCGCATTTTGATTTCTTCCGCGTCCTGTGTTGATGTGCGCAACGCAATCGCGATATCGTTGGTTACCTGATCGCCTGCAATCGGAATCACTGCCGTGTGCCGAATAGCTCCATGCACAAACACAGCAATATCCGTCGTGCCACCGCCAATATCAACCAGGCAAACGCCCACATCCTTTTCGTCGTCCGTGAGCACGGCATAACCTGAGGCCAGTGGTTGCAATACCAGATCAACTACCTCCAACCCGCAACGGTGTACGCATTTAACGATGTTCTGCACGGCGGTCACCGCACCCGTGACGAGATGCACTCTCACTTCCAACCGTCGTGCATCCATGCCGATGGGTTCTTTGACGCCATCCTGGCCATCCACGATGAACTCTTGCACCAACGTGTGCAAAATCTGGTCATCGGCCGAAATCGGCGTGGCATTGGCCGCTTCAATGGCACGTTCCACATCGAATGATGTGACTTCTTTATCCCGCACTACTGCCATGCCGTCTGAATCCTTGCTCTTTATATGGCTGCCGGCAATTCCCGTGTATACCTCGCGCACCTTGCAACCAACCATCATCTCAACTTCCGCAATGGCTTTGGAGATTGAATTCACCGTCGCTTCAATGTTGATTACCATGCCACGCTTGATGCCGATGGATTCCTGCATACCCATTCCGAGTACAGAAAGGCGTCCTTCAACATCAACCTCGCCGACGATGGCGACGATTTTTGACGTACCGATATCGAGACCAACAATCAGATCACGTTTTATATCTTTACTCATAGGTGTCTTTACTCATTAACTTTTTCTCGCCTTCAGGGCAAATCCATTGGGATACCGCATATCCACCACGCTCAATGCGTGCAGACGATCCTTCACATGGGCATAGTGGGTGGTAAATCGTGTCAGACGTTCAGCCAACGGCGTTTTAGGCTGATCGCGCCCCAGTTCGAGCACTACACCGTCATCCAGCTTGAGCTGCCATGCTTCACGCGGGGAAAGTCGCAGCGCCACCAGATCACGTTGCACCGTCGCCAATTGCACCGAAAATTCACCATAGCGTGTGAGCATTTGGGCTGCTGAGCCTTCCGGCCCTGAAAAAACCGGTAGCGACATTCCTGTTGGTGCTGCAGCAACAAACACCTCACCAAGATCATTGACTAACCGCGCTTCACCATCCAGTGACGACCACTGCGCCACGGGACGCTGCCCCTCAAAAGACAACACCAGGCTATCCGGCCACTGACGCCGCAAGCTGGCGCGCCGCACCCAGGGCAACTGTTCAAAAGAACGCTGCGCTGCGGCCAGATTAACAGTGAGAAAATTTCCGCTAATCACCGTTCGCGCTACCTGCTCAATCTGCGTAGCAGAGACTTGCTGAACGGCGTCAGTCACAATGATCGTTTTTAGCGGGAAGATGGGCAAACGCTGCAAGACCATGACCCCGGCCCAAGCCAGAAGAACGCCACCCAGAATAAAAACGACATCGGCCACTGAGTTAATCAACCGGGGAGAATTCCAAAACAGGTTACCGTTGCCATTTGCCTGCACACGCGCATTACCAACCTTGCTGACAGCGTCCTTGTTTCGACCGCTACGGCCATTGCGATCATTGCCGTGCACGCGAGCTCTAATCACCACAGCGCGCCTCCCCCAGCAACTTGACCACCAGATCGCCGAACGAAATTCCCGCCGCCTTTGCCGCCATGGGCACCAGCGAGTGATCCGTCATGCCCGGCGAGGTGTTGGCCTCCAGACACCAGGCGCGGCCTTCCGCGTCCAGCATCACGTCAATGCGCCCCCAACCGCGACCACCCAGTACCCGAAACGCACGCAGCGCCATGATGCGAATTTCTGCCTCGCGCGCTTCGCCTAAGCCACTCGGAATCAGGTATTGAGTGTCATCGCGTGAATACTTGGCGGCAAAATCATAAAATTCGGTTTGCGGAACAATACGGATCACTGGCAACGCCTGATCACCAATAATCCCCACGGTAAACTCGCCGCCGGCCAGGAACCGTTCTGCAATGACGCAGGCATCATATTGCGCGGCCAGCGCAAACGCTGCACGCAGGCCGCCGGATTCTTTTACCTTGCTAATACCAATGCTGGAGCCTTCATTGGCCGGCTTCACAAACAGCGGCAAATTCAACCGCGCTTCAATTTCAGCAAAATTACTGGTCGGTGTCACAATCTCGTAGTCAGGCACGGGCAGGCCCGCTGCAGCCCAGACCAATTTGCACCGCCACTTATCCATCGCCAGAGCTGAAGCCAGCACGCCACTGCCGGTATAAGGAATATTCAGCAGATTCAGTGCGCCTTGCAGGCTGCCATCCTCGCCACCTCGCCCGTGCAGCGCGATAAACACACGATTGAAATTTTCGCCATGCAGGGCTTCAAGGGGCTTGTCCTGCGGGTCAAACGGAGCGGCATCAATTCCCGCAGAGCACAGTGCCGACAGAACCGCCGCTCCGCTTTTTAATGAAACTTCACGCTCCGCCGACTTGCCGCCCATCATGACGGCTACTTTGCCAAAATTCACAGATTTTCCTCAACCGCATTTATTCCAAAAATTCGCACCTCGGGCACGAGATCTACAGCAAACTTTTCATGCACTTTCAATCGAATTTGGTCGATGAGCATTTCTATCTCATTTGCTGTCGCCTTGCCGGCAGGATTAACGATGAAATTCGCATGCTTTTCAGAAACCTGTGCACCACCCAACCAAATGCCCTTAAGCCCTGCCGCCTCAATCAAGCGTGCCGCGTGATCTCCCGGCGGGTTTCTGAAAACCGACCCCGCATTGGGCAAACCGAGTGGCTGAGTAGCAATGCGTCGCGCCAGCAATTCGCGAATACGCGCTCGCGCTGCGGCAGATTGTCCGCGCGGAAAGCGAAACCACGCTGCGGCAAAAATTTCATCCGCACCAAACCGAGGTCGCACATGACGGTAGCCAATCTCAAACTCATCCACGCTCCGCAGCACACACTCGCCTTGCCGATTCATCATCAGCACGCGCGTCAAGTAACGCCAGGTTTCCCCGCCGTGGCACCCGGCATTCATGGCCAGCGCGCCGCCGACGGTGCCCGGAATGCCGGCGAAAAATTCCGCTTCGGAAAAACCATGATTCGCCGCAAAGCGTGCAAGCTTGGGTGTCGCCACGCCCGCCTCGGCGTACACCGTGCCGTCGTCTTCCAGCGCCAGTCGAGACAACCCGGCCAAAGCGCCGTGCGTAAAAATAACCGTCCCGGCAAATCCGCCATCGCGCACCAGCAGATTGCTGCCAAGACCCACCATCAATACCGCCTCATCGTGCGGCAAGGTGTGCATGAAGCTTGCCAAATCCTCCCTATCCACCGGAAAAAATGCGCGTCGCGCCACGCCGCCCGCGCGCCAGGAAACGTGCCGTGCCATAGGCTCGTTCTCGCACAAGTGGCCACGAGGCAGTTCAGCCATGCGCATGGGCAATCTCTGTTGCCAACTGTATCGGCACCGTGCCGATGGATCCGGCACCCATGGTGATCACCACGTCACCGTCTTGCGCCGTGTCGCGAATGGTTTGCGCCATAGCCGTAATTTCTTCAACAAAGACAGGCTCTACCTTGCCCGCAACGCGCACTGCACGGACTAGCGTGCGCCCGTCTGCGGCCACAATCGGGGCTTCGCCTGCGGCATAAACTTCCGCCAGCAATAACACATCAATGCTGGACAACACCTTGACAAAATCTTCAAAGCAATCGCGCGTGCGGGTATACCGGTGCGGTTGAAACGCCAGCACCAAACGCCGCCCCGGAAAAGCCGCGCGGGCAGCGCTGATGGTAGCCGCCATCTCCACGGGATGATGGCCGTAATCATCAATCAAGGTGAAGTGGCCTCCACTGGCTGTCGCCATTTCGCCATAGCGCTGAAAGCGCCGTCCCACGCCCTTGAATTCGGCTAATGCGCGAATAATCGCCGTGTCGCCAACGCCGACTTCTGTAGCTACCGCAATGGCAGCCAGGGCATTCAATACATTGTGCAGACCGGGCAAATTCAGCACGATGGGCAAGCGCGACACGCCACCATTTTTTCGCACGCAATCAAAGCGCATCACGCCGCCATCGGCCTGGATATTTTGGGCACGAAAATTAGCCTCGCTATCGATGCCATACGTCACCACTTGCTTGGCCACACGCGGCAATATCTCACGCACATTGGCATCATCCCCGCACACCACGGCCACGCCATAAAACGGCAGACGATGCAAAAAATCCACGAAGGCTTGCTTGAGCCGTGAAAAATCATGCCCGTAAGTTTCCATGTGATCGGCATCAATATTTGTTACCACCGAAATCACCGGCGAAAGAAATAAGAACGACGCATCCGATTCATCTGCCTCTGCCACCAGAAATTCACCCGTACCCAGCTTTGCGTTGGCGCCAGCTGAAACCAAGCGGCCACCAATCACGAATGTCGGGTCTAACCCGCTCTCGGCCAGGCAACTTGCCACCAGGCTGGTTGTCGTGGTTTTGCCGTGCGTGCCCGCAATGGCAATGCCCTGTTTGATGCGCATCAGTTCGGCCAGCATTTGTGCCCGTGGCACCACCGGCACTTGGCGCGAGCGCGCCATGACCACTTCGGGATTGCTCTCTGCAACCGCGGTCGACACCACCACGGCATCGGCCTGCGCCGCATTGTCTGCCGTGTGTCCGATCGCAATGCGTACCCCCAGCGCAGCCAGTCTACGCGTGGTGGCACTCGCGGCCAGATCCGAGCCACTGACTTCAAAACCCTGATTCGCCAGCACCTCAGCGATGCCGGACATGCCCGCACCGCCAATACCGACGAAGTGAATGCGTTTGACTTTATGCCGCATTGTTCACTCCTTTTTCATTCTTGCTCATTTCGCCAGGTCCGCACATTGCTGCGCCACATCCGACGTGGCCTGCGGCCGCGCCAGCGCATGCGCCTTCTCGGCCATTTGCGCCCACTGGCTGCGTGGCACATTGCAAATCATTGTTAAACGCTCAGCCGTCAATTCGCTCTGCGGCAACAAAACAGCGGCACCGGCCTGCGCTAAAAATTGCGCATTGCCTGTTTGATGGTCATCCACTGCATGCGGGTACGGCACCAGCACACTCGCCACACCGGCTGCCGCGAGCTCGGCCACCGTGAGCGCACCGGCACGGCAAATCACCAGATCAGCCCAGGCATAGGCCCCGGCCATATCCGCAATGAATGCCACGCAATTGGCATTGACGCCCAGCTCGGCATACAGTGCTTGCAGCTCAGGCAGATGTTTTTCGCCCGCCTGATGCACTATGTTTGGCACTACATCCGGCACCACGTTGGGCAACCCGTTTGGCCGCTGGCTTTCTGCCATCAGCGCCCAGGCTTTGGGCACCGCCTCATTCAATACTTGCGCACCCAGACTGCCGCCCATGACCAGCACATTTAAAGGGCCTGTGCGCTCGGCGTAGCGAAAAGTCGGCGCTGGCAATACGGCGATATCAGACCGTACCGGGTTCCCTGTCCAGACGCCGTGCGGCAAGACATCAGGAAAACCACAGAGGATGCGTGTCGCTACTTTTGCAAGCACCCGATTAGTCAACCCCGCGACGGAATTCTGCTCATGCAGGACCAGTGGAATCCCGCGCACTGCCGCCACCAGCCCGCCGGGAAAGGTGACATATCCGCCCATGCCCAGCACTACGTCAGGCTGGATGCGTGACAATGCACGCCAGGCCCCCGCACAGCCACGAAGTAAATTCAAGGGCAAAGCCAACTTGCGCATCAGCCCCTTGCCACGCAAGGCCGAAAAATTCAGCCAGGCCATTTGATAGCCGCGTCCAGCCACCAGCTTCGCTTCCATGCCCGCCGGGTTACCCAGCCACGCAATCTTCCAGCCTTGTGCGCGCAAATGCTCCGCTACTGCCAGCCCGGGCATGATGTGTCCGCCGGTACCGCCCGCCATGATCAAAATCTTCCTCATACGGACTGCCCCTTCATCAACTGACGATTCTCCCAGTCAACGCGAAACAGTATGGCCAAGGTGATGCAATTGGCCACGATGCCCGAGCCGCCAAAGCTCATCAGCGGCAGGGTCAGCCCCTTGGTTGGCAACAGCCCCATATTCACGCCCATGTTGATGAAGCCCTGCACGCCCAGCCAGATGCCGATGCCTTGCGCCACCAGGCCGCTATATACCCGATCAAGCGTCAGCGCCTGGCGGCCAACGGCGAACGCGCGCTCAACCAGCAAGGCGAACAAGGCAATCACCGCGCAGACACCAAACAAACCGAGCTCTTCGGCAATCACGGCCAATAAAAAATCAGTATGCGCTTCAGGCAAATAAAACAGTTTTTCCACGCTGGCACCCAGCCCCACGCCAAACCATTCGCCACGGCCAAAAGCAATTAACGCATGGGAAAGCTGGTAGCCCTTGCCATACGCATCTTGCCAAGGATCCATGAAGCCAAAAATGCGTTCGCGCCGATAAGGCGAGGACCAAATCAAAATGACAAAGGCCACGGCCATCACCACCAGTAACGCACTAAAGAGCCGCGCATTGATGCCACCCAGAAACAAAATGCCGACTGCAATACTGACGATCACTACAAACGCACCAAAATCCGGTTCGCGCAGCAAAAGAGCACCTACTAACACCATCACGCCAGCCATAGGCACGAAGCCACGACTAAAACTCGCCATATCGCTTAACTTGCGGGTGGTGTAATCCGCCGCATACAGCACGGCAAACAACTTCATGAATTCAGAGGGCTGTAAATTGACTGGACCAAAACCTATCCACCGCTGAGCCCCATTGACCGAGCGGCCAAGATGCGGAATCAGCACCACGATCAACAACACAAACCCGGCCACAAATAGCCAGCAAGACACCTGTTGCCACAAGCGCATAGGCACCTGAAACGCCGCAGCTGCAGCAGCCAAGCCAATCACCAGGTATATGCCATGACGCATCAAAAAATAGGCCGACTGGTTACCCGTAAAGCGGCTGCCTTCGGCCATGGCAATTGATGCGGAATACACCATGACCAAGCCGCAGAACAGCAACCCCATCGCTGGCCACAACAGCAAAGGATCTATCTCGGAATTAGCTGGCCGTGCCACGGCGTTCCAGTTATTCATGCTGGGGCTTTCACCAAACGATTCACCGCTGCAATAAAGACTTCTGCCCGGTGCCGATAATCGCGGAACATGTCAAAACTGGCGCAGGCGGGAGACAGCAATACCGCGTCGTTCTTTTGCGCCAGAGCATTTGCCTGCTGCACGGCATCGCTCATGTCACTGGCAAAAACCAGCGGCACACCAGCCTCTTTGAGTGCGCTGCCAATCAGTGGCCCATCGCGACCTATCAAAACTACGGCACGAGCGGATTGCGCAACGGCAGATGCCAAGGGTGAAAAATCCTGCCCCTTGCCATCGCCTCCAGCAATTAACACAATTTTGCGATCCTGGATTCCGCCTATGCCGGTTAACGCCGCCGCTGTTGCGCCAACGTTAGTGCCTTTTGAATCGTCATACCAGGTCACGCCATTTATCTCGATCACTTTTTCAACCCGGTGCGGCAAGCCTTGAAAATCGAGTACAGCAGGCAATAATTCTTGTGCGTCATAACCCAGGCTCACGCACAGTGCTAACGCTGCCATGACATTGGCCACATTATGCAAACCCTGCATTGGCAGCCTGGATACAGGCAACAAGCATTGCTCGCCTTGCGCCAGCCATAGCTCACCCGCCTGTTGCCGCAATCCAAAATCTGTCGCCGTTTGCGGCGCATCGAGACCGAAGCTGATCGTGCGGCGGCCCGCCAAGGGCATAGCGCGCACATAGGCATCCTGCCGGTTCACAATCTGCACACCCGCGCCCTGAAGGATGCGCGCTTTGACTGCCGCATAGGCCGCCAGATCATCGTATCGATCCAGATGATCATCGGAAATATTCAGCACAGCCGCCGCCGCCGGCTGCAACGATGTCGTGGTTTCAAGCTGGAAGCTGGATAACTCGAGCACCCAAACCCGGGGCAAATCATTTTGCGCCACATGGTTTGCCAGCGCGGTCAGTGCCGCAGGAGATATATTGCCCGCCACGCCCACGCTTTGCCCCATGCTGCGCAACACATGCCCCGTGAGCGCGGTGGTGGTGGTCTTGCCATTGGTACCGGTAATCGCCAGCACGGAGGGGGGAGTCCGTGCCATTAAATTCAATTCACGCAAAGCGCGTGCAAAAAGTTCAATTTCCCCAATCACCGGCAAACCCTGCGCCATCGCTTGGCGCACGATGGGCAGATCACCTGGCAAACCGGGCGACAACACAACCAGGTCAATGTCATCCAGCAAATGCAATTCAAACGCACCGGCCAAAAAGTCGGCACTGGTGGTACGGCGCTGCAGCTCGGCAAGATACGGTGGATTCGCTCGCGTATCCGCCACACGCACCCGCGCACCCGCCTGCGCGCACCAGCACGCAGAAGCCAGGCCTGATTCACCCAGCCCGAGTATGAGTATGTGTTTGTCTTGCCATTCACTCATCATCTGTAGCTCATCGAATTTTCAAGGTGGATAACCCCACCAGCACCAGCAAAATCGTGATGATCCAGAAACGCACAACCACTTGCGTCTCCTTCCAACCCGTTTGTTCAAAGTGATGATGCAGCGGCGCCATGCGCAAAATTCGCCGCCCTTCGCCATATTTCTTTTTGGTGTACTTGAAATAGCTCACCTGCAGCATCACCGACAGCGTCTCCGCGACAAAAACACCGCCCATGATGAAGAGCACAATTTCCTGGCGTGCGATCACGGCCACGGCCCCCAGCGCTGAGCCCAGCGCCAGCGCGCCCACATCCCCCATGAAAACTTCTGCCGGATACGCGTTAAACCACAAAAACCCCAGCCCGGCTCCCGCGGTAGCAGCGCAAAAAACCGTGAGCTCACCCGCACCAGGAATATGTGGCAAGAGCAGATATTTCGAGAACACCGCATTGCCTGCGACGTACGTAAACAAACCCAGCGCCGCACCAACGAGCACCGTCGGCATGATGGCCAGGCCATCCAGTCCATCGGTCAGGTTAACGGCATTACTCGTGCCGACAATCACCAAATAAGTGAGCGTAATGAACCCCAGCATGCCTAGCGGATAACTCACGCTTTTGAAAAAGGGCACGATGAGAGCAGTCTGCATCGGCAGTTCGAGTACGAAGCCACTGCTCACCCAATGCATGAAAAGTTTTATCACCTGTTCATTATTGGGCGCTGAAATTGAAAACGAAATGTACACCGCAGCAATCAGACCCACCACGGTTTGCCAGAAAAATTTGGCGCGGGCGGATAAACCTTTGGGATTGCGATACACCACCTTGCGCCAGTCATCCACCCAGCCCACCGCACCAAAACCAAAGGTAACCAACAGCACAACCCAGATAAACCGATTGGATAAATCGGCCCACAAAAGAGTGGAAACCCCTAGCGAGAGAAGAATCAAGGCACCGCCCATGGTGGGTGTGCCGGCTTTGATCAGATGGGTCTGCGGCCCATCGCTGCGTACCGACTGACCAATTTTTTTCGCCGTCAGCCAACGAATCAGCATCGGGCCGAAAATGAATGAAATCGCAAGCGCCGTCATCGTCGCCAGCACCGCACGCAACGTGATGTAGTTGAACACACCGAAACCACGATAGTCGCGGGCTAACCAATGGGCGAGTTCAAGCAGCATGGGTGTCTCCTGTGGTTGAAGGATGAGGCTCAACGCCTTGTTCAATGCCTTGTTCAACAATGGCGTTCACGACACGTTCCATGTGCATGAAGCGCGAACCTTTGACAAGCACCGTGGTATGTTCATCCAGCTCGGTGCGCAGGGTTTTTATGAGCGCCTCAATGTGAGCAAAGTGCTCACCACCCTCGCCAAAATTATGCGCAGCCGCATCAGATAGTTCGCCCAGGCACAGCAACCGATCAATGCCGTGACTCTTGGCATAGCCCCCCACTTCATCATGAAACTGCGCAGCCGCTTTACCCGCTTCACCCATATCGCCCATGACAAAAATACGCCGCCCCGGAATGCCTGCCAGCACATCGATTGCCGCGCGCATGGAATCAGGGTTTGCGTTATAGGTGTCATCCATAATGAGTGCGCCGCGCTGCCCGGCACGGCGCTGCAACCGCCCTTTGACGCCTCGAAAATCAGCCAGGCCCTGCGTCACCATCTCCAGCGTTGCGCCGGTTGCCAGCGTCGCCGCTGCGGCTGCGCAGGCATTCATTGCGTTATGCTGACCGGGCACGCCCAGCGGAATATCCGTCACCCCCCACGGCGTACTCATGTGCAGCGTGCCACCAAAACCATACGGCGTGAATTCACCGCGCACATCGGCTGCCTCGCGCATGCCAAATGTCAGTTGCAAGTTATTTTGTGCCAGCGTGTGCCATAGCTCAGTCTGGGCATCATCTGCATTAAAAACCGCAATGCCTTCTGCATCCAGCCCGGAAAAAATTTCACCCTTGGCCAACCCGACATCCTGCACCGTACCAAGACCTTCCAGATGAGCACGCTGGGCATTGATCACCATGGCTACCGTGGGCTTGGCCAGGCACGTGAGATAGTTGATTTCACCAGCATGGTTCATACCCATTTCTATGACTGCCGCTGTATGTGTATCACGCAATTTCAGCAAGGTCAGCGGCAAGCCGATGTCATTATTCAAATTGCCTGTCGTCGCCAGCACTTCTCCACCCTGCGTGCGCAAAATTGCTGCGCACATTTCCTTTACCGTAGTTTTGCCATTACTTCCGGTGACACCGATTAATGGCAAAGTGAATCGTGCGCGCCAGGCTGCTGACAGCGCACCCAGTGCCAGCCGCGTATCCGCCACAGCAATCAGGGGCAGGCCCGGGTGGGTGGCCGCAAACTCCCGGCTAACCAATGCCCCTGCGGCGCCTTGTTTAATCGCGTCAGCGACAAAGGCATGTCCATCAAAATGCTCGCCCTTGATCGCGACAAAAAGATCGCCCGCAAGGATGGCACGCGAATCGCTCGTCACCGCAGTAAATGTGTTGTCCGGGCCCTGCATTTGGGCACCAATCGCCAGCGCTGCGGATAACAAGGTCATCATGTCACTGCTCCGTTGGCAGAATTTGAATTCGTTGAAATAGCTGAAAAGTCACCATCGCGCCGCACCCCAAGAGCACTTTCCTGGCGGCGTATCACCAGGGCCGACTTTGCCGCGGTCACATCATCGAAGGCATGACGTACACCGGCAATTTCCTGATAGGGCTCATGCCCCTTGCCCGCCAGCAAAATCACATCGCTTGCATGGGCTTCCTTGATTGCCGAGGTGATCGCCAGGCCGCGCTGCACTTCGACGACCACCTCCAGCGGCGGCTGTTTCATGCCGCGCAAAATGTCATTGATAATTGCCTCGGCACTTTCATGACGCGGGTTATCGCTGGTCAGCACCACCTTGTCGGCCAGACGCTCGGCTACCGCCCCCATGTCAGGCCGCTTGCCTGCATCACGCTCGCCACCGCACCCAAATACACAGGTAAGCTTGCCACCGCGCGTGGTAGCCAACTCGCGCAACACGGTCAGCACTTTTTCCAATGCATCCGGCGTGTGGGCGTAGTCCACAATCACCAGCGGCTCACCTTCTCCGCCCACGGGCTGCATGCGACCTGCCGGAGATTGCAAGTGCCGCAACGCTTGTGCAATATCTGCCAATCGCTCACCGCGTGCAACCAAGACTGCAATCACCGCCATGAGGTTCGACGCATTGAACCGCCCGACAACCGGCGCCACAAATGCTTGCCCCTGCAAATTAAAACGCAGGTCCGTGGCGGTCATGTGCAACTGTTCCGCTCTCAACACCTCATTCACTTTTTCTGCGCCCGCGGGAGATGACTCCACGGTGTAGCCTATCTTGCGCACTCCAGCATTCACCCTGTCAGCCAGTAGTAGCGCAAAAGGGTCATCCAGATTCAACACGGCGGCTTTGAGTCCCGGCATTGCAAACAGTCGGGCTTTAGCCTCTCCATAAGCCGCCATGGTGCGGTGATAATCCAGATGATCGCGCGTGAGATTGGTAAAAATCGCCACATCAAATCGCACGCCTTCTACTCGATTTTCGGCTAGGCCAATGGAAGACACCTCCATCGAACACGCCGTGGCACCGTCGCGAACAAAATCGCTGAGTGCTGCGTGCACTGCCAACGCATCCGGCGTGGTAAAGCCTGTTTCGCGCAACGCGCCAGGAAATCCATTGCCCAGCGTGCCAATCACCGCACAACGCTGACCCAGTTGAGTCAATGCCTGCAGCAGCCACTGCGACACGGAAGTCTTGCCATTGGTACCGGTCACACCAGCCAGCCATAGTTCTTCTGAAGGGCGGCCATACACCCAATGGGCAAATTCACCGACCTGCGCTGCCAAATCCCGCACCTCAATACAGGGCACGCCCCAGAATTTTTCTGCCTGCGCCGTCTCACCATCGCCGACTTTTTCGCTGCGCTCACAAATCAACGCCGCCGCTCCGCGCGCTACGGCATCATGCATAAACGCGCGGCCATCCACATGGTGTCCGGGATAAGCGAGAAACACATCGCCCGGCTGCACGATACGCGAATCATTCGCCAAGCGCCGGGCAGTCACGCCTTGCGCTGCCAGGCGACGCAGAATTTCCATGGCATTACTATGGGTGCTGTCGCTCACATTTCCTCCCGCACGGATTCGCTGTCCGTTGGCAAGGGCGCAAGCGGCGTCAAGGGCGCATCGGATGCCACGCCCAGCGTGCGCAAACTGCCTGCCATCACTTGTGCAAACACGGGTGCAGCCACTTCGCCGCCGTAATACTTGCCATTCGAGGGCTCATCCACCATCACAGCTATCACCAAACGCGGCTTGGACACCGGCGCAAAACCCACAAACGATGCCACATATTTATTGGCATACCGTCCGTTTTCAACCTTGTGCGCCGTGCCGGTTTTACCCGCCACGCGATAGCCGGGAATATGCGCCAAAGGGGCTGTGCCGCCCGGCTGCACGACAGTCTCCAGCATGGCGCGTACGACTTGCGCTGTTTTTTCCGAGAACAGGCGGCTGCCGGACGCCAGGGGCGTTTCCTGCTTCATGAGCGATAGCGCAGGCAAATCGCCATCGCGCGCAAAGGCCAGATACGATCTAGCCAGTTGAATCAGGGTGACTGAAATGCCATGCCCATAAGACATCGTGGCCTGCTCGATCGGCCGCCAGGTTTTCGCCGGCCGCAAATGCCCGCCCACCTCACCCGGAAAGCCCAGCTTTAACGGCGCGCCAAACCCTGCCGCCTCGAACATGGCGTGCATATCGTCGGGCGTCATGGAGAGCGCAATTTTGGCAGCGCCCACATTGGATGATTTTTGTATCACTTGCGCCACGGTGAGAATGCCATGCGCATGAGAATCCGAAATTGTCGCCGGGCCGATATGAAATTTTCCGGGTGCAGTTTGAATCGGCGTATCAGCATTCACTTTGCCCTCTTCCAGTGCCAGGCCTATCGTAAAAGGCTTCAAGGTCGAGCCAGGCTCAAAACTGTCCGTCAACGCACGGTTACGCAGTTGCTCACCGATCAGACGCACACGGTTGTTCGGGTTGTACGTCGGCAGATTAACCAGCGCGAGAACCTCTCCGCTCTGCGTATCCAGCACCACAACACCGCCGGCTTTGGCGCGATGTATCTCCAGCGCCTGCTTCAAATGCGTGTAAGCAAGATATTGAATCTTCGCATCCAGCGCCAGGGCGACATCCTGACCTTCTGTCGGCGGATGAATGCTGCCGACATCTTCGACCACATTTCCGCGCCTGTCCTTGATCACGCGACGGCTGCCTGATTTACCTGTCAGCTTGTCATTAAAGGCCAGCTCAACTCCTTCTTGCCCTGACTCATCCACGCCGGTAAACCCAACCATGTGCGCCATCACTTCTCCCGAGGGGTAATAGCGGCGATATTCCGTTTTTTGATGGATGCCCGGCAAATTAAGCGCCATCACCTTGTCGGTCACATCCGGCGACAATTGACGTTTGAGATAGATGAAATCATGGTCAGACGAGAGCTTGCGATTCAACTCGCGAACGTCAATGCCCAGCAACGCAGCCAAACTGCGTGCTTCTCGCGGCTTGAGTTCTGCATCTTCAGGAATCGCCCACACCGAACGCACCGGGGTTGACACTGCCAGCAAATCGCCATGTCGATCGGTAATGCGACCACGCGTAGCTGAAATATCCAGCACCCGTTCAAAGCGCTCCTTGCCTTTATCCCCAAGAAATTCATTGTTGATGCCTTGCAAATAAAACGCGCGCCCTATCAATACCAAAAACCCGCCAAGAATGAAAAATAGCACCACGCGCCGCCGCCACACAGGCAAGGGCTGCGAGAGCAATGGGCTGCGTGAGAAACGGATTGACTTCATCGCGCGGGGGTCGCCATCAACGGTTTCGCCTTTGCTTGATCAATGGCAGTTGAATCATTTTTCACCGCATCAATGCTCATCATCTCACCTGGCGGTGGCCGCTTCATGCCCAGCTTTTCGCGCGCCAGAGTTTCCACACGGACATTGGCTGCCCACGTGCTTTGCTCTAGCTGCAATTGCCCCCATTC
Source organism: Rugosibacter sp. (assembly GCA_004322535.1). Classification (GTDB taxonomy): domain Bacteria; phylum Pseudomonadota; class Gammaproteobacteria; order Burkholderiales; family Rhodocyclaceae; genus Rugosibacter. Next base: position 25,222 of record SCUZ01000088.1, read on the forward strand.
AATGCCCAGGTCGCGCAGATGCTTTTGCTCCGCCCCCAGCGCAATAAAAAGCTTGCGCGCCTGATGATTGGCTTTCACCACAGAAAGCGCGCAAATCACTGCGACAAGCAGCAGTATCAAATTAAGGTTAAGGCGCGCCATCTAGTCACCCCCTTTCATGGAAAAGAGGTCGGGTGGAATGCCCATAACCTCCGCCACCCGCAGCACCGCACTGCGCGAACGCGGATTGGCAGTCACTTCAGCATCGCCGGGGAACACCGGCTTGCCGATCAAGCGTAAAGTCGGCGCTGGCAGATCGGCGGCGCGAATCGGCACGCCTTTGGGCGGCTGTGCCGAGGTGGCTCCAGCGCGCATAAACCGCTTGACGATGCGGTCCTCCAGCGAATGAAAACTGATCACCGCCAACCGCCCCCCAGGCACCAGGCGCCGCGTGCAGCCTGGCAACGCTAGCGCAAGCTCTTCGAGCTCGTGGTTGACATAAATCCGTAGCGCCTGGAAAGTGCGCGTCGCCGGATGCTGGCCCGGTTCGCGCGTGCGCACGACCCCCGCAACGAGGGAGGCAAGCTGCTTTGTGTTTGTAATATGGCCTTCGCCCCGAGTAGCCACAATCGCCTTTGCAATCGCATGAGCAAACCGTTCTTCGCCATAATTTTTTATCACCTCCCCTATCTCAGATTGCGATGCCCGCGCCAGAAAATCAGCCACGGTCTCCCCTTGCGTCGTGTCCATGCGCATATCCAGCGGCGCATCAAAACGAAAACTCATGCCCCGCTCGGGCGTATCCAGTTGTGGCGACGACACGCCTAAATCGAGCAGGACACCATCCGCCTTTGCCACACCAAGATCATCCAGCACGGATTCGATTTGACTAAAATGCGCATGCACCAGCGTAAAGCGCGGGTCGTCAATCGCCTGCCCGGCCTCGATCGCGGCCAGATCTCGGTCCAGCGCAATCAATCGACCTGCAGGATCTAGAAACTCAAGAATCCTTCTGCTGTGCCCGCCGCGCCCAAAAGTCGCATCAACATAAATGCCCGCGGGACGAATCGATAATGCATCAACTCCTTCGTTGAGCAATACCGTAATGTGCTCGCGTGCACTCACAGCGCAAGATGTTCAAGACCGGCTGGGAGCAACTTATCCCCCAGCGCGAAAATCGCTTCTTGCTGAGCACGCCAGCCAGCATCTGACCACACCTCAAAATGGCTGCCCTGCCCCACCAGCCAGACTTCCTTTTCCAACCCCGCGTATTGGCGCAGTGAGGGCGAGATCAGCAAACGCCCGGCATTATCTAACGCCACCTCTTCAGCAAAACCCACCAAAAGACGACGCACCATGGCGGATTCAACTTGCAAGCTGGGCGCGGCCAGAATCTGCGCACGAATCGGCTCCCACGCAGGTTGCGAATACAGCAGCAAACAGCGGTGCGGATGCGCGGTGAGCACCAGCTTGCCCGCGCCCGCTTCAATCAGCGCGTCCCGATGCTTCGCTGGCGTTGCCATGCGACCTTTCGCATCAAGATTAAGCGGCGCTGCCCCCTGAAACATTTGAACCTCCGTTGAGAGGAAATTATAATAAATTTCCCACTATTCACCACTAATTCCCACTTTAGGCCACTTCTTTTTGCCGGTCAAGAGGAAAAATGATTTTTTTCAGTGACAACAAAGGCTTAGGTCATATTCTTAAGATACTTTAATACTATAAATACAATAAAAACAAGACAGATGGAGAGGAAATCGAAAGTGCTTTATGAAGAAAAAAATCTTGCTCTAGCGCGCTTTTTTGATGAGTTTCGTCTGGATCGAAACGACGGTAGTACGACGCGCCATTCATCGACGGCAACAAATGTACTGCCTCTGTCTGCACGAAACTGTTTCTTGCCTTGGGCGGATACAGCCTGACCGCAGACAACCTGTCAGGCGTCACAATGATGATGCTCACCCTCGCCGCCGGCGAAATCGACAAAGCCGCTTTTGCCGCCTGGTTGCGGGCGAATGTCGCAGCACGCTGAACCCACCTCATCCACGCCGGCCTTTACGGCCGCGCTCGCCAGTAACCCGGTTGGCGGCGCATGTGCATCACGGCAAGCATATAAATTGAGCGGCCATCAAGTGCGTAGAGCGCTTCATAGGGGAAGCGATTGGTCAGCGGCATAGTGACGGCGCGCTGGATTGTCGCGTGGATTTCTGTGGCAAAGTCGGCATCCAAACGGTAGAGCGTTCATCATGCCCGTCGATGGCGGCAAGAAATTCGGTTTCAACCTCTGGATGAAACCGAACCGCCATGGTTCAAGACGACGTCGGGCAACAGCCACCCATGCCGCCGTGGTCGAGTCATCGGCGGGACTCAAGGTTTGTAGCAACGAGTCCACCAGCCGGGTGCGTTCTTCCCGCGGCAAGGATGCGGCTTCGGTATCAGGTCGGCAGTTTTATGGGGCAGACTCCAGAAAAGACAAGCATAACCTTACCCCATCACTGTCCACCCTCCACCTGATGGGCGCGGGCGCGCAGCAGCGCATCGTCGAAGGTTTGCGCGCCGCCGTCTTGACTATCTGGCATCACGTCGAGCAGATCCGCAGTCTGGCTTCCGCGCCGATAAGTGAGTTGATCACCGACCAGACCGCTGAGCTGGTGGACGTTTGGCGATGCACGAGAGTTGTTAATTACGTTTGCTTACACCTCTTTACTTCATCAACACACTTTTCTTGACGTGTGCGTTTATCTTGCACTCACAGTTTAATTTAACTGAGCTTAACGGAGGCACATCATGAAAACGAAAAATGGTATTGCATTGATTCTTTGTTCATCGCTGCTTATTGCAGCCGGCGGAGCCCAAGCGCGTGACCGCTCTGGCGACGCGCTGCTCGGCGGCTTGATTGGCGGCGGCGCGGGTGCTGTCATCGGCCAGCACGTGGGCGGCAGGGATGGCGCGATTATCGGCGGCGCATTAGGCGCAGCAACCGGCGTTGCCATCACCACGGATCGTGGGCGGCGTGAGCGCTATGTTGCAGAACCCGCTTATGGGCCGGTTCGCGAACGTTATGTTGCAGCGCCGGTATATGTCGAGCCCCGCCCGGTGGTGTATTACGGCCCAGAAGTGAGATATGTCGAACGACGCGGTCATGGTTACTACGGGCACCCTGGATTCCATCGTGGATTCCGTCATGACCGCCACGACTCGGATGACCGCGGTGGATGGCGCGGCGAGCGTCATGACAATGATCATGACGGCGGCCGTCGCAATTATCGCGGCTGGGATTAACTGATTAATTAAACACGAAACCTTGTGCGTAGCGGTACATTTATCTGGCCGCTACGCCGTTTGGAAACGGGAAATGCACTGGCCTCGAAGAGAAAAAATCTCCTTGTCGAGGCCTTTTTGCATTCTGTACGCACATACAAGCCATCACTCCAAAAACACCTTGGCTCCAAAATACATGCATTTGAAAACCCTCCTTGAGACGCCGAAAACCTGACAGCATCGATCAGGACAATATGTGCGACAGCGTACAGATGCTGTCTGGCAGCTGGCATTAAGCTGAAAGCAGTTCGTCAAGCAGAAATACACCCATCATGACCGCACCGCGCAAAGGCCAGGCATCCGCGAAAATAGGAAGAAATGAATTTCATGTGCGTTTTTCGCGCTCATTCATGGATCCCGCATTCAGTCTTGTCAAAGATGCACTTGCCTCGGTAGAAGACGTTGCCTTGAGTAACTACATCAACAGCCACAAGGCAGCGGTTACTGAAAAGGCAGGCAGCGAATTTGCCGATCCCGAATACAAATTATCAGTCGAATGGAAGGCAAATCGTGACCATCTGCTGGCAGCCGAAGCGAGACAAAAAGATCCCGTCACAGCATCCCGCATCCTGTTGATCAACGGCTCGGCACGCAACGATGGAAGTTGTGCAGGTGAAATATCCAAGACTTTTCGTATGCTGAAATTAGCAAAAGCAGTATTGGAAGCAGAGCAGATAGAGGTGGATACGCTGGATCTGAGCCGGCTGACCTCTGATTATGATCGGCATATCCATCCTTGCAAGGGTTGTGTATCCACTGCCATGCCGCTGTGTCACTGGCCGTGCAGTTGCTACCCCAACCATGCACAACACCAGACCAATGACTGGATGGCGGAAATTTATGGGCAATGGACGGCCGCTCATGCCGTTATTATCTTCACACCAGTGTACTGGTATCAGACACCCAGTGTCTTGAAGCTGATGATTGACCGTCTGGTATGTGCCGACGGCGGCAATCCCGATCCCACCACGACTCACGGCAAGAATGCACAAGAAGCCAAGGATCTGGAATTACAAGGTTGGCCATACCCCAAACATCTGGCGGGGCGTGCCTATGGACTGGTCGTTCACGGCGACGTGGCGGGGATAGAAGGTGTGCGTCGCGGTCTCTCTGATTGGCTGGAGTGGATGGGCTTGATTGATGCGGGTGCTTTGTCGCGGTTGGATCGATTTGTTGGCTATTACAAATCGTATGCGGAGAGTCATGTGATATATGACCTTGATCTTGCCTTCCAGCAGGAGGTCGTCAATGTCGCCAAGGCGGTTGCTGCTGCCGTCGCTCAACTACGGCAAGGTCACTTGAGCATGCCCGACGCCGGCTTGCAGAAACCGCGGCCTAAATAGGTTGTCGATACAGATACAGAGTAGTTCATGCATTTCATTCAAGGAGATCTCACATGAAACGTTCAGCTTCCGCCGCATGGCAAGGCAGCATCAAAGAGGGCAAAGGAATTATTTCCACCCAGAGCGGCGTCCTTGAGGAGGCACAATATGGCTTCAACACACGTTTTGAGAATGGGCCGGGTACCAATCCCGAAGAGTTGATTGGCGCAGCCCACGCCGGTTGTTTCACCATGGCGATGGCGGCGCAACTGGGTCAGGCTGGCATGACGGCAGATAGCTTGAAGACCACGGCAACCGTCACACTGGAAAAGGTCGGAAGTGACTTTACTATCACCGCCGTTCATCTGGATTTGCTGGCAAAAATTCCCGGCGCCAGCCAACAGGCATTCGAAGCGGTGGCGAATCATGCCAAACTGAACTGCCCGGTATCGAAGCTGCTCAATGCCAAGATCACGCTAGACGCCCGGCTGGAAAACTGAACAAAAAATCGTTAAATTATTCAATAACCCGATGATGCAACCACTACCTCCCATCCGCCGACCTTTATGCGCAGTGTTGTTGTTGCTATCAGTGTCGATTCTCTCCGTATCCATCTCCGCGTGCGCCGGTGTCACACCCCTGCCTGATGCGGGCATAGGCAGCAATCCGATTCTGCCAATGCCAACATCAAAGTTCCTTCCTACCGTCAACATTGCTGTTGCCAAAGGTTGGCCAAAAAATGGACAACCCATCGTTGCGGAGGGGCTTGCAGTCAATGCCTTTTTCAGGGGATTGCATCATCCACGCTGGTTGTATGTCTTGCCTAATGGCGATGTGCTCGTGGCCGAAACCAATGCGCCGCCCAAGCCCGATGATAATACAGGCATCAGAGGTTTCGTCATGGGGATAATCATGAAGAAAGCCGGTGCCGATGTTGCCAGCGCAAATCGCATCAGCCTGCTGCGTGACACCAATGGCGATGGCATCGCCGACAGCAGAACGCTATTTCTACAAGGCATGAACTCCCCTTTCGGCATGGTGCTGGTCGGTAATTATTTGTATGTTGCCAATACAGATGCGGTGATGCGGTTTCCCTACAAGGAAGGTCAAACGCTTATCAGCGACCCCGGAGTCAAGATTGCCGATTTGCCTGCTGGCCGGATCAATCACCACTGGACCAAGAACATTGTTGCCAGTCACGATGGCAGGTATCTATATGTGAGTGTCGGGTCGAACAGCAATAGTGCAGAAAATGGCATGGATAATGAGTTGGATCGTGCCGGCATTCTGGAGATTGAGGTCGCCAGCGGACGCCGCCGCGTATTTGCTTCCGGATTGCGCAATCCGGTTGGTATGGCGTGGCAACCGCAAAGCGGGGAACTGTGGGTCTCAGTCAATGAGCGCGATGAACTGGGTGATGATCTGGTACCGGACTATATGACATCGGTGAAGGCTGGCGGATTCTACGGCTGGCCCTACAGTTATTTTGGCCAGCATGTTGATGCGCGTGTCAAACCTCAGCGCCCCGACCTGGTTTCCATTGCCATTAAGCCCGACTATGCCCTGGGGTCGCACACAGCCTCTCTGGGCCTGGCTTTTTATGATGCCAATCTATTGCCTGCACGCTATAAATATGGCGCGCTGATCGGTCAGCATGGCTCATGGAACCGCGCAGTGCCATCCGGTTACAAAGTCATTTTCATACCCTTTGAGAAAGGACGGCCTGTTGGTCTGCCAGAAGATATCCTGACCGGATTCCTCAGTGGGAAAGGCGAAGCCTATGGCCGTCCGGTCGGCGTTGCCGTGGATCGTAAAGGAGCCATTCTTGTGGCTGATGATGTGGGAAATACTATTTGGAGAGTAAGTCCGGCTGCCAAGAAATAAGTTCGGCTTCCGCTACTCACTTTAATCATTGTGCCTTAAGCAGCGGCTCAAATAGGTCGCTGTGCCGTATCACGAACGCCGTCCGAATGGATGCCGCTGCGCATGACTTTTCAGCAGGTACGACAACACCGGCGGTGTGATCAGCGTAGTAAGAATAACCATGATGACGATGACGGAAAACATCGCCTCACTCATCACGCCCAGCTGACGGCCAGTCATGGCGAAGATAAGGCCGACTTCACCGCGCGGCACCATGCCCCAACCCACCAGCCAGCCACCCGCTTCACGTCCGGCGGCCAATCCCGCCATGAGTTTGCCAATGACTGCGGCGGCAGTCACGCCCAGGCCTACAATGAGCACGGCAGGGTTGGCCAGCGTTTGCAAATCAACCTGCATGCCGGTGAGCACAAAAAATACCGGCACGAAAAAATAGCCAATGGGTTCGATCAAGTTTTCATGTTGATGACCAGTGTGCTTGACTAAAACAGCCTTGATCCGAGTAACCAGGTCTGTCTCATTTGCAGATGAATTCGCAGATAAATCGGCTGATGACTGAGCAGGTAAAACCGCTTCAATATCGCGCACGATGGTCGGGTGCTCGAATTTTTGCAAGAACACGGGCTCGAACAACAAGCCCGCAGCAAACGCACCAATGATCGGCGCCAAACCCATGACATGCGCCAGCCACGACAAGGCAAGCGCGGTGGATAGCACCTGGGCAAACAACATCGACGGCCCGGCATCCAGACGCGCCAAGGAATGACTCATCCACGGCGCAATCAAGCGGCCGATGCCAATGCTGCCGCCAAGAAACAGCAAGGCCTTGGCCAGAATAAGCCCCACCGCACTCGTGCTCACCGTGCCAATAGTCACCAGACTGGACACCACGGCAAGAATCACCAGACCCAGCACATCGTCAATCACTGCGGCGCCCAGCACAATGCGCGCGGCGGGTAAATCCAGCTTGCCCATATCGCGAAAGACGCGGCCCGTGATACCCACTGAGGTGGCAGACAACGTAGCGCCGAGAAATAGATAGGCATTGACATCTTTTCCCGGCAACAGCCACGGCCCCACGATCCAGGCGCCCAGCATAAAAGGCATGACGATGCCGATGACACCCACCGCCAAGGCACGCGGGCCAACGGCAACCAAATCTTTTAACTGCGTCTCCAGCCCGATTTGCAGCAGCAGGATCAGCACGCCCATCTCGGCAATAAAGGCGATGATAGGATCCTGCGTGACACCGCTGAAAAACGAAATGCCGAGCAAGGATAAATTACCCAGCACCACGCCCAACAGCAGCTCGCCGAGCACGGCCGGAAAGCCAACGCGCTGGGCCAGCGGCGCAAACAGCCGCGCACTCATCAGAATCAGCGCCAGCCACAACAAGTTTTCACCCGCGGGAGAACTGGCAGCACCAGCGGCGAAAGCACTGGCGGGGAACAGCAGGGTCAAGCATGGCAATGCGGTCAGCTTCAAGTTTTCTCCTCGACATGAACTGGCATGTCGTCATCCTGCAGGTGAATCAAGGGGTGCATCAATCGGGCTGAATCATAGCCGAAGCACGTCGTGCGACATGCAGCACCTTATCGCATTGCCATCATGCCCCATTCTGGCTGGCATACAACCAGCCGCGCGCCCATCAGAATCAGCGCCAGCCATTTCTCGATTTCCACACCAACAAACACGACCGAAGACAAGGCCAGGCACAGGGCCAACCCATCCATGCCGAGTGGTTCGGTCTTGAAAATCGGGTTCAACCAAGGCACATAGAGCAGCGCCAGTCGCAGGTAGAAGGTAAGCAGCACGGCATACAGCAGCATGCTGTTGGACAACGCACTCTGAGCGGGCAGCGACTCGCGCTCGGAACGAATGGCCCAGGCCTGCGTCAGCGCCCATCGGCAGCCCCATCCAGTCACGGCTGAGGCCACTTTTTTCAGCGATGATGTCACCATAGCGCGAAAGCTTGATGCCGGCCACGACGATGATCGCAAGCAATGCAGCCAATACACACCCTCATGTAGAAAGTCGGCTTTCGCAAGACGCCGCGCAGCCAGTCCCGTTGGGGACGGCGGCAGCAGGGCATTGTGGTGTATCGCACTTAACCGTCACGCCCCATCCGTTACAATCGGCTGATGCTGAAAACCGATATGATTACCGTTCTCGAACGCCCTTACGCTAACACGCCTGAGGGTGCTTTGCGATTTTTCATTTCCCTGGTTGATGCCATTCGCCCCAGTGATCCCCATAGCACCGAGGCTGCAACGGCGGTATTTACAACCTTGCGCGACATCGCAGCGGGCAATGAAAAACATCGTACCACGCTGCGGTGCCAGGTGCAGCAGCTCTTTCGTGGAACCCAGCAGGTCAGCCTTTACACCGATGCGGGCATCCTGCCGAACTCCGGATTTTTCAGTGAGCTGTGGCGCCGCGCCATGGGCCGGATACTGCCCCCGGTACCCGATGCCGCACGGCTCAAGGACTGTTTCGATGCGGTGTTCCATGACCGCGATGACCATGTCTGGCTGGCAGCAGGGCCGCTCGAGGACAAGCTGGCTTTGTGGGATGCTGTGTTCAGCATGGCTGCGGACTCTGAAATCGACGCAAGCAATGAAGAACGATGGCAATTGCACACCGAAGCGCAACTGCTCGAGGCCATGCAGGTACTGGCCACGCGCATCGGCGCGATGGGGCTGGAACCCGAACTGACGCGCGTGCAGCCGCGCATCATCGAATTCGAATCGCCGTTCGTGCATCTGAATGCGGAGGTGTTGCGCTTTACCGAAGCCTGGCGGGCGCACCATGCCGATCCCTCGACCGAACACGAGGATGAACTGCACATGATGGTGCTGGTCGATCAGTGCCGCGAGGTGATAGCCCGTGCGCGGCGCAACGCCGCCAGCGAGGGCACCAGCCTCAGCCTCACCTATCTGCTGGTACGCACGGAACAATGCCTGCAAAGGCTGGTGCAGCTTACCGGCGTACTGTGCGCACGTTTCCAGCCTGATATGCGCAGAGCTATGGTCGACCGCTGGGTACGCCTGACGCATGATCTGGTGCAGGGAGAAAATCGCCGCCACAGCGTGCGTGAGCCCTTCAGCCGCCTCACCGGCCTGCTCGCGCTGCGCGTGACTGAAAATTCTCACCGAACCGGCGAACACTATATAACGACCACTCCTGCCGAGTATGCTGCCATGTGGCGGTCGGCCGCTGGGGGTGGTTTCGTCGTCGGCTTCATGGCACTCATCAAGCTGTTGCTGGGCAAGTTCATTTTTGCGCCGTTCGTCTATGTGTTTATGCATAGCATGAACTATTCGCTTGGCTTCGTGCTGATGCATATACTGAACTTTACCCTGGCCACCAAGCAGCCAGCCATGACTGCTGCCACCATCGCCAAGAGTATTGATCAATCGGAGGGAAAAACGCGGGACTTGCACCGTCTCGCCGACCTGGTAGTCGCCATGATGCGTAGCCAGTTCGCGGCCATTGCGGGCAACGTGGCGGTGACCATCCCGACCGCTATTGCCATCGCATTTGTCTACCACTGGATCATCGGCCATCCCGCCATGGATCTGGCCAAAGCGCAACACACGCTGCATGATCTCTCACCCATCGCGAGCCTCGCCATCCCGCATGCGGCGCTGACCGGCATCCTGCTTTTTCTTGCCGGGCTGCTGTCCGGTTTTTTCGACAACAAAGCGGCTTATGACCGCATCCCGGAACGCATCGCCCATCTTGGCTGGCTGCGCCGCCTGATCGGCCCGCAGCGCGCCGACCGTTTTGCCGATTACATCGGACGCAATCTGGGCAGCCTCGCCGGCAACTTTTTGCTGGGGATCATGCTGGCAAGCCTGGCGCCTCTTGGAGACTTTCTCGGCTTGCCGCTGGATGTGCGCCACGTGACCCTGTCCTCGGCCAATTTCGCCCTCGCCTTGACCTCACTAAATTTTCACATCGATCCATTCACCCTCGTCGAAACGCTGGCGGGCATCGCGCTGGTAGGCTTTACCAATCTCTCTGTCAGCTTTGCCCTCGCCTTATGGGTGGCGCTCAAGGCGCGAGGAGCGGACATCACCGCCAGCCAGGGGCTTATCGCGCTTTTGCTGGAACGCGTTCGCAAAGAACCCGCACGTTTTTTTGTGCCGCCGCCCTCTTAAAAAACCCACGCCAGCGTGACTAGATTCATCGCGTTAAAAGTCGGCGCTGGTGATACGGCGGCAAATCGAGGAAAATCAGTCCTCTCTCGAAATTTTTTGCCACGCGCACGCCTTCATGACTTCTCTGCTCGACAATCTCAATGAACCACAACTTGCCGCCGTCACGCTACCTGCCGAGCACGCTCTGATTCTGGCGGGCGCCGGTTCCGGCAAAACGCGCGTGCTGACCACGCGCATTGCCTGGTTGATCTCGACAAGCCAGGTCTCGCCGCAAGGTATTCTGGCGGTGACTTTCACCAACAAGGCAGCGAAGGAAATGCAAACGCGTCTGGCTGCCATGCTGCCGATCAATGTCAAAAGCCTCTGGATCGGCACGTTTCATGGCTTGTGCAATCGTCTGCTGCGCGCGCATTACCGCGATGCGGGTTTGCCGCAACTGTTTCAGATACTCGATTCGGCCGACCAGCTCTCATCGGTCAAGCGCCTGATGAAGGCGCTGAACGTGGATGACGAAAAATTTCCGCCACGCGAGATATGCCAGTTCATCAACGCGCAAAAAGAACAGGGCCTGCGTGCTTCGACTGTAGAAGCGTGGGATAGCCGGGCAAAACAGAAGGTGGAAATCTATGCGGCTTACGAGACACAATGTCAGCGTGAAGGTGTGGTCGATTTTGCCGAACTGCTGTTGCGCTCGTATGAATTATTGACCCGCAACGAGCCCTTGCTGCGCCATTATCAAGAACGCTTTCGGCATATTCTGGTGGATGAATTTCAGGATACCAACAAGCTGCAATACCGCTGGCTGAAGCTGCTCGCCGGGCAGCACGCGGCGCTGTTCTGCGTGGGCGATGATGATCAGAGCATCTATGCGTTTCGCGGGGCGGACGTGGGCAACATGCGCGATTTTGAGCGCGAGTTCAACGTCAAGCACATGATCCGGCTAGAGCAGAACTATCGCTCGCACGGCAACATTCTGGACGCGGCGAACGCCATCATTCGCAACAATCCGCACCGCCTGGGTAAAAACCTATGGACGCACGCTGGCAGCGGCGAACCGATCCGCGTGTATGAAGCGTATGCCGACAGCGATGAAGCGCGCTGGATCGTTGAAGAAGTGAAATCGCTCGTGCGCGACGGCCATACGCGTGCCGAAATTGCGCTGCTCTATCGCAGCAACGCCCAGTCGCGCGCGTTGGAACATGCCTTGTTCAATGCCGGGATTCCTTATCGCGTCTATGGCGGGCTGCGCTTTTTTGAACGCGCCGAGATCAAGCATGCGCTGGCTTATCTGCGCCTGATCGCCAATCCCAACGACGACACGGCATTTGCGCGCGTGGTGAATTTCCCCGTGCGCGGCATCGGCGCGCGCAGCCTGGAGGCACTACAGGATGCAGCCAAGGCAACCAACAGCAGCCTGCATGCGGCCATTACGCAGGTGAGTGGCAAGGGCGGCGCATCACTCGCCGCGTTTGCGCAACTCATCCATCAACTGAGTGAAGCGGCACATCTGCCGTTACCCGAGCTGATTGATCATGTGCTTGATTTGTCCGGCCTGCACACGCATTACCAGAACGAAAAAGAGGGCCAAGAGCGGCTCGCCAATCTGGACGAGCTGATCAATGCCGCCGCCAGTTTTATCGCAGAAGAAGGCACGGCCAGCGAGGAAGGGGAGTTATCGGCTGATCTGGCCGCGTTTCTCTCTCACGCGTCGCTCGAAGCCGGCGAACATCAGGCGGGTGAAGGCGATGATGCGTTGCAATTGATGACGGTGCATTCGGCCAAAGGGCTGGAGTTCAACATGGTGTTTATCAGCGGACTGGAAGAAGGCTTGTTCCCGCATGAAAACGCGGTGAATGACATCAAAAACGGCAGTGACGGGTTGGAGGAAGAGCGCCGCCTGATGTATGTCGCCGTCACTCGTGCGCGGCAGCGGCTATATCTCAGTATCGCGCAAAGCCGCATGCTGCATGGCCAGACACGCTACAACCCGCCCTCGCGTTTTCTCGATGAAATTCCCAGGGAACTACTCAAGTGGCTAACGCCCAGAGTGGAGAAGCAACATTTCGCCGTCTCGCCGGCACCGACTTTTCATGGCAAGTCGCACGTCACCGCGCAACGTACGGGTCACATTGGCAACCCGTCAAAGGACAGTGGTTTTTCTATCGGCATGAACGTGCACCACACCAAGTTCGGCCCGGGCGTCATCGTGAATGCCGAAGGCAGCGGCACGGATGCCCGTGTGCAGGTCAACTTCAAGGCGGCAGGCGTCAAGTGGCTGGCACTGGCAATCGCGAAGCTGGAAGCTGCTTGACCACCACAAACCCGCGCGTGTGCCCTGCGGATTTATCAACGGTATTCATCGCCGCCCACAGCGCCTGAGCAGATACCCAAACCGGTGGATATTTGTAGGCCGCCACATCCAGAATGAGGAACCGGTCGCTGGCTGCACTGTAGGCAGCCAAGGGCGAGATATGGCCGGATTCCTTCTGGCCCAGCGCGCCGCGCTGATAATTCACCAGAATAAAATCGCCCGGGGTTTTGAGATTCTCTCGCGCTTGTTGGCGAAAGGCATCGAGTGTCGTATCCGAGGCATAGGTCAGCGTGACATCCACGCCATGCGCCTTGAGCAGATCCCGCAATTGCGCCAGACTCATGCCACCAAAAGTGACAGCAAACTCACCACGCACCTGGCGCGCCGCCACATCGAAAAAAGTGGATTGGGTGACAGGATTTTCTGTGGTTTTTAATGCATTCAGCAACACCACGGAACTTGCCACGCCGCAAAAAGCCGGGCGCGCCTGCGCCACAAAATGTGCCAAGAGTGCGTCGTAATCTGCGGTGTATTGGCTACTGACAAACAATTGCTGTCCCGCGGAAGAATCCGCTGCAATCAATGCCGGCGGCAAAGGCAGGCGATTGAAGGAGGGTGCACGCAAGGCAGTATTCCAAACCGACCACCCCGACCAGCTTAGCAATACCACGCTGAGTATCAGCGCCCCGCGAATCATCGTTTTTTTCATGTGTTGCCTCCTAAATGAACTGGCCTGCCAGGATTGTTTTTGTTACTTGCCGCCGCACGCCACACCGTTGCCAACCACGGCTGTTGATCACGCGGCAAACCTTCGGGGCGATAGTAGTGTTCGAGTTCCGTAAAACCGGCTTGAGTCATTTGCCGGCACCAGGCTTCCAGATCGTGATAAGCACCATAACGATCGCCCTGCCAGCCTTCCTGATTATCACCGCGCGGGTTGGAGCTAAACAATACGCCGCCGGGTTTCAAGGTCGCATGCAACTGCTGCAACACCTGTGGCAACGTCAGGCTTGGCACATGAAACAGCGATGCGTTGGCGAATACCCCATCAAAATAGGCCGTGGGCAGATCAAGCGCGAGAAAATTCTGCTGCCAAACTTCGCACCCTGTGTCTGCCTTGGCCATGGCAACAAACGCCGCCGAGCCATCCAGCCCAATCGTCCGATGGCCGAGCGCAGCAAATGTCTTGAGATCGCGCCCCGGGCCACACCCCACATCCAGCACGGTAAACGGCGGCGTAACGTGAATATGGCGCAGCAACGCGGCGATATTCTGGCTTACATCGTGATCTTGCGTGCCAGCGCGAAAAGAATCCGCCACCGCATCATAGTGTGCCAGGGTGGTAGCTGTCACCCCGAATAAATCAATCGACGATTCAGACATTGCGCTTCATCAGCATCACTTGCGTTGTTTTTCTGCCGCTTTGGCGCGGATTTTACGCGCTGTTTCAAGGGCATCAAACAGCTGCACATATTCGTTGGTCAGCTTGTGCTGACGGTCGAGATGAATCATCGGCAACGCACGCTGATGGGACTCCTTGATTTTGACTGAGGATGACAGCATGGCATCGAGCACGGGCAGCCCCTCGCTGCGTAATTCATCCACAATGGCTTGCGGAAAGATCGCCCGCGCCTGGAACTGATTGACGATAATGCCTTCAACCAGCAGATCCGCATTGTGGTCAGCCCGAATCTCCTGCACATTGTCGAGCAGGCTATACAGCGCACGACGAGCAAATTCATCGCAATCGAAAGGGATCAAACAAGCATCCGCTGCAATCAAGGCCGAGCGGGTGTAAAAATGCAGCGCGGGTGGGGTGTCAATCCAGATTTCGTCAAAGTCATCCAAGCCATCCAGCGCTTCGCGCAGCTTGTATATTTTGTAGCGCGATTCAAGCTTGGCCTGTAATTCTTCCAGCGCCGCATCCGCTGGCAGCAAGAACAGGTTCTCGAACGACGTGGCGGCAATAAAGTCTTCCGTCAGCAGGGGCCTCAACTTGAAATTCAGCATCTGGTCAAAAAAACCTGTGGCCGTATTGTTCAAATTTTCTGCCGCAGCGCCCAATAAATAATGTGTCGAATTCGCCTGTGGATCAAGATCAATCACCAAGGTGCGCACCCCGCGCGCCGCGCTGATGGCGGCAAGATTACAGGTGATGGTGCTTTTGCCAACACCGCCCTTTTGATTAAACACGACGCGTCGCATGCCATACCCCCGTTGAATGTTTTGATTTTGCCATACTTGGCACGCTAACCGACCGATCAATCGGCACCGTACGGGTTTATGATTGAAAAACTTCCTGCCACTGTTTAAAAGTCAATATGTCTCCTGAACAAGAAAATCTCGCAGCCGCTGCCCTTGAGTACCATGCTTTTCCCACCGCTGGCAAGATTGCCGTGGTACCAACGAAGGGGCTTACCAACCAGCGCGATCTGGGTTTGGCATATTCCCCTGGCGTTGCGGCGGCCTGCAACGCGATTGTGGCTGACCCAAGTCAGGTGAGCCGCCTGACCGCGCGCGCCAACCTGGTGGGGGTCGTGACTAATGGCACAGCCGTTCTCGGCTTGGGCAATATCGGGGCGCTGGCTGCCAAACCGGTGATGGAAGGCAAGGCCGTGCTGTTCAAAAAGTTTGCGGGTATTGATGTCTTCGATATCGAGCTCGACCAGCCGGATGCCGACAAACTGGTCGAGGCCATTGCTGCCATGGAGCCCACTTTCGGTGGCATCAATCTGGAAGACATCAAGGCACCGGAATGTTTTTATATCGAAGAAAAACTTCGGCAGCGAATGAAAATTCCGGTATTTCACGACGATCAACATGGCACAGCCATCGTCGTGAGTGCCGCGATTCTCAATGGGCTCAAGCTGCTCGGCAAGCGGCCAGAAGACATCAAGCTGGTGACCTCCGGAGCCGGCGCGGCGGCTTTGTCGTGCCTTGAGTTGCTGGTCTCGTTAGGCATCCGGACAGAAAACATCTGGGTAACCGACCTCGAGGGTCTGGTCTATGAAGGTCGCGTCAAGCTGATGGATCCGATCAAGGCACGCTATGCCAAAAACACCGCAGCCCGCACGCTCAGCGAAGTGATTGACGGCGCGGATGTGTTTCTTGGCTTGTCTGCTGGCGGCGTATTAAAGCCGGACATGGTGGCAAAGATGGCAAAAAATCCGCTGATCATGGCCTTGGCTAATCCAATACCAGAAATCACCCCGGATGAGGTGCGCAGCGTACGCTCCGATGCGATTATTTCCACCGGCCGCTCGGACTATCCAAACCAGGTAAACAACGTGCTGTGCTTTCCGTTTATTTTCCGCGGTGCGCTGGATGTTGGCGCGACCACTATCAATGAAGTCATGCAGTTGGCCGCCGTCCATGCGCTAGCCGAACTGGCGCAAGCCGAGGCTTCCGATGTCGTGGCGATGGCGTATGGTGGTGAAAATCTTTCTTTTGGCCGCGAGTATCTGATTCCCCGCCCGTTCGATCCGCGGCTGATTGTCAAGATTGCACCGGCAGTGGCTAAGGCAGCAATGGATTCTGGCGTTGCCACGCGGCCGATTGGCGACCTTGAAGCCTACCGCGAGCGACTGGATAATTTCGTTTATCAATCGGGCTTCATCATGAAGCCGGTATTCGATGCGGCAAAAAAAGCACCACGTCGCGTTCTTTACTGCGAAGGTGAAGACGAGCGCATATTGCGCGCTGTGCAGGCCGTGATTGACGAGCGCCTGGCGCAACCAGTCGTCATCGGCCGTCCCAGTGTCATCGCCACACGTATCGAGAAAGCCGGGCTGCGCATTGTGGCGGGACGCGATTTCGAAGTTATCAACCCTGAATCGGACTCGCGATATAAAACATTGTGGCAGGCCTATCACCAGCGGCTAGGCCGCCACGGGGTGACGCCGGAAGTCGCGAAACAGGCAATGCGCTCGAATACCACGCTGATCGGCGCCATGCTGCTGGCCGAAGGCGATGTGGATGCGATGCTGTGCGGC
>SCUZ01000089.1 GCA_004322535.1 Rugosibacter sp.
CGCTTCCTGCATAAAGACGGCAGCAAGGGCTATGTCGACATGCGTTTTAGCCTGATCAAGGACGACACCGATCAACTCATGGGCGTGCTGGCCACCGCCCGCGACAGCACCGCGCGCTATCTGGCTGAGCGCACACTGCGCGCACGCCTGGCAGAGCTTGCACCGGCCGGTGAAAGCAAACCTGCGCCAGCAGCAACGAATAAATAACAACTCCATCATGAGCAAACCCTTTCCCGGATTTTCAGCGCCCGCCGCGGGGCCAGAGTCTCCTCTGGAAATGCTTGCCGCCTGTCACGAGCGGATTCGCCATCAATGCGCCACCTTGCTGCGCCTGCCACTGCATTTAGCCACCCACGGCGCGGATGAAGAAGCCCGTGCAGCCGCCGCGCAAGTGATGCGCTATTTCGAGACCTCCGGCAAACAGCACCATCAAGATGAGGAAGAAGACCTTTTCCCGGCGCTTATCGAATCCATGGCCGGTTCGGACGCCGTTTGCCTGCATGAACTCACCGAGTCATTGCAAACCGACCACCATGCTCTGGAAACGGGCTGGGTTGCGCTGCGCGATGGGTTGATGAAAATCGTCAATGGAGGCAATGCACTCATCTCAACCAGTGATGTTGAAACCTGGGTTGCCCACTATGAACAGCATATCCAGCGCGAGGAAGACGTATTACTCCCGATGGCCGCCCGGTTGTTAAGCGAAGCCGCGCTCGAACACATCGGCCGTGCCATGTGCGCTCGACGCGGGCTGACGTTCCTCCAAAAATAACCCCCTATCCACGTCGAGACGCAATCAATCTGTTGGGCAGTATTACGTGCCTTGAATGGCTGGTTGTCGGCCGAAGGAGACGGTCAGTGATGATCAAAAGCAGGGTCGGCGAACGTCTGCTTACTGATTCCGTGAATGCGTACTCCCGACCCGCTGCCGCCATTCAGCTCTACTGAAAGCAGCCATTCCACGTTCGAGTTAGCCATCGCGGCCACTTTGATGCCTTTAGCTTTCTAAAGACGTCAATAAATGTCTCACTCTTTTCGTTCCCTAGAAATTTGATTGATATTGCGTAATAATATTAAATAACTTGTATTATTTAATTTTCAAATGGCTCACAGATAGGGATGCCGGTCTCTGGTCACTGATTGAAGTTCAAGGAGCAGGCAATTCATTCCGACAGGGGCTCTTCCAAGAATATCCATGATCGCCTAAACACCGATATCGTGATGATCACGTCGATGACGGCGGCGATCATGGCCAGCAGTGTGGCCATTCTGGCCCTCGTGTTTGGGCCTCTGCCCGGGGTCACGCCTGAGGTGCGGGCTTTGCGGGTGATTGTTTCGGCATCGTTTTCTCTCTTGTCACTGGCGAGCTTCGTCATGGCGCGGCGCGGGCAGGTTCGTCTTGCGGCGGGCCTGTTGAGTGCCGCCGTGTTCGCGTCGCTCATGGTGTTGCCAATTTCATTGCAACTCGGCGTCTACTCCCCCGGTCTGTCCTTACTCGCCGGCCTGATCATGTTCGCCGGATTCGTGATCCGTCCCACCGCTGCCTTGGCGATCGCGGTACTAAGCATCGGCGCCGTTCTCGGACTCCTCGGGGCACAGACCACAGGGGCGTTATCCGGCCCCACGCCAGCGACGCCGTCGCCGATTGTGATGGCTGGCGGCAATATCATCCTTTTCGCGATCATTGGCTGGCTAACCATGCGCTATGCGAAGTTGTTCGGGAACACAATTGCTACGCTTGAGGAGACCAGACAGCGACTGGAGGCGATTATTCAAACCTCACCGCTAGCCATTTGCACGCACGACATGAACAATATTGTGGTCACATGGAATCCAGCTGCTGAGCGAATGTTTGGTTGGACAGAGGCGGGGGCCATAGGGCACCCGATGCTAACCATGTCCCCAGAAAAATCTAAGGGCGCTGAGAATCCAAGTACTATGGTGCGAAATGGGGATTCAATTGATCAAGTTGAATTGGTATCTCAACGGCGCGACGGGTCGTTCATTAATATCAGCTTGTCCGTTGCACCGCTGAAGGATGCGGCAGAAAGGCAGTATGGCTACTTGTCGATTATGGCCGACATCACTGAGCGAAAAGCCGCTGAGAAGCAGATTGAATTCCTTGCCTATCATGACAGCTTAACCGGCTTACCCAATCGTCTGCTACTTCAGGATCGGTTTGGGCAGGCCAAGGCTTACGCGGTTCGTGCCGGCACCAAGGTGGCACTGCTGTTGATGGACTTGGACAACTTCAAGAGCATCAATGACACCCTGGGCCACGATGCTGGAGATGCACTGCTTAAACAGGTTGTCACTCGCCTGGGAGAATGTGTACGCCAAACGGACATCGTTAGTCGCCAAGGTGGTGACGAGTTTCTCATCATTCTGCCCGGACTGGATCATGCTGACGATACAGTGCCCGTTCTGGTCAAGATCGTGGATCGGCTACAGGATCCATTTCATACGGGGGACCATGAGATTTCGACTTCCGTATCGATTGGGATATCTATTTTTCCAGAAGACGGTACCAGCTTCGAGACTCTGCTCAAGAAGGCCGACATGGCGATGTACCAAGCCAAAAATTCAGGGCGTAATGGTTATCGCTTCTTTGACGAGACCACCAATGTGGAAGCAGGAGAACGTCTCATTATTCGTAACGATCTGCGCCGCGCCTTGGACAGGAACGAGTTTGTGTTGTATTACCAGCCCCAGCATGATCTGGCCAGCGGTGCAGTCGTTGGTGCCGAAGCCCTAATTCGCTGGAACCATCCCGAGCGGGGCATGATGGCGCCAGGCCGCTTTATCCCAGTGGCAGAGGAAAGTGGCCTTATTGTGCCTATCGGTGAATGGGTATTACGCGAGGCTTGTAATCAGGCTATGGCGTGGAAGCGTGCTGATCTGCCTGATTTGTCTATCGCTGTAAACCTCTCGGCAGTACAGTTCAAGCGTGGCAATGTAGAGGCGTGCGTGCTTCAAGTACTGGATGAAACAGGTTTTGACCCAGTGTTGCTAGAGTTGGAGCTGACGGAATCAATCCTGATTCAGGATGTGGAGAGCATCCTAGCCAGTGTCAAGCGCTTGAAGCTATTAGGTGTGAAGCTATCGATTGACGATTTCGGAACCGGCTACTCAAGCTTATCTTACCTCAAGCGCTTTGATGTCGACAAGCTCAAGATCGATCAGTCCTTTGTGCAGAACCTGGCCACTGATCCTGATGACGTAGCGATCGTTCACGCCATCATCCAAATGGCCCACGCCCTAAACTTAAAGACAATTGCCGAAGGGGTCGAGACGGCGGAAATGATGCAGCAATTGCGTATCTTAAAGTGTGATGAAGTGCAAGGATATTACTATGCTCGCCCCATGCCGGCTGATGAGTTTGAGCGCTATGCAAAGTCGTTGATTTTGGAAAGTCAATGCCGGCAAGTATTATAAACGCGCAGGCATGGCGCGGAACTCACTATTTGTTTCCTTTGCAACACTCCTTCTGCTTACGCAGTTTCTATTCTAGTGTGTTGCATCCACCGGTTGAATCCAAGCCGATAGGTGACATACCACGCTCGCCGTCTCACCAGCGCCGACTTTTTGTCAGGTGCGTTATTTTGCGGATTCCATGATCTGCTCGCGCAGACTATCCACGACGGCTTGCTCACTGCGGATGCAAAAAAATGCGCCCTCTTCGTCGGCACGCTCCCCCAGCACTTCACAGCGCGCAAAGACTTCGCCGCGCAGCTGCTGTGCTGACCAGGGCAGAAAAAGCTCGGCCTCGATGAGATCGCGCTGGAAAAACGCGATGATCGCCGTGCGCAGCTTGGCGACATCTTCAGGGCGGCGCGCGCTCATGACGGTGCAATCCGGGTACTTGGCGCGCAGCGTCGCTTCGCATTCGGCTTGCGCTGCTGCGTCACCCACATGGTCTATTTTGTTGAAGACGCGGATACGCGGCACGTCTTGCGCCTCGATTTCCTCAAGCACTTTGTCGGTAACCTCAAGCTGACGCTCAAACCCGGGGTCACTCGCGTCGATGACGTGGAGAAGAAGCGATGCATCCAGCGCCTCATCCAGCGTTGACTTGAATGAGGCGACCAGCCCATGCGGCAGGTTCTTGATGAAGCCGACGGTATCGCTGACCAGCACGCGCGGCACGCTCTCGGGATAGAGGGCGCGTACGGTGGTGTCGAGCGTGGCGAAGAGTTTGTTGGCGACGAGCACTTCGCTGCCGGTGAGTGCGCGCATCAGGGTGGACTTGCCTGCGTTGGTGTAGCCAACGAGGGCGACGCTGGCACCACCCCGGCGATCTTGCCGCCGTGCGCGTTGCGTTTTGCGCTCGACCTCCATCGCGGCGATCTCCAACTGCAGTTCGGCGATGCGGTCGCGGATTTTGCGTTTATCCAACTCGGTGTGCGATTCACCGGCACCACGGCCACCCACGCCGCTGCGCTGCCGCCCCTGCGGCCCGGCGAGCTTGGCCGCTTCGCGCAGGCGTGGCGCCATGTAGCCGAGGCGGGCGATTTCCACCTGTGCCCGTGCCGCGCGGGAGCGCGCATTGCGGTGGAATATCTCCAGGATGACCATGGTTCGGTCCATCACTTGGCAGCCGACCTCCTTTTCGAGATTGCGCGCCTGCGAGGGTGAAATTTCATGATCGACAAAGATGACGTCGATGGGCTCGGCGGCGTTCATGGTGGCAGCATCGGTGGCAAAGTCGCTGGCAACCCTGCTCTGCGCCTCGCCATGCGCGGACTCGTGGTTTGATTCCGGCTCGTTGTTAACAAAGCGGCGTATCTCCTGTCGCTTGCCAACCCCCAGATAGGCCGTCGTGTCGAAGCCGGAGCGCTTCTGCGTAAATGTGCGGGTGACGGTAAACCCCAGTGTCTTGGCGAGCTCGCGCAGCTCGGTCAGCGACGCTTCAAACTCAACATCGCTCACGCGAGGCAGCTGCACGGCTGCCACAATGGCGTATTGGGGCTTCTCTTTGACTTCTGTTTGCATTCGGCGATGGTTTCTCTTGAACAAGTGAAAGCGGATAGTACCCGTTATGGGGTACTCATCCGCATGCAGCCACTAAACCATCACTAAGCCATCGCGTGGAATTGCAGCGCAGCCAGATGCGCGTAAAGCCCACCCTTCGCCACTAAATCCGCGTGGGTGCCGGTTTCGACAATCCGCCCTTCTTCCATGACGAGGATGCGGTCGGCGCGTTGCACGGTGGCCAGGCGGTGGGCGATGATCAGCGTGGTGCGGCCTTGCATGGCGGCTTCCAGCGCGCCCTGCACCAACCGTTCCGATTCGGCATCCAGCGCGCTCGTGGCTTCATCCAGCAGCAGCAGCGGCGGGTTTTTCAGCATGGCGCGGGCGATGGCAATACGCTGGCGCTGCCCGCCGGAAAGGCGCACGCCGCGTTCGCCGAGAAAACTCTGATAGCCCTCGGGCAGCTTCACGATGAACTCGTGTGCTGCCGCCAGGCGCGCAGCGGCAATCACTTCCGCATCGCTGGCGCTGGGCAGGCCATACCGAATGTTTTCCAGCGCGTTGGCAGAAAAGGTCACGCTGTCCTGCGGCACGATGCCGATGGCATTGCGCAGGTCTGTCAGCGCGAGCTCGCGGATGTCGGCGCCATCAAGGGTGATGCGTCCCTGCTGCGGGTCATAGAAGCGCAGCAGTAACTGAAACAATGTCGTTTTGCCAGCACCAGAGGGACCGACGACGGCGATAGTCTCACCGGGCTGGATAGCGATCGAGACATGATCCAGCGCCCTGGTAAGCGGGCGAGATGGATAGTGGAAAGTCACTTCTTCCAGAATAAGTGAGGCGCCCTGGCCCGTTTGTGGTGGCAGTCTGCGGGGAATCTCTGGCGATTGAATTAATGATTCGGCAGCGAACAATTCAAGCAGACGTTCGGCAGCACCGGCGGCGCGCTGTACATCGCCCAGCACCTCTGCCAGCCCGCCAATGGCGCCGGCAACCAGCGCCGAATAAAGAACGAACTGGCCCAAATCGCCGCCCGTCATGCGTCCCTCGATCACCGCATGCGCACCCAGCCACAGCACAAAGACGATGGCGCCGAACACTAGCAGGATGGCAATTACAGTCAGCAGCGAGCGGGCTCGGATGCGGCGGATGGCGGTATCAAAAGCCGTGTTCACCGAAACGCCGAAACGCGCGCTCTCCCGCGCTTCTTGCGTGAAAGCTTGCACCGTGGGCATGGCGTTGAGCACTTCGCCAGCCAGAGCGGAGGCATCGGCGACACGGTCTTGTGAGTCACGCGATAACTTGCGCACGCGGCGGCCGAAGAAAACGATAGGCAACACTACTGCGACCAGCATGACAATGATGATAATTGATAGCTTGAAGCTGGTGACCATCATCATGGCCAGACCGCCGATGAACAGCAATAAATTGCGCAACCCCATGGAGATGCTGGTACCGACGACGGTCTGAATCAGCGTTGTGTCAGCGGTCAGTCGCGAGAGAACCTCGCCCGTCCGTGTAGTCTCGAAAAACTGCGGACTTTGCGTCAGCACATGGCCATACACTGCGGCACGAATGTCGGCCGTAACTCGCTCGCCAAGCCAGGAAACCGCATAAAAGCGTGATGCCGTAGCCACAGCCATCACACAGGCAACCCCGAACAGGGCGAGAAAATACAAGTCGATGCGAGCGCGGCTTTGGTTGCCCGAAGCACCGAAACCGAGATCGATCATCTGCTTGAAGGCGTAGGGAATTGCCAGCGTCGCGCTAGCCGCCACCACGAGCGCAATGGCGGCTAATACAAAACGCATGCGATAAGGTGCCAGAAAGGGCAACAAGCCCTTGAGCATGGTCAGGCGGGGTTTGGGTGTTGGGGGCATGATGACTTTTTTACTTTTTTACTGACAAATACGGCTATAGATCGGCGATCCAACCCAAGGAAGCTTATCCGAAAAGGACAGGATTTCAATAAATTCTCATATCCATCACGGTTGGCCGAGAGCAAGTATCCTGAAATCAGGCGAGCGCCCCCCGTGCTATTGAAAATGGGATGAGTCATCGCGTTTTCCAGCACCTCTTCTGTTAAGCTCCGCTTCGCTGTCGTATCCATTTACTGCTGGCTCGCCGTAACGCCTTTTCATTTGATTTATTAAGTGAATTGGGTCAGACGGCCCGCGTGTGGCTGGCATAAACCGGATGCGATGGAATGTACCGTATCAACGCGCTGCCAGTGTGCAGGTCAGCAGATCCCATGAGGTGCGAAGCTTGACTGCCGTGTTCTAACCCGTCGAGCGGTCGAAGCTTTTCCCACGCTAAACACTGCGTGGCATATGGTTATATCTGTCTTTTCTCGCATAGTCTGTCCGCGCCCACTTTTTATAAGGGGCCACCATGACTTATCTTGCGTCTGCAAAAAATATCACATCACTC
This sequence comes from Rugosibacter sp., assembly GCA_004322535.1. GTDB lineage: Bacteria > Pseudomonadota > Gammaproteobacteria > Burkholderiales > Rhodocyclaceae > Rugosibacter. The sequence continues at coordinate 7,402 of SCUZ01000089.1, forward strand.
CTGGCCACTGTGCTCGCCTCAATAGCGCTGCTGTCAGCCAGCCTGTCCTTGGCGCAACCGGTTTTGCGCGTGTCCGCCATCCCCGATGAATCACCAACGGAGTTGCAACGGAAGTTCAAGCCCCTGGGCGAGTATCTGGAAAAGAAACTTGGCATGAAAGTGGCATTTACTCCCGTTACCGATTACGCAGCATCGGTTGAAGGTCTGGTCAACAACAAACTGGATCTGGTCTGGTTGGGTGGCTTCACTTTTGTGCAAGCCAAGATCCGCAGCAACAATCAGGTGATCCCTCTGGTACAGCGTGAGGAAGACGAAAAATTCAAGTCTGTTTTTATCACCACGCACCATGACATCACGAAGTTGCAAGACCTCAAGGGAAAAACATTCGCCTTTGGCGCGGAATCTTCCACCTCCGGTCACTTGATGCCTCGTTCTTTTTTGCTGGCAGCCAATATCAACCCGGAAACTGACATGAAACGCATTGCTTTTTCCGGCGCACATGATGCAACAGTCGCGGCGGTAGCAGGTGGCAAGGTGGACGCGGGCGCATTGAACAGCTCCGTATGGGAAAAACTGTTGTCGCAAGGCAAGGTGGATGCCAATGTTGTGCATGTGTTCTACACCACCCCGGGCTATTACGACTACAACTGGACAGTGCGCGCTGACATGCCCCCGATATTGCGCGAGAAGTTGGCGAACGCATTCCTTGCGCTGGACAAGAACGATCCACACGACAAGGAGATTCTCGATCTGCAACGTGCCACACGCTTCATTCCGACCAAGGCAGAAAATTACAGCGCGATAGAAGCCGCAGCACGCAGCGCAGGCCTGCTCAAGTAAACATGTCGTTCGTATTAAACGGCATCAGCGTGCGCCATGCTTCGGTTGTGCGCAACAATTCATTGGCCTTGATCGATATCAATTTGTCGATCAAGCAAGGCGAGCAGATCGCTTTGATCGGGCCATCCGGCGCGGGAAAAACAACTTTATTACACGCCTTGGCCTGCGCCCATCAGCCTGAACCTGGTGGCAAATTCTCCGTTTTTGGTTTGCAGCCATGGGCGATGCAGCCTGCCGCGCGTCATGCACTTCGCGGACGGTTGTTTCTTGCGCCGCAGACGCCACCACTTCCACCACGCCAGCGGGTGGTGACAGCCGTTCTGGCCGGATGCCTACCGCAGTGGGGTTTCTGGCATGCGATCATCTCCCTGATCAAACCCAGGGAACCCGAGGTTGCTTATGCTGCGCTGGCACGGTTTAACCTTCAGGACAAGTTATATGCGCGGGTGGATCGACTGTCAGGCGGCGAGCGTCAGCGCTGCGGGATGGCGCGCTTGCTGGTATCCCAAGCCGATGCCTTGCTGGTGGATGAGCCACTCTCTGCGCTTGACCCCACGTTAGCGCTACAAACGCTGGCCGTCGTGCAACTGGAAGCGGCTAGCCGCAACGCCACACTGGTTTGCAGTCTGCATCAAGTCGAGCTGGCGCTCAGTCATTTTCCACGCATCGTTGGTCTCTCCGATGGACGAATCGTCTTTGACGCCCCGCGCAATGAGGTGACTGAAACGATGCTCGCCGCACTTTACCGGAACACTCCCACTACCCAACATCCCGAATCCATTGACCCAGAAGATACTTGTTGGTCTGGCCCCTCACCCTGCTGATACGCAATGAGCATAGTCGTTAACACTGCTGTTTCACGCCATCCCGATCCCGCCTGGCGAGGTCGTATCACCGCGTCGCTTATTGCCTTGATCGTGTTGTGGCCGCTGCTGATTGCGAGCGAATTCAAGCCGTGGATATTGCTCGATGCACAAAGCCTGGGCGCTACCTGGCACTTTCTTGCCGGTTTTTTTCCGCCGGCACATTCCAAAGATTTTTTAGTGCTGCTTATGCAAGACACTTGGCAAACCATCGCTATCGCCACAGCAGGACTGACCCTGGCCCTGTTGAGTGCGATTCCACTCACACTGCTGGCGACAGAATCATTGTCGATCTCACGTTTGGAATCCGGCCGGATGCGTTTGGCCAGTGCCGTAGTCAGGCAAG
>SCUZ01000009.1 GCA_004322535.1 Rugosibacter sp.
ATTTTGATACGCGTGCAGCGATTGGGGTCGTGACGGAGATTGTGGGCGCAAATAAAGACGGGTACGAGTTTCTGCGTAATATCAAACTGGGCAATTTTTAATTTTCGAGACTTTGCGACAAACCACGGCATCCGGAAGCACTCCCAGCGTCCCTTGCCTGCCTAACAAGTGCTTGCACCCGTCAATCGCATCTGTCACATTTTGTGCCAACGCACAAGATGTGACAGATGCGCTCGCGGGTGAGAAACTCTCGCCTTATCTCAAGCTTGAACACTCAGCGAGGTCCAACCCATCATTCGGGGAAGGATCAAGTGCCCCCCGAAACTTGGGTTGCGCAACCCCTTGCCCAGTTTTTCTACAGCGTCATTGGGCGGAGCAAGCAGTAAATGCGTCAGGTTACGCAGTGGTACACTGATATTTCAGAATAGCTCTCAAACAAAAGGAAATTCGCCATGAAGATTCTCATTGTTCTTACGTCTCATGACCAACTCGGCGACACCGGGAAAAAAACTGGTTTCTGGCTGGAAGAATTCGCCGCTCCTTATTACGTATTGAAGGATGCCGGTGCAGCCATCACGCTGGCATCACCAAAGGGCGGCCAGCCACCGCTCGATCCGAAGAGCGATCTTCCCGAGTTCCAGACTGAAACAACAGGGCGCTTCCACGCCGATACCGCCGCACAAACCCAGCTTGCAAACACCAGGAAGCTGGCCGATGTGTCGGCTGACGATTTCGACGGAATCTTCTATCCTGGCGGTCACGGCCCGCTGTGGGACATGCCCGACAATGCGACATCGATCGCGCTCATCGAAGCTTTTGTCAAGGCTGGCAAACCGGTTGGTGCGGTCTGTCACGCCCCGGCCGTGCTTGTCAACGTACGCGGCAAGGACGGGGAGTTCCTGATCAAAGGCAAGCGCGTGACAGGCTTTGCCAATTCGGAAGAAGATGCCGTCGGGCTCACAACGGTTGTGCCCTTCCTGCTGGAAGACAAACTCAAGGAGAGGGGTGGCAACTACAGCAAGGGCCCCGACTGGTCTCCCTATGTCTTGGTGGACGGCAAGCTGGTGACGGGTCAGAATCCGGCTTCTTCCGGGCCCGCAGCAGAAGCGCTGCTGAAGCTGCTGCGCTCCGCCTGAGCGGATGTCAGGGGACCAGCCGACAGCTGCCGGCAATACAGCGCTGGCTGGCTGATGCCTGGTACCGGGTCAAATGGAAGCTTGATTCGAAGAGGGGATTCTCGATGTGTAGCTCGTGGCCCAACCAGTTATTCCAGCGCACCGGGATCGGGCACGGGCTGCAAGCGGGGCCCTCGCGGTGCGACCAAGCTCAAACGTTATGCCTGAAAGCAGAAACCATCCGTGAAGCCAGACGAGGTGCAAGACATGATTCAGCACAATAACGCCAGTAATGCTGATGTTCCGCCCCCCGATGCAGTCTTGATGCAAATGTTGTCCGGGGCTTTGCTGCAACAAGCTATTTGCGTTGTGGCAAAACTCGGCATTGCTGATTTGCTCGCGGCCAAACCGCGAACCATCAACGAACTCGCGAGCACAACCAAAACACATGAAGCGTCGTTGTATCGAGTCCTTCGCGCCCTGGCAGGCGCAGGTATCTTTGCGGAAACTGCCAGGCACACGTTCGAGCTAACGCCGCTGGCCACAGTGCTGCGCAGTGATGTGCCGAATTCAATATGCAACTTTGCGATTCTGATGGGTGAAAACTGGCTGTGGCGTAACTATGGCGAGTTGATGCATAGCGTCACCACCGGCGGCCCGGCACAGAATCACGTTCACGGCATGGGGTCTTTCGAGTTCTTCACCCAAAACGCTGCGGCCAGTGCAGTGTTCAACCGTGCGATGACGGGCCTGTCCCAGGCGGTTGCTCCGGCAATCGTCGAGTCTTACGATTTTTCTGCCGTGCGCAAACTGGTGGACATTGCCGGTGGGCACGGGCTGCTGCTTGCCGAAATCCTGAAAGCGAATCCGCACATGCAAGGGGTTTTGTTCGACCTGCCTTCAGTCATCGAGGGCGCAGGCGCGCTGCTCGAAAAAGAGGGTGTCCGATCGCGTGTAGAGCTTGCATCGGGCGACTTCTTCAAGTCAGTCCCGGCGGGCGCGGATGCCTACGTGATGAAACACATTATTCATGACTGGGACGATGAGCACAGCATTCGCATCCTGAAAAACATCGGTACAGCGATGAATCAAGGCGGTAAAGTCTTGATCATCGAAATGATCGTTCCCGAAGGCAACAAACCAAGCCCCGCGAAAGCCATGGACCTGCAAATGCTCATTATGGAGAGTGGCAAAGAGCGGACAAAAGAGGAGTATCGGAGACTGCTGGAGGCTGCTGGTTTCAGACTGACGAGAATCGTTCCGACGAAATCACCGTATAGCCTTATTGAAGGTGAGTGTTAGGCGTTCTTGTGTGCAAGAAATGATCTACATGAGCCACGCGCAGTCAGCACGAATTGGCATAGCCGCTGGCTCCGCAGTCTGGAGTACTACTTCAATTCACGCCATCGGGCATGCTCATGACGCTTGAACTCATCGTAGACGTTGGCAAACTCTTGCTCATCGTCTATTGTTTTCATTGGGCAATCCGCACGTACGTGAAACTTCAGCAGCCGGTGTGGTCCATGCCACTGGCCAAGCGTCGTTTAGCTGTCTTGCTTATTCTTGTCCTTGCGGTATTGGCAATCAAATTGATCGAGGATGTGCTGGATGGAGAGTCGGGCGTCATTGACAAGGCGGTCTTGCTGTTCATCCACAGACATGTGCCAAGCAAACTGACAGGACTCTTCGAATGGGTCACGTTCACAGGGTCGTCAAAATTTCTGCTACCGCTCACCATCGGAAGCGTGATCGTGATGCTCTGGGCCAGGCGGCGTTTCGACGCCCTCCTCCTCGCAGCGTCGGTAATCAGCGCTACTGCAGTGGTCTATGTGATCAAAAGCGCGGTTAATCGAGTTCGGCCCACGTTATGGGAAACGGATTTTTACTGGGGTTCCAGCTTTCCCAGTGGGCATACCCTCGCCGTTGCCGCGTTTGCTACGGCTCTTGCGCTCTGCGTGAATCGGAGTTGGCCTGCGGCGCGGACACTCGCCGTTACGATGGCAGTCTCCTGGATTAGCCTCGTTGCGCTATCGCGCCTGGTTCTCGGTGTGCATTGGCCGACTGACGTATTGGCCGCGGCGTGCATCGGAGCAACATTGCCATTGGCAATGAGTGTCGCACTTGACCTCTACTACGCCTGACGCTTCCACAAACGAACCTCTTCTGCCTGCGGCCTCCACCGATTCGCTCATGTCAAACGTTAAACCTTGCTAGAAAGGGTACCCTATGTCAGAAATCTTCGGTTTCGATGCCTTTTCCCCCACAGAAATCGCTGCACAGGTAGAAAAAATCGGCGTGGTCAAGGCGCGCCTGCCGTTGCTTTCCATGCTTATGCTGAGCATATTGGCTGGCGCTTTTATCGGCTTGGGTGCGCTCTACTTTGTGCTCGTCAAATCCGACCCTTCCCTGAGCTTTGCGGCCCGGCAGGTGCTTGGCGGGGTGGTCTTTTCTTTGGGGCTGCTTCTCGTGATCGTTGCCGGTGCGGAGTTATTTACCGGGAATAATCTGCTGGTGATGGCTTGGGCGGATGGGAAGATTTCCACGCTCGAACTGCTGCGCAACTGGGCGATTGTTTGTATTGGGAATTTCATCGGTGCTGCCGGATTGGCGCTGCTGGTTTTTCTCTCCCGTCATCCGGAAATGAACAATGGTGCAATTGGCCAGCAATATCTCGAGATTGCAGCCGCCAAAGTCACCATGCCGTTCTGGACGGCCTTCTTCAAGGGCGTGCTGTGCAATGTCCTGGTCTGCATGGCGGTATGGATGGCACTTGCCGGACGCAGCGTTATCGACAAGGCGGTGGCCATTGTCTTCCCCATCTCCGCATTCGTTGCAGCCGGCTTTGAACATAGCGTCGCCAACATGTACCTTATCCCGCTTGCCATGCTGCTAGAGACCTTCGGAAAAACCGGAACGGTCACCCATACCATTACCTGGTTTGACTTTTTCGGCAATTTGGTGCCAGTCATACTGGGCAACATGATCGGCGGCAGTGTGCTGGTGGGATTGGTGTATCACGTCATCTACCGGCGGGCACCCGGCAAGCATCGAGATGCCTGATCAGCGTAGCAATCGCACCAACGCAGGCTGCTAAAAATAAGTTTGTAACTTGCCATGAGTGACTCTCCAAAAGGGCTTTTTCTTTGGGTCTTGTTATTCCATTGGGTTCACAGCAAAATGCACAAATAAAAAATTTCTGCGGCGCCGAAAGACTCGACTTTTTGCGGAATGAAATCAACCAAGATGAAGACCATGCAAACATTCAAGACAAGTACAGTTCAGGCCAACGGGATTCAGTTTCAATATCTGGAAGTAGGCACAGGGCCGCTGGCGCTTTGCATGCACGGGTTTCCGGATTCTCCCTGGACTTACCGCTACCTCCTCCCCGAGCTTGCCAAAGCAGGCTATCGCGCCGTGGCACCATTCATGCGAGGATATGCGCCGACCGAGGTTCCGGCTGACGGCAACTATCAAACCAGCGCACTTGCCGCCGATGTGGTCGCTCTGCATGAAGCCTTGGGCGGTGATGAAAAATCCGTGCTCATCGGCCACGACTGGGGTTCTGTAGCGGCTCTGGGTGCCGCGGCGCAAGCCCCCCAGCGCTGGCGCCGATGCGTGCTCATGAGCGTGCCGCCATTCGCCGTCTTCGGCCAGATTGCGTTTAGTTACGAACAAATCAAACGCTCGTTTTACTTCTGGTTTTTTCAGATGCAAATTGCCGATGCCATCGTGCCGGGGAATGATCTCGCTTTCATTGATGGGCTGTGGGCTGACTGGTCACCCGGCTACGATGCAAAGGAAGACCTGCTGCACGTCAAAGATTGCCTGCGTAATCCGGCCAACCTGCAAGCTGCCATGGGCTATTATCGGTCGCTGTTCCATCCTGCTCGCTTTGGCTCACCTGCCGGAATGGAAGAGCAAATCGCCGCCTGGGGCCGCCCGATTCCCCAGCCCACGCTCTACCTGCACGGTACGCAGGATGGCTGCGTCGGCCTCGACGCAGAGGCGACTAAGAGCGTGCTGGCTTTTCTCGGGACAAGCTCTGCGGCCGAGCAGATTAATGGCGTAGGCCACTTCATGCTGGTAGAAAATCCGGCGCAAATCAACGAGCGAATTCTGCAGTTCCTGGGCCAGGCGAAGTGATGGCATTTATTGCCTGATTTTTCATCCCAACTGGTCGTCAACCACCGTGGCTTTTCGCCGCGCCTCGAAAGTGCTTTCCAGAGACGGATTCAAAGCTGCGTGGCGTCTCACCAGCGCCGACTTTTAACCCCATCGCTCACTTGCTCTCACTTGCCTGTGCATTAAGATGTAATTCTTGCCGGGTTAACTTAATGAACTGAAAGGGGTAAACATGACGACCGAACTCTTTTATCTCTTGTTTGTCGCTCTTCTCACTGCAGTACTCTGGATTCCGGTGGTCATTGGCTACGTATCGTCGCGCGGATTCCTGAAACCGATCGACTACAAGGTT
>SCUZ01000090.1 GCA_004322535.1 Rugosibacter sp.
TCCGGCATTTTTGCCGCCCATTTCGAGCGACACAGGGCGTGCGCCAACCGCAGCGGCTTTGCTGATTTCCGCACCCGTGCGGGTCTCGCCCGTGAAGGTGATGGCATTCACCCCTGGGTGAGTGGTGACAAACTCGCCCGCCGATCCCGGCCCAAAACCATTGACGACGTTATAAACGCCCTTGGGAATGCCCACGGTATTCATTACTTCGCCGAGCAAGGCCGCCGACTGAGGTGATTCTTCAGATGGTTTGACAACGACCGTGTTGCCACAAGCCAATGCTGGTGCGACTTTCCAGGTCATCAGCAGCAGCGGGGCATTCCACGGGCAGATGACACCAACGACGCCGACGGGGCGGCGGACGGAATAATTCAATGCACCTTTGCCATCAGGCGTTGCCATCTCGTAAGTTTCTGTCGGAACATTTTTCACCATGTCGGCAAAAATCTTGAAGTTGGCCGCGCCGCGCGGCACAAAGGCGTGGCGCGCAACGGAGGCGGGCATGCCGGTATCGGCTGTTTCGGCATCGACAAAATCATCAAAGCGCCGCGTCATTTCGTTGGCAATGGCGTAGAGCATGTCCGAGCGATCAGCGGTGGGCATTTTTGCCCAGCTACCGCGCAAGGCGGTCCGTGCCGAAGTGACGGCTTTATCGACATCTTCACGCGAGGCTTCGGCCACAGTGGCGATCACTTCATTATTCACCGGTGAGCGTTTTTCAAACGTGGCGCCTGATGATAAAAATTCACCGGCAATGAAGTTGCTAATAGCTTTGATGCTCATCGAGCGCTCCCTATGGGTATAAAAATACGGTATGAAATGAATTGTAGAAAATGAATCCTAGCAGGATACATCCGTGCCGCGGCCACAAGAAGTCGGCGCTGGTGATACGGTGCTCATGTCAAAATTCCGGCTGACATCGCCGCATTATCCCGCTGCAGATCTGAATCCATATATCTTTTACGCATAGGTCTTCTCGAGCAATTATTTATCTCAGCCCCGACGGCGAAAATCATTCGGACGAAAACCCAGCAGCGCGAGGGTAGCAAAGTAACTGATGCCGCCGCCGATGACGATCAACGTGAGCTTTAACAAACGCTGCCTACTGCTCATCACCAACCAGTTCGCATCATTGCCGACACTCAGCCAGAGCACGGCACCGAGCACGCCAAGCCCCAGTGCCAGTTTCCAGGTGAACTTGCTCCAACCGGCTAGCGGCAGATAGGCTCCGCGCTGGCGCAGTCCGCGCCACAGCAGCGCTGCATTGACACACGAAGCCAGGCCAATGGATAAGGCCAGTCCGGCATGCTTGAGCCAGCCAATGAAGGCCAAATTCATCAATTGGGTAAGCAGTAGCGTGAATAAGGCGATCTTTACCGGTGTGCGAATATCCTGTCGCGCATAAAAGCCGGGGGCGAGGACTTTGACCAGGATCAGTCCGGTGAGTCCAATGGAATAGGCCACCAGCGCTTCGCGCGTGCGCAACACGTCGAGCGCCGTAAATGCGCCATGCTGGAACAGCGTGGATAGCAAAGGCACTGCCAGCAGCGCGAGTGCAAGAGAAGCGGGAAGGGTCAACATCAAGGTGAGCCGCAAGCCCCAGTCGAGCAGAGCGGAAAATTCGGTCGGGTTGCCGCTGGCATGGGTACGCGCAAGACTTGGCAGCAGAATGGTACCTAGCGCTGCACCAAGCAAACCTGCAGGAAACTCCATCAACCGATCCGCATAGTAAAGCCAGGAGACGCTGCCGCTTTCCAGGAAGGAGGCGAAAATGGTGTTGATGATCAGGCTGATTTGCGAGACAGAAACGCCCAGCACCGCCGGCCCCATGAGTTTGAGGATGCGCTGCACGCCGGCGTCGCGCCAGACAGGATCAAAGCGTGGCAGCATGCCGATTTTTGCCAGCGCGGGGACTTGAATGGCGAGCTGCAATGCGCCGCCGAGAAAAACTGCCCAGCCCAAGACCACGATGGGCGGGTTAAACCAGGGTGCGGCAAACAGCGCCATGCCAATGAAGGAAAGATTGAGCAGCACTGGTGTGAAGGCAGGCAGGCTAAAACGATTCCAGGTATTCAGAATCCCGGCAGCGAGCGCGACCAGCGACATGAACAGAATGTAGGGAAAAGTGATGCGAGTGAGTTGTACCGTGAGTTGAAATTTTTCCGGATCGGCTGTGAAACCCGGTGCAAAAACAGCAATCAGAATCGGTGAGGCAAGCATGCCTAGGGCAGTGACGACAATCAGAATCAGGAACAGGATGCTGGCGACATGGTCGACCAGGCGTTTGGTTTCCACATCTCCCTGGCGCGCGCGGTATTCCGCCAGAATGGGCACGAAAGCCTGCGAGAACGCGCCTTCGGCAAACAGGCGGCGCAGCAGATTGGGCAGGCGGAAGGCAACGAAAAATGCATCGGTCAATGGGCCAGCGCCAAAACTTCGCGCAATGACAAAGTCGCGCACGAAGCCGAGAATACGAGAGAGCAGGGTCATGCCGCTGACAGTGACCAGCGTGCGGAGTAGATTCATGGGTGGATGTTAACCGCGATATCGAGATAGGGGTGTTGTGGCGTGCAGCAATCGTATGTTTCTCGGCGATTTTACTTGGTGTGCTGGTGTGACGACGGTGTCGGCACTTTGCGCGCAATCAGCGTGCGATTAAACAGTGGTGTCCGATATCACCGAGCTGTGCGCAGCCGGTCAAGGCCATGGTCATTTCCAGTTCGTCCCGCAGCAGGCGG
>SCUZ01000091.1 GCA_004322535.1 Rugosibacter sp.
ACCAAGTCCATGGTGCGCTGCATGCCGAACATCGAATAAAACACATACACCGGAATCATCTGCACGCCATGCACCGAATACGACGTGGCGGCAGCGATCCAGTCAGCCATCGCACCGGCTTCGTTGATGCCGTCCTGCAAAATCTGGCCGTCTTTGGTTTCCTTGTAGAACATCAACTGATCGGCATCTTGCGGCACATATTTTTGCCCATCCTGATTCCAGATACCAATCTGGCGGAACAGGCCTTCCATACCGAAGGTGCGCGATTCATCCACCACAATCGGCACGACACGTTTGCCGATGATCTTGTCTTTGAGCATCACATTCAAGGCACGCACAAACGCCATGGTGGAAGAGAACTCGCGGCCGTCGCCACCCGCTTTTAACAAAGCATCAAAAGCCGAGAGTGACGGCACCGGCAGGGGTTCGACACTCCGCCGGCGGGCGGGCGTAAAGCCACCCAGGGCTTCGCGCCGTGCGCGCATGTAAGTCAGTTCTGGCGAGCCTTCGGCAAATTTCAGGTAGGGCAGTTTTTCAATGTCGTCATCCTTGATTGGCAACTTGAAGCGGTCGCGGAAGGCCTTGAGCGAACCGCCGTCCATCTTCTTTTGCTGGTGTGTAATATTTTGCGCCTCACCGGAATGACCCATGCCATAACCCTTGATGGTCTTGGCCAGAATCACTGTCGGCTGGCCAGTATGCGCCACGGCAGCGGCGTAGGCCGCATAGATTTTTTGCGGATCGTGACCACCTCGATTCAGCGCCCAGATATCAGCATCCGACCAGTGTTCAACTATTTTGGCGAGTTCAGGATATTTGCCGAAGAAATGTTTGCGCACATAGGCGCCGTCTTTTGCCTTGAAGGTTTGGTAATCGCCATCGACGCATTCCATCATGCGCTGGTGCAGCAGGCCGGTTTTATCCTGCGCCAGCAGCGCATCCCAGTAGCCGCCCCAGACGACCTTGATGACATTCCAGCCCGAACCGCGAAAATCGGATTCCAGTTCCTGGATGATCTTGCCATTGCCGCGCACCGGGCCGTCGAGCCGTTGCAGATTGCAGTTGATGACAAACACCAGGTTGTCCAGCCGCTCACGCCCGGCCACGCCAATGGCGCCCATGGATTCCGGCTCGTCCATTTCGCCATCGCCCATGAAGGCCCAGACTTTGCGCCCCTCTGTTGCAGCCAGGCTGCGATCGTTCATGTATTTCATGAAGCGCGCGTGATAAATCGCCTGCAAGGGCGCCAGTCCCATGGAAACCGTCGGGAACTGCCAGAAGTCCGGCATCAGCCACGGATGCGGGTAGCTGGAAAGCCCCTTGCCATCGACCTCGCGGCGGAAATTATCCATTTGTTCTTCAGTCAGGCGGCCCAGCAGAAAAGCGCGGGCGTAAATGCCGGGTGATGAATGGCCTTGCGAGAGCACTAAATCGCCGCCATGATTTTCCGATGGCGCATGCCAGAAGTGATTAAAGCCAACGTCATACAAGGTGGCAGCTGATGCGTAGCTCGCAATGTGCCCTCCCAGGCCGGAGTCATTGCGGTTGGCGCGCAGTACCATGATCATGGCATTCCAGCGTGCATAGGCGCGAATGGTGTGTTCCAGTTCCGAGTCCCCCGGCATGCGCGGCTGCTGCGCGACGGGGATGGTGTTGATGTAATCCGTATTCGCGCTGTAGGGGATATTGATGCCAGCGCGGTGGCTATTGTTGATCAATTGTTCCAGCAAAAAGTGCGCGCGTTCTGGGCCGACTTTTTCGATCACGGCGGCCAGCGCATCGAGCCATTCGCGGGTTTCCTGCGGGTCAGTATCGGCGGGAGCTAAAGGGGTGTTCGTTGCGCTGAGTGGGTTGGGTGTGGGTGTAGCAGACATGCTGATTTTCCTCGTGAGAATAATGTGATTTTGCGGTCAGTCACCACAAAATTTTATTGTGTGGCTGAACTCCGGGTAAGAAGTCTCGCCGTCTTCATCTGTGGTCATTCTAAAACAGTCTGCGCGATGGCGCAGTGAATGACTAGGGAATCGCTAGCTATCAATGACTTCGCGACGCTTTTTTGTACGTTGCTGCGCTTTGAGTCGTGCGCGACTGGCGCGTTTATCGGTACGCAAATGCGTGCCACCTTTTTTCAGCAATGGGTGAGTCGTCAGCAGATTGCGCGGGCGCAGCAGCTGTTGGATCTTGCGTTGCTTTTGTTTGGCCTGTTTCATGAGGGATGAAGTTTGATGATGGCATGGCCCTCGACAGTGCGCGCTTGGGGTATTTTGGGTAGACGCGGCGCGGGTTTCCAGGCATGCCCGTAAACAATCTCGAAGCGTAGCGGCCAGTGTCCTTCGTGATTGCGCGGCCAGGCAGAAAAAACCTTGCGCCAGGTGCGAAAAGACTGCTGTCCGAGAAACGCATCACGCATGCCCAAATGGCGCTGGTCGGCGAGAAGCTGGCGTGGGTGACGATAGGTGAAATTGACAATTTCCATATCCATCACCGGGTCGGCAAACCCTGCTGCCATGAGCATATCGCCGATATCATGCATGTCGAGAAAGCGTCGCGCCGTGTCACCAGCGCCGACCTTTTCCATTGCGCTACGCAAATCAAGCAGGCTATCCGGCCCCAGCGTGGCAAACATCACCAAGCCGCCCGCTGCCATGACGCGATGTATTTCGCGCAGCGCGGGTAGCGGGTCATCCAGCCAGTGCAGCATCAGGTTCGACCACACAAAATCCAGCGTATTGTTCGCCAGCGGCAGCGCACGCGCATCGGCGTTAATGAGTTGCGGGCCGCGATTGAATAAGCGATTGAGTAAGCGTGTAAGGCGCGAACTGTGGGCACGTACTCCGTGCAGCATGGGCAGCGAAACATCAATCGCCAGCGTCTGCGCTTTGCCATAACGTGCTTGCAAGGCGCGTATGCCATCACCTGTCGCGCAGCCAATATCGGCGATGCGTTGCGGCGAAATTTTCATGTAATCGAGGCGCTCCGCCATGCGTGCGCCAACGAGGCGGGCGAGCACGGCCGCTTGATCGTAAGCGGCCGCCGCGTCAGGTGAATTGCGGTTCACACCGCGAATCACACTGAAATAAGTCCCAGA
>SCUZ01000092.1 GCA_004322535.1 Rugosibacter sp.
GGGCCAGGCGAATTTATCGGCGCACGGCAAAGTGGTTTACCCCTGTTGCGCTATGCGGATCTGGAAGACGCCGCGTTGGTTGAACAGGCACGGCAACTGGCGGATACCTTGCTGCGGGAAGCCCCCGCGATTGCCCAGGCGCATCTCGACCGCTGGCTGGGCGGGCGCGAGGAGTTATTGAAAGCATGAGCGACTTTTCTGCTCTGCCTGGTTCGCCTAGTCCCCTGAATCTCTTGCGTGAGCGACGCTTTTTGCCCTTGTTCATCACCCAGTTTTTAGGGGCGCTCAACGATAACGTCATCAAAAACGCGATGATCGTGCTGCTCACATTTCAGGCGAGCCACTGGACAACGCTCTCGCCCGGCGTGCTGGCGAACCTTGCTGCAGGCATTTTCATTTTGCCGTTTTTTCTGTTTTCAGCCAGCGCCGGACAGCTGGCCGATAAGTACGACAAAGCCTGGCTTACGCGGTGGGTGAAGCTGTTTGAACTGATGATTGTGTGCATCGCCGGAGTGGGCTTTTTAATGCAACAGCTGCCAGTTTTATTGCTTGCGCTGTTTTTGCTTGGACTGCATTCGACGGTGTTTGGCCCAATTAAGTATGCGATCCTGCCGCAGCATCTCGCCGCCTCAGAACTCATGGGTGGCAATGCGCTGATTGAAACCGGCACCTTTATCGCGATCCTGTCGGGTTCTTTGCTGGGTGGATTGTTGGCTGGTGTAGAAGGATCCACTGTGTGGATTCCTGTGGTCGGTGGGGTCATTGCTCTGGGCGGCTATTTTGCTGCTCGCGGTATTCCCCTGGCCGTACCACCAGCGCCGACTTTACGCATGAGTCGTCATCCGCTCGCAGAGACTTTGCGCAATCTGGCGTATGCGCGGCAGAATCGTCCTGCCTTTGGTGCGCTGCTCGGAATATCATGGTTCTGGTTGTATGGCGCGATTTTCCTGGTGCAAATTCCGGCCTATGCCAAAGATATTTTGCGCGGGAATGAGAGCAGCGTCACGCTGCTCCTCGCTGCTTTCATTGCAGGCATCGGTGCAGGCTCATTCTTGTGTGAATGGCTCACGCGTCAGCAGCGCGTGCGTACTCGACTGCTGATCTTGGCTGGAGGCTTGGGCTTGAGCCTGTTTGCACTGGATCTTTATTTTGCTTCGCAGGCGATTGGCCTTGGTGCACAGCCGTCCGCTACAGGCATCTTATTGAGTGCAACCCTCGTGTTGCATCAGCCGACTACGGTTCGTGTATTAATGGATCTCACCGGGCTGGGTATCTGTGGGGGTTTATTTACCGTGCCGCTGTACACTTTGCTGCAACAGGCCAGCGAGCCCGCATATCGTGCGCGCATGATTGCGGCCAACAATATTGTCAACGCGTTGTTTATGGTGGTGGGGGCATCGGGTGCAGCGGCCATGCTCGCCGCTGGCATGTCGATTCCTGCACTATTCGCCCTGGTTGCTTTGGCGAATGTGGCGGCGGTGAGCGGGCTGCATTGGGTGCTGCCAAAAATATAAAAACGAGTTTTATGACCGCCAATGATTAGCCAGGAAGTGCAATCTCGTTGTTAATGCTGAATTGGTAGTCGTGAAAAACCTGTTCGGCAGTAAGCAGTTGATAGTCGCCGTTTGCGATGCGACGAGAGGTGTCTTTGAGCCGATAGGTTTGTTGGCCGCAGGTCCAGCAATCGAAGTTGCGCATTTGCGTGCAAAGACAGGTTTTATCCCACACCCTGATTTTTTTTGCATCGGGATGCAGCGCCACTTCGTGGTTGTAGGCGTCGATGTATTGGCAATTGCCGTTAGCATCCAGCAAGTAGCCATAAGCCTCGCAGTTGGGGCGAATGCCATCGCCAATGGCGGGGCTGTTCTTCAACATGCGCATGGGATAGCCGGTGGGTGAAATCGTGTTGACTACGATATCTTCTTCGCTGGCTTTGAAGTATTCCTGTTTGACGTGATCGGGCAGGCCGCACTCGTTTGTCACGGTAAAACGTGTCGCTACCTGCACCGCCGCTGCACCCTGGGCAAGAAAACCCGTGGCATCCGAACCCGTAAAAATGCCGCCTGCGGGTATCAGCGGAATGTCCAGTTGCTGCGCGGCCATCCAGTCACGGATTTCAACAAAAATCGTGGCGAGATCATACTGCGTCCAATCCATGCCAAAGCCCAGATGTCCGCCCGCTAACGGGCCTTCGATAATAATGTAATCAGGCAGGCGATTGGTGCGAGCAATTTTTTTGAGAAAAATCTGCAAGGCACGTAGCGAAGAAACAATGATGCCCAGTTTGACGTCGCGAAAACGCGGGTGGTCTTCAATCAGGGCAAAGGTGCCCAGGTGCAGGCCAGCTGAGAGTGTAATGCCATCAATCCCGGCGTCCATCGCGGCGCTCATGCGTACGCGCAAAGTTTCTTTGGGCGCGTTCATGGTCAGCTTTTCCATGCAATTGACAAAAACCATGCCGCTGCCTTGTTTGGCGTCCATGGCATGGCGCACGTGCAGCGCCGTGGCTTCAGCAAGCATGTCCAAATCAAATTTAACGCTGGATTTATCGGTGTTAGCGACGTTGAGCTTGTAGAGCTGAAGTTTGTCTTTGACGAATTTGGTGTTGAACCGACGATCAGACACCGTGGGTACCATGGCGTCCGAAATATGGCCCACTCCGCCCAGGCGAGCCACTTCAAGGGCGAGCGCGACGGTTGAAATATCCACGCCCATACCGCCCACCATGATGGGCACCAATTCATGCGAGCCTAATTGCAGGCGAAAATCATCGACACGTTTCATTCAGGTTCTTTCTTCGGATTTTCTGAGTATTCGGCTAAACAATTCAGATTGCACAGCGTGAAGAATTGCATAAAAGCAAGCAGACTTGTCTGGTAATTGTGTAACTCTTCTACCTAATATCGCACGCTAATCTTACATGCGTATTATCCCCCGGCTGGCTTGTCTGCGCCTACAGCACGGGGGAAAAATTCTTTATCAACACCCCGAGCAGGGCTTCTCCATAGCGGTCGGCCTTGGCTTGGCCTATGCCGGGCACATCGAGCAACTCATTGGTTGAATGCGGGCGTCGCGCAGCCAGTTCAAACAAAGTGCGGTCATGCAAAATCACATAGGCGGGCACACCTTGTTCGCGCGCGCGTTCTGAGCGCCAGATGCGCAAGGCATCAATGATCGGTGCATGGATTGCACTGCTGGCAAGGCTAGCCGTGGCGGGCGTGGTGGATGATTGCCGCCGCCTCACCAGCGCCGACTTTTTAATCGTGCGCGCCGCAGCTCGCCGCAACGATAGCGTGCATTCGCCACGCAGCAAGGGGCGGGCAGATTCGGTCAGCTGTAATGCGCCATAGGCCTGGGCATCGGCATGCAGCAGGCCGGTGGCGAGTAGCTGGCGAAATACCGCACGCCAGCCATGATCGTCCAGATCAGCGCCGACGCCAAAAGTGGGTAGTTCTTGGTGACCGAATTGCTGCACCTTATCGGTGGCTTTGCCACGCAGTACATCGATTAAATGTCCGGCACCAAAACGCTGGCCGGTGCGCAAGGCTGCCGATAGGGCTTTGCGTGCCGCTTCGGTGCCGTCCCAGAGTTCAGGCGGGGCAAGGCAAGTGTCGCAGTTGTTGCAGGGTGTCGCCGCTTCGCTAAAGTAGTTGAGCAAAAACACGCGCCGACAATCGGTGGTTTCGCACCAGGCCAATAGCGCATCCAGTTTGCCGCGTTCCACACGTTTTTGTTCTTCGCCGGCGACGGATTCGTCAATGCGTTGGCGATGAATCACGACGTCATTCAAGCCATAAGCCATCCATGCTTCGGCGGGTTCGCCATCGCGCCCGGCGCGGCCGGTTTCCTGGTAATACGCTTCCAGGCTTTTGGGCAAGTCGAGATGGGCGACAAAGCGGACATCGGGTTTGTCGATACCCATGCCAAAGGCAATGGTGGCCACCATGATGACGGGCTCATCGCGTAAAAACTGTTGTTGGTTTTTTTGTCGGGTCGCCGCATCTAACCCGGCGTGGTAGGGCGAAGCAGTGAAGCCTTGAGTGCCCAGCCAGGCCGCGGTTTCATCGACTTTTTTGCGCGACAGGCAATACACAATGCCTGCTTCGTTTTGATGGTTGGCCAGAAACTCCAGGAGCTGTTGGCGAGGATTGTCGCGTTCTGCCACCATATAGCGAATATTCGGCCGATCAAAGCTGGAAATGAAAATGCGTGCGCTATCCAGTCCCAGACGAGTGATGATTTCCCGACGCGTGAGTGCATCCGCCGTAGCAGTGAGAGCAATGCGTGGAATGTGCGGGTAACGCTCATGCAGGGCCGAGAGCTGGATGTATTCCGGGCGAAAATCATGCCCCCATTGCGAGACGCAATGGGCTTCGTCAATCGCAAACAGCGCGAGCTGTCCTTCCCTATCCAAGCGGTCCAGCAAGGAAAGAAAGCGGTCTGTGAGCAAACGTTCGGGGGCGACATAAATCAAATCCAGCTCGCCATTGAGCACTTTTTGTTCGGTGGCACTGGCGGTGGCGTAATCCATTGATGAGTTCAGATAGGCTGCGCGTACACCGGCTTGCAATAAAGCATCCACCTGATTTTGCATTAGCGCAATGAGGGGCGAGACAATGACGGCCGTGCCTTGGCGCAGGAGCGCAGGTATTTGATAGCACAAGGACTTTCCGCCACCTGTCGGCATTAAAACCAGGGCATCGCCACCTGCAATCAGATGATCAATGATTTCAGCTTGCGGGCCGCGGAATGAGGAATAGCCGAAGATGCGATGCAGTGTTTCAAGTGCGGCGGGCATGTGCAGGGGGAGAGTGTTCAGGCAGTCAAAAGAGGATTTTGACATTATGCTGTCTATCCATCGTTGTAGATAAGAAAGAGTGAGGGGAAACATGCACCGTCTTTTGCAGATAGCTTTTATTTTTTCGGCGGCAATGGCCGGGGCGACCTTTGTCGCAACAGCGGAAGAAACGATTCCCACGGCAATGGCAGCCGTAACGAACCAACCAGAGGTACTGCTAGCCAAGGTGTGGCAGCAGGAACAAGACCCCGCTGGATTTTGGGTAAGCGAAAAGCTCGATGGTGTGCGTGCGCTATGGGATGGCCATCAGCTGCGTTTTCGCAGTGGGCGCATTGTGCCTGCACCCGACTGGTTTACTGCCGCTTTGCCCGCACAGCCACTGGATGGCGAACTTTGGCTGGGACGGGGCACATTTGATGCGCTTTCAGCCATCGTGCGTAAAGCGAGTCCGGTAGATGCTGAGTGGCGTCAGGTGCGTTACATGATTTTCGAGTTGCCAGATTTTTCAGGGAACTTTTCCCGGCGGGTCGAGCAAATGCAGGTAGTGATAGCTCAAGAAAAACTTGCCTGGTTACAGGCAGTGCCGCAGTTTCAGGTGGCGAATGCGGCGCAACTCATGACGCGGTATCAAGAAGTGATAGCCGGTGGCGGTGAAGGCCTCATGCTGCATCGTGCAGAGGCCTTGTATCATACGGGGCGCAGTGATGATCTACTCAAGTTAAAACCGGCTGAAGACGCTGAAGCTGTGGTCATTGGTTATCTGCCCGGCAAAGGGCGCAACAAAGGCAGGGTGGGCGCGCTGTTGGTTGAAAACGCAGCGGGAAACCGCTTTCGCATTGGCAGCGGGCTGAGTGATGAAACGAGGCGCCATCCGCCCGCCGTGGGTGCCACGATTACCTATCGCTATCAGCAGGTAAGCGCGAATGGCATCCCTCGTTTTCCGCGCTATTGGCGGATACGTGAGATGCTGTAAGCTGACTTTTTAGCTTGCCACCCCGAGCAGCGTGAGCACCAGCGGAACGGTGATTGCTGCCAGCGCGGTAGATATAACCAGTGAAGCCGCCACGGGGCCTTCCAGTGTCTTGAATTGGCGCGACATCAGGTAAACGTTCGCCCCCACGGGCAAACTGGCCATGAGCACCACCACGTGTTTTTCCATCGAGGGGATGTCTAGCGCCGTGGCAATTGTCCACACGGTCAGTGGTTGAATCATGAGCTTGATGGCGCAAATTGCCGTGCTCAGTTGCCAGCCTGCGCGCATGCCGTATTGCGCCAAACCCATGCCTAGCGCGATGAGCGATAGCGGTGCGGCAATCTGCGCCAGCATAGCTAGCGGCGCATCGATCAACGCGGGGATGTGGCCATTGGTCAAGCCAAACGCAGTGCCACTGATAATGGCGGCCACAATGGGGTTGGTCAGCACCGAACGCAGCGTTTTTGCAAAACCGGTAAAGGAGGGGCTGCCATGCTTTGCCCACTCGATAGAGACCGTGACCAGCGTCCATAAAACGAGCGAATTAAATGTCAGGATCAATGCAACCGAGGGCAGAGCGGCGTCCCCCAGGGTGGTTTTAGCCAGCGGCAAGCCCAGCAGCACATTGTTGGAGAAAATGCCGCCAAGGGCAAATATGGATTGCGCCACGCCGTCCAGCCGCAGTAATCGCCAGGCAACCAGGCGACCGATTCCAAAGACAATGAGACAGCCACCAAAAAAGGCAACCAGCAAGCGCGCATCCACCGGGGGCAGACGAGAAAAATCGCTCATCATGCGAAACAGCATGGCAGGCAACGCGATTGAAAATACGAAACGGCTCAAGCTTTCAGCTACCGATGGCGGCCAATGAAACCAGCGTACCGGCGTGTAGCCTATGATCACCATAACGAATAGCGGTGTTGCCAGGATAAGGTGGTGCAGAAATGTGGCAATCATGAAAAGTCTTGAAAAGTCGGCGCTGGTGATACGGCGCAATCAACGGTTGAGGTGCGGTGTGCAGTAGCTAATCGATCATGGCTATCGTTCGAGGCTATGAACGGTAGTTTATCCGGTGTGTGATTCGCCGTTCCATGCGAAACTTCGTCACTTGATCAGCGTCAGGCGAGATAAGTGTTGAGCGTATGAGTAGCGAAATAAACCCCGAGCAGTCGCATGAGCTTTTGCAAGCCCTGCATATTCTTACCCGCGATGGAAAGCTGAATCAGGATAGTCGTCGCAAGCTCAAGCAAATCTATCACCTGGTGCATTTCATCGAGCCATTGCTGGTTGAAGTGATGCAGGCGCATGGTGATGTGACGCTGGCAGACCATGGTGCGGGCAAGTCTTATCTGGGTTTTATTTTGTATGATTTGTTTTTTAAATCGCGCGACACAGGCACGGTCTACGGTATTGAGCGACGCGCTGAACTGGTGACACAAGCACAAGCCCTGGCGCAGCAATTGGGTTTTGCGCGCATGGCATTTCTTAATTTGTCCGTTGAAGCCTCAGTGACATCGCCCGCCTTGCCTGATCGCATTGATGTCGTGACTGCGCTCCATGCGTGTGACACGGCAACGGATGATGCGATTCTCTTTGCCCTGCACAAAGAGGCGCAATTCATCGTTCTGGTGCCTTGCTGCCAGGCAGAGGTTGCCGCTGTTTTGCGGCAGCATAAAAATGCGTCATTTGCAAAAACACCGCTCTCTGAAATCTGGCGACATCCCATTCACACGCGTGAATTCGGTAGTCAGCTGACTAATGTATTGCGTTGCTTGTTGCTCGAGGCGCATGGCTACGCGCTGACGGTGACTGAGCTGGTGGGCTGGGAGCATTCAATGAAAAACGAGCTGGTCATCGCGCGCCGTGGCAACCTTCCACGGGGCAATGCACGGCAGCGTACCGAGCAGATTCTGCACGAGCTGAATCTGGAAGAACTGTTACCCCGGTTTGCTTACTAACGTGCTTTCTTTAGGTTTTTCTCAAGACGGGAATGAATGCATTGGGGAATGCTTTGCGCTGCTCGACGATAGCGAAGCGAGCGAAGATCAACCCCGTTCCCGGCTGTATACCGACTATGTAACGTCATTGTGCTGCACCGATATAGCTGATTTTTCTGCGCTGCTAGAAGCAATGCAGCAGATGCAAAAGCAGGGTCTTCATGCAGTCGGACTGTTTTCCTTTGAGCTGGGCGCAGCATTGCAAGGTATCGCAATACATGACACCGTGCCGCCCGGACAAGAACTAGCACATCTGCTACTGTTTAAAAACTGCCAGCAGTTATCTGCTGCCACAGTCAATGAATGGTTGTTGCAGCGAGCGAATATCGAGGAGTCAACCAAGGAGGAGACCATTGCTGGTGTGACCGGTATTACGTCCAGCGTGAGTGAGGCTGAGTTTGGCACAGCGATTGCGCAAATTCACCGTTACATTGAAGCGGGCGAAACCTACCAAGTCAATTACACCTATCGACTGCGCCTTGCTACCTATGGTGGACTGGTTTCGCTTTACCAAAGGCTGAAACTGCGCCAGCCGGTGCCTTTTGGCGCACTGATTGCCTTGCCCGATGGTCGAGCCGTGTTGTCTTTTTCGCCTGAGCTGGCGGTGCAACATCGTGCGGGTCATTTGCGCACTTTGCCAATGAAAGGCACGGCTCAAGCGGCAGACAATGAAGCAGAGAATGCGCTTAACGCAAGGCATCTGGCGAATGACCCTAAAACTCGTGCTGAAAATGTGATGAT
The DNA here is from genome assembly GCA_004322535.1 of Rugosibacter sp. GTDB lineage: Bacteria > Pseudomonadota > Gammaproteobacteria > Burkholderiales > Rhodocyclaceae > Rugosibacter. Next base: position 8,510 of record SCUZ01000092.1, read on the forward strand.
TGTCGATTTGTTGCGCAATGATCTCGGTCGTGTGGCGCAGCCGGGTACGGTGTGTGTGCCGAAGCTATTTCATGTCGCGCGCTATGGCACGGTTTTGCAAATGACCTCCACGGTAGAGGCGAGGGTTGCGCCTACTTGTAAGTTGCACGACGTGCTCGCGGCGTTATTGCCGGCAGGGTCTGTCACCGGTGCGCCCAAGCGACGGACGCTCGACATCATTCACGCGCTGGAAACTTCGCCACGGGGTTACTACACGGGCGCGCTGGGTTGGTTTGATGTACCCCCGCAGGGGCAGTTGATGGGTGATTTTTGTTTGTCAGTTCCGATTCGGACGCTGTTGCTCGAAGCACCCGATGAAGATGGACGACGAAGAGGAGAAATGGGTGTGGGTGCGGGTATCGTGCAGGACAGCACGGCAGATGCCGAGTTTCGCGAATGTGCATTAAAAGGTGCATTTTTAACAGGACTCATGCATGAATTCGAGTTGTTCGAGACAATGCTCGCCACAGAAGCAGGTTGTCCTCATCTTGAGCGACATCTGCAACGCTTGGCTGCCTCGGCGCGGTATTTTGATTTTCCTTATGATGAAGGCAAGATACGTGAAGCGATTGCGCAGGCTTGTGCGGTTTTACCTATGCACCTGTCGCATCGGTTACGCTTGGCACTCAAGCCGTCAGGGGATCTGGATGTACAGCTTGCACCGCTAGCGGATATGCCTGTTCCCGTGACCGTGTTGCTGGGCGAGGCGCCGGTGAAAATGAATGCTCTGTTTTTGCGACATAAAACTACCCATCGGGCAGATTACGATGCGGCGTGGCGAAGGGCCGAAGCTGCAGGCGCTTTTGATGTGCTGTTTTTCAATGATCAAGGGGAACTGACCGAGGGCGCGCGCAGCAGCGTGTTTGTAAAGCTCGCTGGTCACTGGTACACCCCGCCGTTGGCCTGTGGTCTGTTGCCGGGTGTGATGCGCAGTGTGTTGCTGGACGATTCCGCCTGGTCGGCGACAGAAAAAGTGCTCACACGGAATGACTTGCGTTCAGCCCAGGCGGTGGTGATGTGTAACGCCTTGCGCGGCGCGCTGCCAGCACAGATTGACTGGCAGCGGTCAGGCATTTAAGAAAACCCCCTCGCTGTTACTGTGGTAACGGCGAGGGCTCAAACGCTAACCGCTAACCGCTAACGATTAGCGAACAATTGAAGTGTGGCAGGACTGAACTAAACGTGCTGACAGGCTAGTCATCCAGCGCGAGTTCAAATAGATCGCGCTTGAGCATGAGCTGCTGTGGCATGCGGGATTTGAGCTTATCAAACCATTCGCCATGTTGTTTAAGCTCTTCACGCCAAGCTATTGTGTCAATGGCAGCGAGCGCTTCAAAGGCTTCTTTGGAAACCTCTGCATTGCCGCCCCAATCGAGGTCTTCAAAGCGGGGCACCCATCCCAAGGCCGTTTGTTTGGCATTGACATGTCCACGGCTGCGCTCGACGATCCATTTCAGCACGCGCATGTTTTCGCCAAAGCCTGGCCACATGAAGTTTCCCCGGGCATCCTGGCGGAACCAGTTGACCGTGAAAATACGTGGTGCGTGTTCCAGCTGATGACCAATTTTTAACCAGTGATTGAAATAGTCACCCATGTGATAACCGCAGAAAGGCAGCATGGCAAAGGGATCGCGACGTACGATGCCTTGCTTGCCGGTGGCAGCAGCCGTTGTTTCCGAGCCCAGGGTCGCTGCCATATAGACCCCGTAGTTCCAGTTGAAGGCTTCAAAGACGAGCGGCACAGTGGTGGCGCGGCGGCCGCCAAATACGAAGGCTGAAATCGGTACGCCAGCGGTGCTTTCCCAGTCGGGATCGATCGAAGGGCATTGTGCAGCAGGCGCGGTAAAGCGCGAATTGGGATGTGCTGCCTTGCGACCGGTTTTACCATCTTCCGGTGTCCAGTCCTTGCCTTGCCAGTCGATCAAATGCGCGGGGGGCTCTTTGGTCATGCCTTCCCACCACACATCGCCATCATCGGTGAGGGCGACATTGGTGAAGATGATGTTTTCCTTCAATGTCGCCATGGCATTGAAGTTGGTTTTTTCCGAGGTGCCGGGGGCGACACCGAAAAAGCCAGCTTCTGGATTGATCGCGTAGAGCCGCCCGTCTTTTCCCGGTTTGATCCAGGCAATATCGTCGCCCACGGTGGTGACTTTCCAACCACCCAGGCTTTGCGGCGGAATCAGCATGGCAAAGTTGGTTTTGCCACATGCGGATGGAAAGGCCGCAGCAACATAGGACTTTTGTCCATCAGGGGATTCAACGCCAAGGATCAGCATGTGTTCGGCCAGCCAGCCTTCGTCACGGGCCATGGTTGAGGCGATGCGCAAGGCAAAGCATTTTTTGCCAAGCAACGCATTGCCACCGTAACCGGAACCAAACGACCAGATTTCCCGCGTTTCCGGAAAGTGGCAGATATATTTGGTTGTATTGCATGGCCATTTAACATCCTGCTGTCCGGGTTCTAGTGGATGGCCCACGCTGTGCAGGCAGGGAACAAATTCACCATCACTGCCCAGTTGGTCGAACACAGCACGACCCATGCGCGTCATGATGCGCATATTGACAACCACGTACGGGCTGTCGGAGAGTTCAACACCGATATGTGCGATAGGTGAGCCGATGGGACCCATCGAGAAGGGAATCACATACAGTGTGCGGCCACGCATGCAACCTTTGAAAAGGCTGCGCAGCGTGTCTTTCATTTTGGACGGGTCTTCCCAATTGTTGTTGGGGCCTGCATCCTCCGGATCCGTTGTGCACACATAGGTACGGTCTTCCACACGGGCGACATCTGATGGATCAGACAACGCAAGGTAGGAATTCGGACGCTTGGCCGGGTTGAGCTGCTTCATGCTTCCTGCGGCGACCATTTGTTCAAACAGGGTGCTGGCTTCTTCTTCCGAACCGTCACACCACATGATTTGATCGGGCTCAGTGAGTGCAGCGACTTCCGCAACCCACGCCTTGAGTCTGGCATGTTTAATGTGGCTGGGGGTAACGGCCAAAGATGATTTGTTCATGAGGCAAGGGATCTCCAGGGATTAAATCGTTCATTTATTAACGCGCTGCTTGGCACCAGAAAGCCAAGGGATCAAGGGGTAGGGATCACCGGACTTTTGGTTGTCCGCGCCACCATAGCCACTCGCAGTAGCTGCAACTCATGGTGCCGCGGATGCTGCGTTGATGCGGGGTGAGCATCAGGCTGCTGGCAAGCGGAAAAAGTTATTTCTTAACTATATCATGATGCGCACTTGATGGTCGCCTGACGATTGTGTGTGAAGGGATGCTCGGCGCAAACTGCAAGCATTCAAAAACATGGATTCCACGTCGCGGGATGGGGCCTTTGCCAAAAAAGTCGGCGCCGGTGACACGGCGTTAGAATGAGACTTTGAATAGACCTCAACACATCTCAACATGCCACATGTGATAAATGTGAAAAATTCTGACCAATGCAACCCATGTGACATGCGAAAAAATGATCAAGCAGCCGCCTAAAATTGCATTGATTCTTACCGGTGGTGGTGCGCGGGCAGCGTATCAAGTGGGCGTCCTCAAGGCAGTGCGCGAGTTGCTACCCGAGCCGCAACGTAATCCATTTCAGATACTTTGTGGCACCTCAGCGGGTGCGATTAATGCCGCCACGATGGCGACCTGGGCTGGAAATTTTGGTGCGGGTGTCGATCATTTATGTCACGTGTGGGAGCATTTCCATGCCCATCAGGTGTATCGCACGGATGTTTTGGGCGTGGCAGGTTCGGGCGCGCGCTGGCTGGCTGCGCTGATGTTTGGTTGGGCGACACATCGCGCTCCGCGCTCATTGCTTGATAATGCACCTCTGCGCCAATTGTTAACCGATAGTCTGGACTTGAATCGGATTGAGCAGGCGATTGAAGGCCAGGCGTTGCATTCAGTGAGCATTACCTGTTCTGGTTATTCGAGCGGACAGAGTGTGACATTTTTTCAGGGGCGCCCTGATCTTGAGCCTTGGCAGCGAAGCCAGCGGGTAGGGGCGCATGTCAAGTTGAATCTGGATCATCTGCTGGCATCAAGCGCGATTCCTTTTGTGTTCCCCGCCGTGAAAGTTAATCGCGAATGGTTTGGGGATGGATCGATGCGGCAAACAGCGCCTATTTCACCTGCCATCCATCTTGGAGCAGACAAAGTCCTGGTGATCGGCGGAGGTCGTTTGCATGAGGAGCATGCTCGTCCCCGTACGACGTCTTATCCTTCGCTGGCGCAGATCGCCGGGCATGCATTGTCCAGTATTTTTCTGGATAGCCTGTCTGTGGACCTGGAACGGCTGATTCGCATAAATCACACGATTGCACTGATACCCGAAGCGATACGCCAACAGCAAGGAACCACCCTGCGCCCGATCGAGGTGCTCGTGATTTCACCTTCTGAACGACTTGATCATTTGGCGGCGAGACATGCCTGGACACTGCCTTGGCCGATCAGAATGTTGTTGCGCGGGATCGGCGCCATGAACCGCAATGGTGGGGCGTTGATTAGTTATTTGCTCTTTGAACGAGCGTACACTTGCGCCTTGATTGAGCTTGGTTATCGTGACACGTTATTACAGCGCGAAAAAGTTATCGAATTTCTGGATATCGAAACGACAGAAAGTTATGGCAATCTCAAGGAAAAAGTCTAAGATTCAAGTTGAGATTGCCGATATAACCATCTAAATTTATTAAAGATAAGTGTTACTATTGTTTCATTAGCATTTAGCAAAGGGATAAAAGGATGTTTTTTATGAAAAAAGCACTCCTCATGTTGCTTGCAACAGCCGTTGTTGGCCTGGGTGTCACGCCGCTGACAGCCGATGCTTCGGTTAAAAAGCATGGCAAACATGTCAAATCAACTGCACAGCTGAAGTCGAAAAAACATGCCCGACTGATAACTCATATCAGGTATTCAAGGCAGGGGTCCTCGCCTTTATTGAGCGATTCGCAAGTGCTCGCTTTAGAGTCTTCTGCTGTGCTGGTGCAGGACCAGGCGACCGGTGCCGTGTTGTATGAAAAAAATGCGAATGCGGTATTGCCTATTGCATCAATTACCAAATTGATGACGGCCATGGTGGCCTTGGACGCCAGCCCGGATCTTAAAGAAACCTTGATCATAGGCATGGAAGACGTGGACCTCTTGAAAGGCACGCACTCACGCCTCAGCGTGGGGGCAAAGTTGTCAAGAGAAGAAATGTTGCGCCTCGCGCTGATGTCTTCAGAAAATCGTGCGGCTTCGGCTTTGTCCCGCAATTATCCAGGGGGACAAAAAGCTTTTGTTGTTGCAATGAATGTCAAGGCAAAAACGCTTGGTCTTAACGACACGCGTTTTTTTGACCCAACCGGGCTAACGGCATTAAATGTTTCCAGCTCGCATGATTTGGCCAAGATGGTTAGTGCGGCACACCAATATCCGTTGATCCGTGAGTTCACGACTACAGTGGAAGAAGAAGTGAATGTCGCCGGGCGGTCACAACAATTTCATAACACCAATGCACTGGTCAAAAGCCCGGCGTGGCAGATCGGTTTGTCGAAAACCGGTTATATCAGCGAGGCCGGGCGTTGTTTGGTGATGCAGGCCTGGATCAACAGTAAACCCACCATCATTGTCCTGCTCGATTCCGTGGGCAAAATGACCCGCGTTGGTGACGCCAATCGCATCAAGCGCTGGGTCGAAGCGAACGCGCAAGCGCCCCAACGCTTGCCGACAAGCTGATCCAATCTGGCAGAATTTAGCCGCTGTTGCGTAATCCGGCAGCGATGCCGTTGATGCTCAGGTGAATGCCGCGCTGTACTTTTTCATCAGCAGTCCCAGCGCGAAAACGACGCAGTAGTTCGACTTGCAGGTGATTGAGCGGGTCGATATACGGAAAGCGATTGCGAATAGAGCGTTTTAATAGCGGATTGCTGTCAAGCAACTCGCTAGTTTGTGTAATTTCAAGCAGCGCATCGATGGCTGCCTGCCACTCGGTTTTCAGGCGCGGGAAAATGGCTTGGCGCAAGATTTCATCCGTAACTAGTTGCGAATAGCGTTCTGCAATGGCGATATCACTTTTGGCCAGCACCATGTCCATGTTGGACAGCAGCGTGCGAAAAAATCCCCATTCCTGATTCATGCGGCAAAGCAATTGCATGCCGGTGTCGCCATGCTTGGCTTTCCATTCCGCCACGGCGGCACCAAAGCCAAACCAGCCTGGCAGCATGAGACGACATTGCGCCCAGGAAAACACCCACGGAATTGCTCGTAAATCTTCAATCGCCGTGCTGTGTTTGCGTGAGGCGGGACGGCTGCCAATGTTAAGAGAAGCAATTTCTGAAATGACGGTCGATTCCCAAAAATACTGTTCAAAGTTTGGTGTGTCATAAACCAATGATCGATAGGCATTAAAGGCACTGTTTGAGAGTGCTTCCATGGCAGCAAGAAATTCTGTCGGCGGATTGTCAAACACCCGTGGCAGCAGCGTGGCTTCGAGCGTGGCCGCAGCTAGAATTTCCAGATTACGGCGGCCGAGTTCCGGGTTGGCGTATTTCGAAGCAATGACTTCGCCTTGCTCGGTAATGCGTATCTGCCCTTGAACTGCGCCTTGCGGCTGGGCAAGAATTGCCTGATAACTCGGCCCGCCACCACGACCCACCGAGCCACCTCGCCCGTGAAACAGTCGCAGGCGAACGCCATGACGAGCGAATACTGCAGTGAGTGCAATCTCACAACGATACAAGGCCCAGCCTGAGGTCAAAAATCCGCCATCCTTGTTGCTGTCGGAATAACCCAGCATGATTTCCTGCCAGTTGCCGCGGCTGGCCAACAGCTGCTTGTACAGAGGCAAGGACAATAATTGATCCATGACAGCCGCTGCGTTTTCCAGGTCGCCGATGGTTTCGAACAAGGGCACGATATGCACATCGAGCGTATGGTTCAGCGGCCGTAGCAACCCGGCTTCTTTGAGCAGCACCGCTACTTCGAGCATGTCGGATACGCTGCTGGCTTTGGAAATGATGACGTTTTCGATCGATGCTTGACCATAGCGCTGATGAATCTGGCTGGCCGTATGCAAGATGTCCAGCTCGCTTTGTGTCTCAGCCGAGTAAGTCACAGAAGGTGCGGTAAGCGGCCGGGGCGTGGCGAGTTCATCAAGCAATAACTTGACGCGAGCCGTTTCATCCAGCGCGAGATAATCTGTACCCAGGCAGGCGATGGCAAGTAGCTCGGCTACGGTGCGGTCATGTACTTCGGAGTTTTGGCGCAGATCGAGAGGTGCCAAGTGAAAGCCAAAAATGGCAACACTGCGGCGAAGGTGGCGCAAGCGGCCACGCGCGAGCAGGGTAGCTTTGTGGTTTATTAACGAGGCATGCAGAATATCCAAATCTGCGGCAAACTCGGCAGCATCGGCATAAGGCTCGGCAGAACCCACAGGATGGCGCGGGGCTTCGAGCTCATCCAGTTGCTGTGCGGTGGCGGCCAGGCGTGTATACATTCCGGCAATGGCGCGACGGTAAGGTTCGTCATCGCGATGCGGGCTGTGATCGGGCGAGCGGGCTGCCAGTTCTTTTAAAGCATCGGAAATCTCGACCAGGGATGACGCGGGAGATAGCTCCGCGCCCAGTCGATGGAGCTGTTCCAGCTGATGGCTGAGGGCCTTGCGACTTTGCGCACGTACAGCGGCCAGCAAGACGTCTGCGGTAACAAAAGGATTGCCGTCGCGGTCGCCACCGATCCACGAGCCGGGGTGTAAAAATGGTTTCAGTTCATCTTTTGGCCAGTCAGGCACGATGAGCGCAAGATGGTCCTCCAGCCGGTTATAGAGTTGAGGGAGTTCATGTAAGAAGGTGGTGTCATAGAACGTTAGCGCATTGGCAATTTCGTCCGCAACGGAAAGTTTGGCCCGACGCAACATGCGGGTTTGCCATAGCGTCAGCACGGCACGACGAATGGCTTCTTCATCTTCTTGCATTTCATCCGGGGTGAGCTCGCTACGGTCGCGTGCCTCAAGCAAGCGGGCGATTTCCCATTGGCAATCAAGAATGCTTTTACGCTGAACTTCCGTCGGGTGCGCCGTGAGGACAGGGGAAATTTTTGCGTGCGCAAAAAAATCAGTCAGAACGTGGGCGTCAACACCGGCCTCTTGTGCGCGGGCAATCGCGTTTTCAAGGCTGCCTTCGCGGGGTTTGGCTCCCGCTAGTGCGTGCGCGCGGGCGCGGCGCAGGTGGTGCTGATCTTCTGCGATGTTAGCGAGATGCGAAAAATAGCTGAAGGCTCGTGCGACTTGAGCCGTATGGTCGTTAGGCAATGCGGTGAGCAGTGCTTCCAGTTGATCGCGTGCAACCAGGTCGTCATGGCGATGAAAACGGATCGCCAGCTGGCGAATGTGCTCAACCGTAGCGAAGGCATCGTTGCCTTCCTGCTCGCGCAAGGTGTCACCCAGGAGGCGACCAAGAAAGCGAATATCTTCGCGTAAGGGTGCCTCTTTGTCTTCACTGGAAAGATCGGCTGTGATCATGGATTTATAGGCGTTCAGTTGCGCAGTCGATTGGTTGAGTATGGCGGCGAACGAAAAGTCGGTGCTGGTGATACGGCGGCATAGCGCTTAACGCGGACAATCATGGTGCAATGATAAACTCATAGGCCGATGGTTTTCTGTTTTTCGGGCGCTAACATGGCCCCGAATTTTTTACACGCGCTAGATCCTTGTGATGACTTCTGACTCTTTATCGACACCACCGCCTTCGCCGCCATCGCGCTTGATCATCGCGACCCGTGAATCTCGTCTTGCACTCTGGCAGGCTGGGCATGTCCGCAGGCTGTTGCAGCAATGGTATCCCTCCTGCGAGGTGGATTTGCTGGGGATGACAACGCGTGGTGATCAAATACTTGACCGTCCCTTAGCTAAAGTCGGCGGTAAAGGATTGTTTGTCAAAGAGCTGGAGACGGCGTTGCTGGAAGGTGTGGCCGATATTGCCGTGCATTCAATGAAAGACGTGCCGATGCAAATGGAAGCGGCGTTTACCCTGGTTGCCATCGGTCCGCGTGAAGTGCCCGAGGATGCGTTTATTTCCAATAAATACGCCAGTCTCGACGAGTTGCCGCCGGGTGCAGTGGTGGGTACTTCTAGTTTGCGTCGCGAATCGCAACTCCATGCCCGCTTCCCTTATCTGGCCATCTCGCCCTTGCGCGGCAATCTCGATACGCGTTTAAGAAAGCTGGACGAAGGGCAGTTTGACGCCATTATTCTGGCTGCCGCAGGATTGAAGCGTCTGGGCCTGGGTGCGCGTATTCGCTTAGTGTTGACGGCAGAAGATTCTTTGCCTGCACCAGGACAAGGTGCGCTGGGGATTGAGGCGCTGGTGAGCCGACCCGAGATTGCTGCCTGGATGGCACCGTTGCATGATGCAGCGACAGCCGCCTGCGTGCGTGCCGAGCGTGCCATGGCGCGTGCCTTAGGCGGCAGTTGTGAAGTGCCGCTGGGAGCTTACGCAAAAATGCGTGACGATGCGATTTGGCTGCGCGGTTTTGTCGCCACACCCGATGGCACGCGCATGGCACATGCAGAGCTGAGCGGGATAATGGCTCACCCGGAAGAGTTGGGGCAAAGCCTGGCTGATGCCTTGCGCGCGGCAGGTGCTGAATCGATTCTTTCAAGTCTCGCCTGAAATTGGGTGGGGCAGACATGACTCTCAGAGGGCGGCATGTGGTCATTACCCGCCCGGCCGGGCAGGCCGAGCATCTGGCAACACTGCTGGTGGAGCAAGGCGCGCACCCGGTGTTTTTTCCGGTGTTGGAGATCCATGACTGCGCGGACATCACCTCGGTGCTGGCAGCAGCGATTGCGTTAGACGCCTATGATCTGGCCGTGTTTGTCAGCCCGAACGCCATTGAAAAAGCGCTGGATCTCATTTTGCCGCGACGTGCCTGGCCTGCGCATGTGCCCGCCATCGTGCTGGGCAAAATGAGCGAACAGGCGCTCATGCGCCGGGGTGTCACCAACGTGATATCGCCTGCGTTGCGCTTTGATTCAGAAGCCCTGCTCGAATTGCCTGAGCTAGCCGCAGTAGCGGGTCGGCGCATCATTATTTTTCGGGGGGATACGGGGCGCGACCTGCTCAGCGAAACCCTCACTGCGCGTGGCGCAGACGTACATCATGTGACATGTTATCGGCGCCTGCCTTCAAAGGCTGACCCTGGCCCGTTATTAAAGCGTTGGGAAGCAGGTACGCTGGATGCGGTGACGCTGACCAGCAGTGAGGGTTTGCGCTATTTTTTTGAAATGATTGGCCATTTGGGGCAGGCCTGGTTAAAAAAGACGCCTGTATTTGTCACGCATCGGCGCATTGCCGCGCAAGCCAGTGCGCTGGGGTTGCAACAGGTTATTCCCACCGCACCAGGGGACGATGGTTTGATGGCAGAACTCATGCAATACTACGCACATCATGGAACATGAAAATAACGCTTTATTGACGCAAACACTGCCTTTGCTACCCAACAGAAGACGGTTATTGTCTCGTCCGTCGGTCTGGGCCTTCTTGATTTTATTGGCTCTGATACTGGCCCAATGGATTGATAGCCGCAAGCAAATCTCGGCCATTCAGCAAGAGGTTGCGCATCGATTGACAGAGAATGATCAAGCGGCTAAAGAGACGCGCTTCCTGGTCAAGCAAGCCCAGGATACCGCGCTCACGGTGCAGGCTAAAGTGACTTTGCTAGAAGAGCGGCTGGCGGAAATACAGAGCCAGTCGGTGGCGTTGCAATCCATGTATCAAGAAATGTCAAGTAGTCGCGATCAGCGTTTATTGGCCGAGGTTGAACAAGCCATTACCCTGGCTATGCAGCAGTTGCAGTTTGCCGGGAATGTCGAAACTGCACTCATCGCTTTGGAAAATGCCGATGCACGTCTGGCAAAGGAACTGCAGCCGCAGTTTATATCCTTGCGGCGTTTGCTTGCGCGTGATATTGCGCGGTTAAAAGCAACGCCGGGTGCCGATCTGACAGGCCTGTCGTTGAAAATTGAAAGCGTTGTGAGCGCGGTGGCTACCTTGCCTCTGGCATTTGAACACCGGCCCAAAAATACGCCTGTGGCATCCACCTCGGGCGCCGCGCCATCATCGTTCATTAATCGCAGTTACTGGCAGGCCTTGGTTTCCGAGGTGTGGCATGAACTGTATCAGCTGTTGCGTATTGAGCGCATTGAAGAGCGTGATCCGGCTTTGCTCTCGCCCAGCCAGAGTTTCTTTTTGCGCGAGAATCTCAAGCTGCGCTTACTCAATGCGCGTTTGGCGCTACTGCAACGTGATGGTAAAACCTTTCGCGATGAAACCATCCAGACGCAAGCCTTATTGGACCGCTATTTTGATGTGCGCGCGCCATCGGTCGTCACTGCGCGAAAAACACTCAGCGCCCTGGCGGCCACGGATGTCGGTTTTAATCTTCCATCACTGAGTGAAACATTGGCAGCTATGCGAAATCTCAAACTTTCCCGCGATCGCGGCGTGAGCAGGTAGGGTCATGCGTTCCCTATTCTGGTTATTGACGCTGGCAGCGTTGGCGGTTGGGTTGGCTGTGGCAGCGCGCTACAACGCAGGCTATGTGCTGCTGGTGATGCCCCCCTGGCGCGCAGAAGTATCGCTGAACTTTTTTCTGCTGTTAGCCGTTGTCGGTTTTATTCTTTTGTACTGGGTGGTTCGCTTGGTTAGGCATACCTTGGCATTACCTCGGGCTGTTGCTGCATTTCGGCGACGCCAGCGGCTGCATAAAGCGACTGCCGCTCATTTTGAAGCGGCGCGCTTGTTGCAAGAGGGTCGATTTGGTCACGCGCTGCGCAGTGCAGAAAAAGCCTGGGCTGATCACCCCGTCCCCGGTGCCGCTGCCTTGCTTGCTTGGCGGGCGGCACATAATCTGCGCGATGCGGAACGTGAAGCCTTATGGGCTGACCGTGTGCGCGCGGCGGATGATCAGGGCTTCAAGGCTGCACGGCTCATGATTGAAGCGGAGTTTGCGCTGGAAGAGCGTCGTTTTGCGGATGCGCGTGCCACCTTGCAGCTGCTGGCCCTGAATGGCGGACGCCACATCGCTGCGCTACGCTTGGCGTTGCGTGCTGAACGCGGACTGGGGCATTGGAGTGAAGTCGCCAAGCTGGTACGCCAGCTGGAAAAACACAAGGCCTTGACGCCGGAACAGGCGTTGCCGTTACGCAGCAGTGTGCTGCGTGAATCGCTGCGCGATCTGCAAGGCAATAAAGAAGGGTTGTTGCGCTACTGGCGCTCGCTGGATGCACGTGATCGTGAAGAGCCTTTATTGGCGCGCGAAACAGCGCAAGCATTGATCGCCACCAATGCAAGCGTTGAGGCACAACAAATTATTGAGCAGGCATTGCAAAAGCATTGGGAAGATGATCTGGTACGGGTTTACGCGCAATGCACTGGCGGGGATCTCATAGGGCGGATTGCCCAGGCAGAAAGATGGCTCGCACAACATCCCCGAGATAGTGCCTTGTTGCTTGCGCTGGGGCGCCTATGTCGCCAGCAACAATTGTGGGGCAAGGCGCAGAGTTATCTTGAAGCCTCGCTCGCCATTACGCCGCAACGAGCGACACATATCGAACTGGCCCAATTATTCGATCAGCTGGAAAACTCGGCGCTGGCACTACGCCACTATCGGGCTACCATCTAGCCAGTCGCGCGCCGGTAAAAAGTCCGTCATGAATTTTTCCTCTGCACTGCCGGCTACGGGATGCCAGTCGTAGCGCCACTTCACCAGTGGCGGCAGTGACATCAAAATGGATTCTGTGCGTCCGCCCGACTGCAACCCAAACAGCGTGCCACGATCCCAGACGAGATTGAACTCGACATAGCGCCCGCGCCGATAGGCTTGAAAATCACGTTCGCGCTCGCCATAAGGCAAGTCGCGACGACGCTCGATAATCGGCAGATACGCGGCAGTAAATTGATTGCCTACGCTCTGCATCAGGGCAAAGCAGCGCGCAAAGCCGCCTTCATTTAAGTCATCGAAAAAGATGCCGCCAATACCGCGCGCTTCGTTACGGTGTTTGAGAAAGAAATAGCGATCACACCAGGCTTTGTATTGGGGATAGAGGTCGTTGCCAAACGGGGTGAGGGCGTCAAGGCAGGCTTGATGAAACGTGGTGGCATCTTCTGCAAAACCGTAATACGGGGTTAAATCCATGCCGCCGCCAAACCACCAGACGGGCTCGCACCCCGCTTTTTCGGCGACAAAAAAACGCACATTCATATGCACGGTGGGGCAGTAGGGATTACGTGGATGCAGCACCAGCGAAACACCCATGGCCTCCCAGCGGCAACCGGCCAATTCGGGCCGATGGCCGGTTGCCGAGGCGGGCATGGCCTCGCCTGTGACGTGGGAAAAATTAACCCCGCCACGTTCGAAAAAACCACCTTCTTCAATCAACCGGGAAATTCCGCCGCCACCTTCTGGGCGTTGCCATTCATCACGCCTAAAAGGCTCGCCATCCACAGCTTCCAGCGCGTCGACAATTTGCGCTTGCAGGCCAAGTAAATAGCGGCGAACGGCGGGGATATCGATCATAGTTCAGGCAGGGTAATGCTCAGCATGCGTTCAGTTTGCGTGGCGCGAAAGGCGGTGAGTTTTGCATTGAGCACGGTATCCGTTCCTGCCAGAATGGCGACGGCCATCAGGGCGGCATTGGCTGCACCCGCTTCACCAATGGCAAAGGTGGCTACGGGAATGCCTTTGGGCATTTGCACAATGGCAAGCAGCGAGTCGATGCCTTGCAAGTGTTTCGATGGCATCGGCACACCGAGTACGGGCAAGGTGGTCTTGGCGGCCATCACACCGGGTAAATGGGCAGCGCCGCCCGCCCCGCCGATGAGCACACGCATGCCGCGGCCACTGGCTTTGACAACATAATCAAACAAGACATCGGGTGCGCGGTGGGCAGAGATCACGCGCGCCTCAAAGGGCACGCCAAATTCTTTGAGGATTTTTGCTGCGGCTTGCATGATGGGCCAGTCTGAGTCTGATCCCATGAGGATGCCAACGAGGGGTTGCGAATTGCTCATGTGTTTTCCTTTAGTGAGTTAAAAATGAGGGGGTGCAAGGCCGAACGTTCCGCGGCTTCCAGGGTGTTGGCCAGCAACATGGTGATGGTCATCGGGCCTACGCCACCCGGTACGGGGGTGATCGCGGCGCAGACTTCGTTGGTGCTGGCGAAATCGACATCGCCACACAATGTGCCATCGGGCAGGCGATTGATGCCCACATCAATCACGATGGCACCTGGCTTGATCATCTCGCCCGTGATCATTTTTGGCCGCCCGACCGCCGCCACCAGAATGTCTGCACGGCGCGTATGCAAGGCCAGATCACGGGTTTGCGAGTGGCAGATGGTGACCGTGCAGCCTTGGGCCAATAACAGCAGCGCCATGGGTTTGCCGACGATGTTGCTGCGCCCGACAATGACTGCTTCTGCGCCTGCCAGCGGAGTATTGATAGATGCCAGCATCTTCATGATGCCATACGGTGTGCAGGGAATAAACCGTGGTTTGCCTTGGGCGAGCGCGCCGATATTTTGCGCATGAAAACCATCTACATCTTTTTCAACAGCGATGGCTTCGAGCATGGCATCGGTATCGAACTGTTTGGGCAGCGGTAGCTGCACCAGAATGCCATGCACCTCGGCATCGCGATTCAATTCGTCAATCTTGGCCAACACGATGGCGGGATCGACATCACTGGCGAAAGTGAAATGCAAAGAACGGATACCGATTTTTTCACACGCGGCGACCTTGTTGCGCACGTAAACTGCTGACGCTGCATCGTCGCCTACTAAAATGACCGCCAACGCAGGGATGATGCCGCGTGCTTTGAGTGTGCTGGCGCGAACGGCTAAATCACCGCGCACTGTGGCGGCGAGGGCGTTGCCATCGATGAGGCGGGCTGTCATTGATCGGGTCTCCGTCGCCAGAGGGATTAACCTCAGAGGGGCGAATAAAAAGGCGGATTATCCTTGATCATGCACTGAGCGTCTAGCCTCGATCATCTTGGCACTGTTTTAGCCTGTTCAACGCTGATCCTGGCCGGTTACAATTCGGCATGAACTTGCCTTTGTTGCGTACTACAGAACTACGCGCTTTTGAGACCTCCCATGTGCATGATCAGCCCTCGTTGATGGAACGGGCAGGGCGTGCTGCGGCCGTCATCGCCATGCGCCTGCTTGGTGCTAGCCGTGCCCCGGTGCTGATTTTTGCGGGGCCGGGAAATAATGGGGGCGATGCGTTTGTGCTGGCGCGTGTGCTGCATGAGAACAAAATTCTTGTGCAGGTGGTGTTTTTGGGTGACGAGAGCCGTTTGCCGCCTGATGCCCGGCAGACGCTCGCCCAGTGGCGTGCCACCGGCGCCGAGTTTTCAACTACCGTGCCTGCGGGTGATTATGGTTTGGTGGTGGATGGCTTGTTTGGTATTGGGCTCACGCGTCCCATTGCAGGAGTGCATGCCGCCGTGATCGGTCGTATCAACCAGTTTGCCGGCCCCGTGCTGGCGCTGGATATTCCGAGTGGGCTGAATGCGGATACAGGTGGTGTCGCAGGCAATGATCGCGAGCCAGGCTGTGTTGTGTGCGCAACGCATACGATCAGTTTTATTGCTGGCAAGCCCGGGTTGTTTACACTCGATGGGCCGGATCATTGCGGTCAAGTCAGCATCGATGCGCTCGGCTTGGCGAATGTCATTATCGCCCCGGGCGGGCTGTTGGCGATTGACGATTTTCGCGAGCATTTGCAGAGTCGGCAACGCAACACGCATAAAGGCCGGTTTGGTTCGCTTGCCGTGATTGGCGGAGCGCATGGCATGAGTGGCGCGGCATTACTGGCTGGTCGGGCGGCGGTACATCTGGGCGCGGGGCGCGTATTTGTCGGGCTGCTGGAAACATTGCCCGTTGATCCGGTGCAACCGGAACTCATGCTGCGTTCAGTAAACGATGCGTTAGCGCAGGCGACAACTGCGGTTATCGGCCCCGGTTTGGGTATTTCCGACGCTGCGCTGGATATTCTGCGCCGCATCACCAGCGCCGATTTTTCATTGCTGCTGGATGCTGATGCATTGAATCTGCTGGCGTTACACCCTGTGCTGGCACGTCAAATTGCCCATCGCGCGGCACCCACCGTGCTCACCCCGCATCCCGCGGAAGCCGCCCGCCTGCTATCCGTACCCGTTGCAGCAATCCAGTCTGACAGGGTGATTGCCGCACTGGAAATCGCACACCGATTCAACGCCTCTATCGCGCTTAAAGGTTGTGGCACCGTGATTGCTCATCCCGATGGACGATGGCGCATTAACCCGACAGGCAATGCGGGCCTTGCGTCTGGCGGGACAGGTGACGTGCTGGCCGGTATGGTGGGGGCGTTACTAGCTCAAGGTTGGCCGGCGGCAAGCGCCTTGTCGTGCGGTGTTTATTTACATGGTGCCGCCGCCGATGCGCTAGTGCAAGCCGCGCAGGGGCCGATTGGCCTGACTGCTGGCGAAATCATCCCTGCGGCACGCCGCCTTTTCAACGATTGGATTGCAACCCATGCCTGAATCCCGGCCCCTCCTTGGCATACTTTACCTAATGGGTGCCGTTTTTCTCTTTACTGCGCTTGACGCCACATCAAAATATCTGACGCAAACGTTTCCTTTACCCATGATTGTCTGGGCGCGTTATGGGATCCATCTCTTGCTGATGGTGGTCTTTCTTGCCCCAACCATGCGCTCAAGTCTGATTACGACAAAACATCCCTGGCAACAAATTGCCCGTGGCGTGGTGTTGATGACAACTTCATGTTTTGGCATTGCCGGCTTTAGCATGCTGCCCTTGGCCGAAGCCACGGCGGTGATTTTTCTTTCCCCCTTGATCGTGGTGTTGCTGGCTCGCTGGCTCTTGGCTGAAAAAATTACGCTGGGACGATGGTTTGCAATCGCAGCGGGTTTTTTGGGTGTACTGCTGATTGCCAGGCCGGGCGGTGCGGTATCAGTCAAAGGCCTGCTATTGATGGTTATCACGGCTTTTTTGTATGCCATTTACCAAATCCAGACACGGCGTCTATCGCCCCATGAAAATTCACTGACCATGCTGTTTTATGGGGCATTGGTGGGTTCGATTGGCTTGAGTATTGCCGTGCCGTTTTATTGGGGCGGGCCGACACCGAACACGTTTCAGATATTCCAGATTCTTTCTTTGGGTGTGCTGGGTGGATTAGGTCACTGGTTATTCATTATGGCTTTTCGGCATGCCAAGGCCTCCACGCTGGCTCCTTTCACGTATGCGCAATTGGTTTGGGCGACGGTGCTGGGCTGGTTGGTTTATGACCATTTACCCGATGGATTGGCAATACTCGGAATCATCATCATTGCTGTGAGCAGCATGTCCATCGCGTTCTCCGAGCGTTTCAAGAAGCCCCTTGCGCCGGATACGGATACAGCATATTGAGCGCTGTAGTGCGGCCGTCCGCACCCGCAATGCGCACATGCTCGCGGCGAAACTCGCGGGCATGGCGCAAGCCGCAACTGTGCGCGATCATGTCAATTTCCTTGTTGATGTTGAGGCAATAGTTCGCTACTCGTTCAAGTTTTTCTTCCACCACCAGCCCGCGTTGCAGCTTGGCATTATGCGTTGTGATGCCGGTGGGGCAGGTGTTGGTGTGACAACGCAAGGCTTGAATGCAGCCTAGCGAAAACATGAAGCCACGCGCGGTATTCACGTAATCCGCACCGCACGCCAAAGCCCATGCAGCGCGCGCCGAGGTGACCAGTTGCCCTGAGGCAATGATTTTCACCCGATCTTTTATACCCGCTTCCAGCAGCGCATCCACTGCGCGTGGCAAGGCTTCGTCAATTGATAAGCCCATATGGTCGGCCAGCGCTTGAGGCGCAGCTCCTGAGCCCCCTTCGCCACCATCAATGGCAATAAAGTCTGGCGCATCGTTCAGGCCGCGCCGTACTACGGCTTCAGTGAGCTGATTCATGAAGTCCCATCCGCCGATGGCTGTCTTGATGCCTACTGGTTTGCCGGTGATATCGCGTACGCGGACAATCATGTTGAGCAGTTCATCAATATTGGCAATATCCAGATGTCGATTGGGCGAGAGCGAATCCATGCCCGGTGAAATCCCGCGAATGCGGGCGATTTCAGCGGTCACTTTACCGCCCGGCAGCACGCCGCCTTTGCCCGGTTTGGCACCTTGCGAAAGCTTGATCTCGAATGCGCGAACAGTGTCATGCGCGGCTATTTCACGCAATTTCTCTTTGGAAAGGTTGCCCTCGTGGTCGCGTACGCCATACTTTGCTGTTCCGATCTGCATCACTACATCGCAGCCACCTTCGAGATGATAAGGGGAGAGCCCGCCCTCGCCCGTATCAATCCAGCAACCCGCTTTGGCCGCACCATGCGATAACGCACTGACGGCCGGTTGGGAGATGGCGCCAAAACTCATGCCGCTGATATTGACCAACGAGCGGGTGACGAATGGTTTTTCGCACCAGCCTTCACCCATCGTTAATGGTGGGGCGGGTAACCGGTTACTTTCCAAAACAGGAAACGGCGCATTCACAAAAATCAACGCGCCTGGTTCGCGCAGGTTGTAGGTGGAACCAAACCCCAGCACGCCACCTTCATTTTTGGCCATGCGGTAAACCCAGCTGCGCGTTGCCCGATTGAAGGGGCGTTCATCACGATCCCCCAGGAAAAAGTATTGCCGAAAGTATTCCCCAAGTTGTTCAAAAAAGTAACGCAACCGGCCAATGAGCGGAAAGTTGCGCAATATCGCATGCTTTTTTTGTGTGATGTCCTTGAGATAAAAATAGATCATCACAATTGCTAGCGCGAGGGCAATGAGCACCCCGAGACTGACCGAGAACACACCGAACATTTGACTTCCCCCCTGTTAGAATCAATTAGAACTTATTCAAGCTCAACAACATAATATGGAAAATTTGCAAAACCCGCTCATACTGGCGGCTGAAATTGAACGCAATGTGCTCACTGCGCTAGCTGAAGATATTGGTGGCGGTGATATAACCGCATTGCTCACCCCGGCTGATCGGCGTTCACAAGGCATGGTTGTTTGCCGTGAAGACGCCGTATTAGCGGGTACTGATTGGTTTAATGCCTGCTTTCATCGGCTAGACCCAACGGCCGTCATTCACTGGACAGCGAATGACGGGGAGCACATCGGTGCAGGGCAAACACTCTGTCAGATAGAAGCGAATACGCGCGCGCTATTAACTGCAGAGCGTACGGCGCTTAATTTCGTACAGCTGCTCTCGGCGACGGCAACGACCACACGCGCGTATGTTGAGGCAGTAAACGGCACACGCGCACGTATTGTGGATACCCGCAAAACCGTGCCGGGTTTACGCTTGGCGCAAAAATACGCAGTGACGTGCGGCGGGGGAACGAATCATCGGCTCGGCCTCTACGATGGGATATTGATCAAGGAAAATCACATCATCGCCGCAGGTGGCGTGATGCCAGCACTAGAACGCGCCCGCGCCATTGTCCACGGGGACATCTTTATTCAGATTGAGGTCGAAACACTGGCACAGCTGCGCGAAGCATTAGATGCGGGTGCACGGCTGATTTTGCTGGATAACATGAGCCTCGCGCAAATGCATGAAGCCGTCGCCTTAACCGCTGACCGCGCACAACTGGAAGCTTCCGGTGGTGTCAGTCTGAAAACGGTGCGCAGTATTGCTGAAACTGGCGTGGATCGCATCTCTATTGGCAGCTTGACTAAAGACGTGCGTGCAATAGACCTTTCTTTGCGGCACAGTGAAGGTTGATTCTGCTAGAATCCGCGCCCTGCTAGGCCAAGTGAAACAAGGCCAACACCTGTGGAGAGGTGGATGAGCGGTTTAAGTCGCACGCCTGGAAAGCGTGTTTAGGTGTAAGCCTAACGCGGGTTCGAATCCCGCCCTCTCCGCCAACTGATTTAAGCTGTTGAATCCTCAGCAGTCATTTGATTTTCCGTAGGTTTTTTGTGTTGCTACAAAAGAGTGCTACATGGCACACCACGGAAAATGTTAAGCACATCCCCATATCTTCTCCGTCGCTGCGACGCCTACTCGTTTCGTATCGCGATACCTCAAGCATTGCAAGCATTATTCGGATGTCGTGAGATACTCCGGTCATTGAAGACATGCGATAAGCGCAGAGCTGCGCCGCTTGCTCTCCATCTAGCCGCACAAGCAAAACAATTATTTAATCGGCTAGGAGGTGTTGGATTGAAAACGGGGGGAGAGTGCTAGGGAGTACAGCAGTAGCACGGAGGCCGATACGCCAATGAATCGGAAAGCCTACGACGCCCTCCGGGAACTCACTTCGCGCATGCGGACGGAAACAGTCAAATAGTAAGGCTTGCGGATTTTGCGGGGAAGCGAAGCACGTAAATGCTTATTCTATTGTATTGCGAGCGGGTGATCCTTATAACTACTGTATTACATTATTATGTACATGGTATTTATGCAGACTGATACACCAAGTGTACGTTCTGCAAGAGTAATGGGAGAGCTAATCAGTCGATGCTGGAGGGCGGGTAATCCTAGAAGGAAAGTTCATCTGCGAATGTAGTGCAATGAAAATTTTTGGCAAAAACTTGACCGAACCTTATATGTGGATTTTTGATATGCCGAGACTCACGACAGCCTTACCCAATGTTGTACTTGTCATAGATAGATAAAAATGGTCCCATATAAAAATCACGTAGAGCGCGAGAGACACTATGACAGATGATGAAAAATTGAAAGTATGGTCAGGCTACGCTGAAATAAGTAGGAAGTGGATAACTGTGATGGATGCCAAAGCAGGTTTTATCTCGGGATTAAATTTCGGGCTATTGGCATTGCTCTGGTCCGGTGCAAAAATTCAAGACGGAGGGTGTCTGACAAAATGGCTTGGGGTCATTGCTACACTTTTAATAGTTGTCTCGGTAATTTGCGCTATTGTGTCGGCGATCCCTCGGGAGTCGCTAAGTAAAATATTTGGTAAAGGCATTCGCTGGAGCGGCAACTACAAGCCGTTTAGTTACTACGGTTTTGTCGCTCAAACATTCGAGCCATCAGACTTTGAACGTCTCAAGACCGAAGCAAACACTCTTGATACCGCGCGAGTTGCCGAAGAGGCTCTTGAGCAACATTTTGTTCTCTCACACACGATTGCCCGCAAATCAGGTTATGTGAGGATTGCGGGCTCGTTGCTGGCGGGAGCTACATGCCTATCCGGTCTGACAGTGATTGCGAGACTTCTTTCGTGAAAACCACGGGGATTGCGTATTCAGTAGGAGGCAGCGACTCACGGGTTTGCGAGACGCTAGATGCGGGCGATCAGACTTTCGAGGAACTGAATTACATACCGTCATCCGACAGGCTGACCTACTCAAACGGATTCTACGTCGATTGTGCGGCGTTATTTATTGATATACGGGGTAGCTCGAAGCTGCCAGAAACGCACAATCGACAGGTTCTTGCAAAAATTTATCGCGCTTACTTGTCGGAGTGCGTAGCCGTTCTGAATCAAGACCAAAATTGCCGCGAGGTCTTCATTAATGGAGATTGCGTAAGCGGTATTTTTGCTACCCTAACAAAAAATGACATCGATTCCACGTTTTTTCGCGCGGCACAGTTGAATACTTTGTTGAATCTTTTGAACTGGCGATTTGAGCAGAAGGGTTACACAAAAATAGAGTGCGGTATCGGGCTGGATTATGGGCGAGCCCTGATGCTGAAGGCTGGATACAAGGGGGCATCCATCAACGAAATAATTTGGATGGGTGACGTCGTAAACAATGCCTCAAATCTATGTCATCAAGGTAACAAGAACGGTAGAAAGCCGATTCAAATTTCTACTGTAATTCAACAAAATATAACGCGAGATGACTACAAGGTTTTGCTAGAGCCGATTTATAACCCCGCTTTGCTTTCTACGGAGATAATTGGTTACGAGTGCAACGCTGTTGGAACCGAAATGGACGATTGGATTGAGCAGCAAAAACGAAATGGTGAAGCAATGAAGCTTGGCTTCGCTGCAATTTTGCAAAACCATTTTGCACCTCCCCCACAAAATAAAAACAACAAACTCGCAAACCTTTTATCTCAAACCCCAACAAAAAACTGGTGGGAATGAGTAGAGCCGTTGGACATTAATTGAATTATGAAAACTGCCGCAAACGAGGGTTTGCTGTCAAAATACACAGAGTGTTGCTACAAAAGCAACATCAGCCCTTCGGAATAGTTAATTAAAATCAATGGCTTGGATTGTGTCTCAGTAGAGTCCCGCCCTCTCCGCCAACCAGTTCGTCCAGTCCGACTTTCTCAGCATCAATCTCCGCGAAACCCTGCTTGTGGGGCACATCACGCGATATTCCTGACTGTAGAGAAGCCCCTCTCCAGCCACTTTGCTTCATTTTCTCCTGATGTTCTCCGACGCCCTGTTTCGGAGTCAGGTGCTCGTTTTGCAATGATTGGTATTGATTAACCACGTTGCCTTGAATGCAAAAACCGACGATTGCCGGTTCTCATTTGCTGCCTTGTTTATTAGATTAGGCATAGCTGGGCAAACCTATATTGTTGCGACGTTTGTTTTCTGTATCCCAAATAACCTTCGCTGCTCAGACATAATAGCAGCAACGATTCCTCTGTCTTTTGAACCCGGTGCAGCGCTACAGCACAAAACGATAACCGACTCCCGATTCGGTCACGATATGATGCGGCTGCGAAGGGTCATCCTCGATCTTGCGCCGAAGGTGCCCCATATAGACGCGCACGTAGTGGCTGTCTTCCGCATGACTTGGTCCCCAAATATCACGCAACAATTGGCGATGAGTCAGCACCTTGCCGCTGTTGGCAAGAAGATAGGAGAGAAGTCGATACTCTATCGGCGTCAGGTGCAATTGCTCACCGTTGCGTTTGACGGCTCGATTGGCAAGATCGACCCGCATTGTTCCAAACTCAATAACTGATTGGCCTACATTTGCACCGCGCGCACGGCGGCGCAAATGCGCGCGCACCCGTGCCAGCAACTCGCCGGCACCGAAGGGCTTGGTCAGGTAATCATCCGCACCCGCGTCAAGCGCCGCGATCTTGTCGTTTTCGCCGAGCCGTGCCGACAGCACGATGATGGGTATATCCGACCAGGCGCGTAAATCTCGAATCAGGTCGATGCCGCTACCGTCGGACAGCCCGAGATCGAGCACGACCAGATCGGGCTTGCGCGTTCCTGCTTCGATCAACCCGCGCTTGACGGAATCCGCCCCGAATGCAATACATCCTTCTGACTCCAGTGCGGTAACGACGAAGCGGCGAATCTGCACATCGTCCTCTACCACGATCACGATCGGCGCGGGCCCGCTCATCGCACTTCGCTCTCTGCGGCAGCAGGCATGTCGTCAATCCTCTCAATCGCAGGCGGATTGCCTAGCGGCAATGTAAACACAAAGCGCGCACCGCCGCCATCGCGGGGTTCCGCCCATATCTTGCCCCGATGCGCCTCGACCACCGCCTTGCAGATGGCGAGCCCGAGTCCCACGCCGGGAATGGCGCTTTCCTTTTGCCCGCGCGTGAACTTCCTGAAAATCTCTTCTTCCTCACCCAGTGGCAGCCCGGGTCCATTGTCTTCGACCGATATTTCCGTAACATCGTTTTTCGTCGTTGCGGCAATCACGATGCGGCTTCCCACAGGGGTATATTTCGCCGCGTTTTCGAGCAGGTTGCACAGCAGGCGCTCGATCAACACCGCATCGAATTCGAGCAGGGGCAGATCAGGTGGCAGTTTCACCTCGACGGAATGGTTACCGAGCAACGATGCCGAGGCCTTGAGCGCACTACCTACCACTTCTTCGAGCAGCTGCCATTCGCGCTTGAGCTTGACTTCGTGTGCCTGCAACCGTGCCATATCGAGCAGATTGTTTACCAGTGCATTCATGCGCAAGGCGCCTTCACGTATCGCGGTAGCGATTTCCTTCTGCTTGTCGGACAGCACCGGTGGCGTGAGCGTCAGCGATTCAGCCAAGCCGACCAGTGCCGCAATCGGCGTGCGCAAGTCGTGCGAAAGTGTCGAGAGCATCGAATTACGCAGGCGCTCCGACTCCATCTGCACGGTGGTGGTTTGCGCAACGTCGACGTAATGCACGCGCTCAAGGGCGATTGCGATCAAGCGGGCGAAAGTATCCAGCAGCCGCCTTTGTTCAGGAATCATCAGCCGGCTCGTGTTGCGCGGCTCCAGGGCAAGCACACCTCTGATGCGCATCGGCGCATTAAGCGGCAAATAGAGAATCGGGCTGCCGGGCAAGGTATCCGTTCCCTGGCCTGCTGCTATGCCATGATCGAAGGCCCACTGCGCGATACCCGGATCGACTATGGGAGCACCCTTTGATGGGGCGAGCGGCGCTTGCAATCGATCCTGTTCATCGGCAAGAAGAATCACCGCCTTGGCGCCGAAACCGATCTCGACAAAGCGGTCGCAAATTTCTGCTATCTGTTCCGGCATCAGCGCACCGGAAAGATCGCGCGCCATTTCGTACAGCGCCCGCACTCGACCTTCGCGCTGCTGAGCAACGCGTGCTTGATAGCGCAGCCCCGCCGTCAATTGCCCGATCGCCAGCCCGACCACGAGCATCACCGCGAACGTCAGCAGGTACTGCACATCGCTTACTGCAAACGAAAGGCGTGGCGGTACGAAAAAGAAATCGAAGGCGGCGACGCTGACAACGCAAGCCAGCACCGCTGGACCACGCCCGTAAAGCAAGGCCACTATCACGACGCCAAGGAGGAACAGCATCACGATGTTGGCGAGATCGAGAACGTCGCGCAGCGGCGTAGCGGCCAGCGTCATTGCCGCGCAGACCAGCACGCCCTTGGCGTAGGACGGCCACGGCGTTTGCATGCGTTCGCGCAAGTCGTCGGCAATGTTTTTTTGCGGCCCGCGGCTTTCCCTGCCATCCTTGCTCCCGATCCGGATCACATCAAGATCGGGGGCAATCCAGCCCACGCGTTCGGAAAACGCACGTTGCCAAGGCTTCCATAAGTGCGTGCTGCCATGCCCCACCACCAACTTTGACAGATTGTGGCTGCGCGCGTAATCGACTACTGTCGCCGCCACATCGCTGTCGGCCAAGACCGCCGTCTCTGCGCCCATGTCCTGCGCGGTCTTGAGCGCTTTGAGGATGGTTTGCCGTTTCTTGTCAGGCAGTCGCTGCAGCGCCGGCGTCTCGACATAGATCGCATGCCACTGCACGTCGAAGCGTCCCGCCATGCGTGCGGTCGAGCGGATGATTCTGTCGCCGTTGTCGCTGGGGCCGATGCAGGCGAGCATCGACTCGCGCGCCTGCCACACCGTCGCCACGGACTGGTCGCGGCGGTATTCGAGCATCTGGCTGTCGACTCGATCCGCCGTGCGCCGCAGCGCCAGCTCGCGCAACGCAATCAGGTTGCCCTTGCGGAAGAAGCTATGGATCGCGCGCTCGGCCTGATGCGCGAGATACACCTTGCCTTCCTTGAGCCGTTGCAGTAACTCGTCTGGTGGCAGATCGACGAGCACCACTTCATCGGCCGCATCGAACACCCTGTCCGGCACCATCTCCCAGACGCGCACGCCGGTGATGCCACCGATGACATCGTTCAGGGTTTCCAGGTGCTGCACATTGATCGTGCTATAGACATCGATACCGGTCGCCAGCAATTCCTCTACATCCTGCCAGCGCTTGGGATGGCGGGTGCCCGGCGCGTTGGAGTGCGCCAGTTCATCCACCAGCATCAACGCTGGCTTGCGTGCCAGGGCGGCATCGAGATCGAACTCGCGAAAAATTCGATCACGATAGGGAATCTCGCGCAGCGGTAGTCGCTCCAGGCCTTCCGCCATGACTTCCGTTTCTGCGCGGCCATGGGTCTCGACGATACCAATCACCACATCGGCTCCCTGTGCGCGTAATTGCTGCGCCGCCGCCAGCATTGCGTAGGTTTTGCCGACGCCGGCCGACGCGCCGAAAAAGATTTTCAGCTTGCCGTGACGAGCCCGTGACTCATCCTCGTTGATACGTGAGAGCAGTTCGTCGGGATCGGGTCTTTGGTCGCTCATCGCACAATAATTATCTTATCTCGTCGAGTGCCAGGTTGAGTTGCAGGACATTTACTCTCTCTTCTCCGAAAACACTCCACTGGCGACCCTCAGTGTGCTCCGCGACGAGTTTTTCGACAACTCCCCTATCGAGGTGGCGAACACGCGTCACGCGTGCGGCCTGATAAGCGGCAGCCGCGGGGCTGATCTGCGGATCGAGGCCGCTGCCCGAGGCAGTGACCAGATCTACCGGGATCGGCAGCGTGTTGTCCGGGTCGGCAGCCTTGAGCGCATCGATGCGGCCCTTCACGGCATCGGTGAGCGCTGGATTGAGCGGTCCCTGATTCGATCCACTGGACGCAGTGCCGTTGTATGGCTGGGGCGAGGTCGCCGAGGGCCTGCCCCAAAAATATCTCGGATCAGAGAAATTTTGCCCGATCAGCTTCGATCCGACTGGCTTGCCGCTCTTGACGATCAAACTACCCCCTGCCTGATCGGGAAATACTGCTTTGCCTATCCCCGTTACCAGCAGTGGATAGGCTATGCCCGTAATCAGTGACAGCAGGATGAACAGCGAAATAGCGGGTCTGAATAATGTTTTCATAACGTTCTCCTCAAGTCAGTCGCACGGCCACGAGCAACAGGTCGATGAGCTTGATGCCAATGAAGGGCACGATGAGGCCGCCCAGCCCGTACACCGCCAGATTGCGCCGCAACAGCGTGGCTGCGCCCAACGGCCGGTATTTGACCCCCTTCAGCGCCAGCGGAATCAGCACCACAATGATCAGGGCGTTGAAGATCACTGCCGACAATACGGCCGACGCCGGCGTCGCCAAGTGCATGACGTTTAGCGCACCGAGCTGTGGATACGTCGTGACGAAGGCCGCGGGAATGATCGCGAAATACTTGGCGACATCGTTGGCGATGCTGAAGGTGGTCAAAGCACCGCGCGTCATCAGCATCTGTTTGCCGGTCTCGACAATCTCGATCAGCTTGGTCGGGTTGGAGTCAAGATCGACCATGTTGCCTGCCTCTTTCGCCGCCTGCGTGCCGCTGTTCATGGCCACGGCAACGTCAGCTTGGGCCAGCGCTGGCGCGTCGTTAGTGCCGTCACCGGTCATCGCCACCAGCTTGCCTTCACTTTGATGCTGACGAATCAGCGCCAGCTTGGCCTCCGGCGTCGCTTCGGCGAGGAAGTCATCGACGCCGGCCTCGGCCGCGATCGCAGCGGCGGTGAGGCGATTGTCGCCGGTAATCATGGTGGTCTTGATGCCCATGCGGCGCAGTTCGGCGAAACGCTCCTTGATGCCGCCCTTGACGATGTCCTTGAGCTCGATGACGCCAAGCACCTTGGCTCCGTCAGAGACGGCGAGCGGCGTGCTACCGCGCCGTGCAACATCGTCGACCACGCGCAGCAGTGATTCGGGGAAGGTACCGCCGATTGCCTCGACATGCTGGCGAATTGCATCGGCTGCACCCTTGCGGATCTGACGCTCACCAAGATTGACACCACTCATGCGCGTGTGGGCGCTGAAATGCACGAAGGTCGCACCCAAAGCGTGAATGTCGCGTTCGCGCAGTTTGAACTTTTGCTTGGCCAGAACCACGATGCTGCGACCTTCCGGCGTTTCGTCGGCGAGCGAGGCCAGTTGCGCGGCGTCGGCCAGTTCCGCTTCGGTCACGCCCTGTGCGGGCAAAAAGGTGGATGCCTGACGGTTGCCGAGCGTGATGGTGCCGGTCTTGTCGAGCAGGAGCACATCGACGTCGCCCGCCGCTTCGACGGCACGACCCGACGTCGCAATCACGTTGGCCTGCATCATGCGGCTCATGCCGGCCACACCGATGGCCGAGAGCAAGCCGCCGATGGTGGTGGGAATCAGGCAAACGAGCAGCGCGATAAGGACGGTGATCGTTATCGGCATCCCTGTGTCAGTCACATTCACACTGAAAATCGAAAACGGCAGCAGTGTCACGGTAACGCCGAGGAACACGATGGTGAGCGCGATGAGCAGGATGGTGAGCGCGATTTCATTAGGCGTCTTTTGCCGTTTGGCGCTTTCCACCATCGCGATCATGCGATCGATGAAAGCCTCGCCAGGATTGACCGTCACGCGCATGACGATCCAGTCGGACAGCACGCGTGTACCGCCAGTCACGGCCGAGAAATCGCCGCCCGATTCGCGAATCACCGGTGCGGATTCGCCGGTGATGGCACTTTCATCCACCGAGGCAACACCCTCGATCACTTCGCCATCGGCAGGGATGGTGTCGCCCGCGGATACCAGCAGCACATCGCCGCGACGCAGATCAGTTCCTTGCACGGTGTAAAACTCTGAGCCGAACTTGGATTCTTTCAGCTTTTTGGCCCAGGTCTCCTTCTTCAGGCCGCGCAAGGAAGCTGCCTGCGCCTTGCTGCGGCCTTCGGCCAGCGCCTCGGCGAAATTGGCGAACAGCACCGTGAACCACAACCAGAGCGTGATGGCGAGTATGAACCCCGCCGACGTTTCACCCTGACCCTTGAGTGCCTGTAACCAGAGCACTGTGGTCAGGATGCTGCCAATGTACACCACGAACATCACCGGATTCCGCCACTGCAGGCGTGGGTCGAGCTTCTTGAATGAGTCGACAATTGCCGGCTTGACCAGTACCGGATCGAACATTGCGAGCTTCTTTTGCGCCATGATTTTTCCTTAGCGCCACAGGATCAGGTGCTCGACCACGGGACCGAGCGCCAATGCGGGGACGTAGTTCAAGGCGCCGACCAATACGACGGTGCCAATCAGCAGTATCACGAACAGCGGGCCATGCGTCGGCATGGTGCCGGCCGTCACCGTGATGCGCTTCTTTGCCGCGAGCGAACCAGCGATAGCCAGCACCGGCACGATCACTCCGAAGCGGCCGAACCACATGGCGGTACCGAGCATCACGTTGTAGAAGGGCGTGTTGGCGGAAAGACCGGCGAAAGCGCTGCCGTTGTTGTTGGCCGCCGAAGTAAAGGCGTAGAGAATTTCCGAGAAGCCGTGCGCGCCGGGGTTCGCAATGCCGGCGATGCCATCGGCAGCCATCACCGCAATCGCAGTGCCGGCCAGCACCAGCAGCGGCGTTACCAGAATCGCGATCGACACCATTTTCATGTCGAAGGCCTCGATCTTCTTGCCGATGTATTCCGGTGTGCGGCCAATCATCAGGCCGGCAATGAAAACTGCCATGATCGCGAAGATTAGCATGCCATAGAGACCTGAACCAACGCCGCCAAACACTACCTCACCAAGCATCATATTCCACAGCGGCACGAAACCACCCAGCGGGGTGAAGGAGTCATGCATGGCGTTGACGGCACCGCAGGAAGCTAGCGTGGTGATGGTCGCGAACAGGCCCGAGTCGGCAATGCCGAAGCGGGTTTCCTTGCCTTCCATATTACCGCCGGGCTGCAATGCCGTTAGCGTTTGATCGACACCGAGTTTGGACAGAAAAGGACTGCCTTGTTGCTCGAAATACATCGTCGCTACGGCCATCACCACGAACATCAGCGTCATAGCGGTCAGTATTGCCCAGCCCTGTCGCATGTCGCCCACCATGCGACCAAAGGTAATACACAGTGCACCCGGAATCAGGAAGATCGACAGCATCTGGATGAAGTTGGCGAGTGGGGTCGGGTTCTCATAGGGATGCGCCGAGTTGGCATTGAAGAATCCCCCGCCGTTGGTGCCGAGCATCTTGATCGCCTCTTGCGAGGCGGTCGGGCCCATCGGCAAGGTTTGCGTTGGTGTCGTCGCAGGCTCTGTGACTGCGTTTCCCTTGCTGTCCTTGAGCGCTTGGCCGTTGGCATCCATCTTCGGGTTGTTGTACTTGGTCACCTCGACCGTGGTCACATCCTTGTAGGCGTCGAAGTTCTGGATCGAACCCTGGCCAATCAGGAACACTGCATAGACCAGCGAGATCGGTAGCAGCACATACAGCGTGATGCGCGTGAGATCAACCCAGGCGTTGCCGATGGTCTTTGCCGTATGCCGAGCAAAGCCACGTATCAGGGCGATGGCGACAATGATGCCGGTGGCCGCAGAGAAAAAATTCTGCACCGCGAGGCCAAGCATCTGCGTCAGATAGCTCATCGTCGATTCGCCCGAATAGCCTTGCCAGTTGGTATTAGTAGGGAAACTGATGGCGGTATTGAAGGAGGAATCGACACTGACATTGGCCATCGCCTGGGGGTTGAGCGGCAGCCAGAGCTGCAGCCGTTGCAGCGCATAGACCGCAAGCACGCCGAGCAGATTGAAGAGCAGGATCGCCAGCGCGTAATGCAGCCAGCCCATTTCTTCGTCCTTGCGTACGCCGCAGATGCGGTAAAGGACGTTCTCGATCGGACCGCCAAGGCGTAGTACCAGGGTCTGGCGACCTTCCATGACACCGGCAATGTAGGTGCCGACTGGCTTGACCAGTGCCAACAGCACGACAAGATAAAGCCCCAACAGGAACCATTCATGAGGTGTCATCACAAATCCTCCGCTTTGATCAACGCAACAACGAGATAGACCAGCAGACCTACCGAGACGGTGCCGCTAAGCACATAGAGCCAGGTCATTTGGGGCCTCCCAGCTTGTCGCAGCCGACGACGAGCGCCACCATCAGGCCGAAGAACAGGAAAATTCCTGCGATATATACAAGTTCCATGGATAGACTCCTTGAGCAAGTATCTACGCGGACAAGAATAGACGCTTTTCCATAAAGAACTTGATAAAAGTCCAACGATCAGTGTAAAAATTTCGTAAATGAACGTGAATAACATCCTTAATTGGCATGCCACAGGCTTTTAACAGGAATGGTGAGTGGGTCATGTCGACTCCACGCCTGATTCGGTTCTGCAGGGATGAAGTCCGGGTCAGGCAGGTTCACCATGTTTGACCGGCCGACTTGCCGGTTTCACTGTTCGATTCTGAAAATTTTCAGATACGTGCCTGTAAATTCCCTGTTAGCAGGGAATTTGAGGTGGAGAGCGGCTCGCCTAAGACTGTATCCGCCGCCACATAATGCGTAAATAACCCCCTCTTGTGGGGATTGTTTTTTTGTGTTCACCCAATTAGCCCACTAAACTGCAGGGATGTCTGCCGTCTCGCTAGCGCCGATTTTGCAGCATGGGCTAATGCTCGCGAAATAATCTTTTCAGGTGATACCTGATGGTAGTTAGTGGTAATCGGGCCGAGGTCGCAAATTCCACCGATTTAAGAAGATGGCTTCCCTGTTTTTTCTTCTGTCATCTTCTAGTCGCGAAAAGTGTCGCAAATTGACAACTAGTCAAAACGCGGATATCCGCAGATCGACTGCTATTCTGCAGAAAACTGTCGCCATGCCGCGACAATTTGATTGATCACTTTCGATTTATTGAGGCTCAGTTTTTTCGTTGATAATAATTAAATCAACGAGTAATAGGTATTGGCATGGCATTTGCCCTTGTTCAACACTGTTGAATAAAAGGAGATAAACATGTCCTTAATGTCTACCCCGAGACAGAATCATATTCTCGCGGCTTTACCTGATACTGACTACATAAGGCTTCTACCCCATCTGGAGCACATATCAATGCCTTTGGAATGGATAGTCTATGAAGCCGATTGTCCCCTGGGCTATTTGTATTTTCCTACCACTTGTATTATTTCGCTGTTCCATGTTCTGGAAAGTGGCGCATCGACCGAATTCGCCATTACCGGTAATGAGGGGATGGTGGGTATTTCCTTGTTCATGGGCAGTACCAGCATGCCGAGCGAGGCAAGGGTGCAAATCGCTGGCAGCGGTTATCGGTTGAAGGCTAATGTCCTGAAAAAGGAATTGATGCTAAACAGCAAGTTGCAATATCTGGGATTGCGCTACATACAGATGCTGATGATACAGATGGCGCAAACAGCAGTATGCAACAGGCACCATTATCTGGGACAGCAATTATGCCGCTGGCTCTTGTTGCGTCTTGATCGTTTGCCGGGTAATGATCTGGCGATAACACAGGAGCAGATCGCCAACGATCTCGGTGTTCGTCGCGAGAGCGTGACCGAAGCTGCTGGCAAATTGCAGATGGAAGGATTGATTCATTATCACCGCGGCCATATTAGTGTCCTAGATCGGAAAGAACTGGAAAGTCGCGTATGTGAATGTTACGTGGTACAAAAAAGAGAATTTGACCGTGTGCTGTCATAAGCAGTTGAAGCTGGAATTTATTCGTTGATGTAACCGAATGCGTATTAATCCCTCGCCGTCACCAGAGGGTCAGACTGTAGTCGTTCTGCCCTCGATGGCAACTGGATAACACGCGGTAGAGGGTGGCAAGTAAGAAAGTTGTTTTTTTAATTGTCCCCTGCCGTATCACTAGCGCCGACTTTTCAATTGGGGCGGATACCTGATTGATGATGACGCGCCTGCTGCTTGTGCCGTGAGGGTTACGTCAGGCCACATCATGCATCGACCGTCACTCTGGGTATACCGCTGCATATCTCGCCTATGATGGCCGCACTCTCAAAGCCTTCTTGCCTGAATTTGGCGAGTACGACATCTGCTGCTTCGGGCGCGCAAGCGACTAGCAGGCCGCCGCTGGTTTGCGGATCAGCGAGTATTTTTTGTTGCCATTCGGCGAGCTCGGGCGCAAGGGTTATCTGGCTGCCGTAGCCTGACCAGTTGCGAGCGGATGCGCCAGTGACAATGCCTGCCTTCGCGTGGCGTATTGCTTCATCAATCAGTGGCAATTGTGAAAACTTGAGGGTTGCGCCGAGCTGCGACCCGCGACAGATTTCCAGCAGATGACCGGCAAGGCCAAAGCCGGTGACATCGGTGACGGCGTGTACCTCGTCCATACTTGCGAAGGCACAGCCGGGGGTGTTCAGTTGCGTTGTCCAGCGCAGCATGTCGGTATAACCTGCGGCGGAGAGCACCTCTTTTTTGAGCGCTGCGGAGAGGATGCCGATGCCCAGGGGTTTGCCCAGAATCAACGCATCGCCTGCCTGTGCGTCACTGTTGCGTTTGATTTGATCAGGATGCACCAGGCCAATGCCCACCAGTCCATAGATGGGTTCCAGTACATCAATGGAATGTCCGCCTGCAATGGGGATGCCTGCGGCAGCGCAGATTTCTTCGCCACCGGCCAGAATTTCGCGGATGACTTCGGGGGGCAGTTTGTCCAGGGGCATGCCCACCAGCGCCAGGGCAAAGAGGGGGCGTCCGCCCATGGCATAGACATCGGACAAGGCATTGGCAGCAGCAATGCGCCCGAAATCACGCGGGTTATCGACGATAGGTGTGAAAAAATCCGTCGTGGCGACAATGGCTTGCTGCGGATTCAAGCGATAAACGGCCGCATCATCCGATGTTTCAGTGCCAACGAGCAAGTCTGCGGGGAAGGTTTTAAAGGGGGACGCGGCGAGTAATTGCGCCAAGACAGCCGGTGCAATTTTGCAGCCGCAACCACCACCGTGAGAGAATTGGGTTAATCGTACAGACATCATCTTCTTTTATGAACAAAAGGCTGGCAACGGTAGCACAAATCGCAGAATTCGACGCCATCATTGATGTTCGCTCGCCTAGCGAATTCGCTGAAGACCATCTGCCAGGTGCCCAAAATTGTCCTGTGCTAAGTGATGAAGAGCGCGCCCGGGTCGGTACGCTGTACAAGCAGGTGTCATCTTTTGAAGCCAAAAAAATTGGTGCTGTGCTGGTGGGGCGCAATATTGCATCCATGCTGGAGACGCATTTTCTCGACAAGCCACGGCAATGGCGTCCGCTCATTGTTTGCTGGCGCGGGGGGCAACGCAGCGGAGCGTTTAGTCACGTGATGCGTGAAGTAGGTTGGGATTCCCATCAACTAGCGGGCGGTTATAAAGCATGGCGTCGGCATGTGTTGGCTGAACTGATCACGCTGCCGGCAAAATTTGATTTTCGTGTGATCAGTGGCGCTACGGGAAGTGGCAAAAGCCAGCTGCTTGAAGCGTTGGCGCAGCAAGGTGCACAGGTGCTGCATCTGGAATCTTTGGCGGCACATAAGGGGTCGGTGCTGGGTGGTTTGCCGGGGCAACCACAACCATCACAAAAAAGTTTCGAGACGAGTCTTTTTTGTGTGCTGAATAAATTTGATCCGCAGCAGCCGGTGTTTGTTGAGGCGGAGAGTCGAGTCATCGGCAAGTTACGTCTGCCAGAGAGCCTAATCCTTGCGTTGCGCAGTGCGTATTGCCTGCGCCTGGATGTCGGGCTGGAAGCGCGAGTTGACTTTTTGCTGACTGATTATGCGTATGCGCTGGAAGATGCACCCTGGTTGCATGCATGTCTTGACAGGCTTCATGGGGTGCATAGCAATGAAACGCTCGTGCGCTGGAAAAACATGGTGACGATGGGGGATTTTCCGGCGCTGGTCAGTGATCTCCTCCGGCTTCATTATGATCCGCTGTATCAACGCTCACAGTTGAATCACTATGCGCAGCACGATGGCGCGCAGTTGATTTCGCTAGCAACACTTTTACCACCGGCACTGGATGTTAAAGCAGCTGAAATTCTTGCAGCTACCGGTATTGCAAAAAATATTTCAAGAATAAATTGACTTAATTCAATGAACGATAATATCCTTTTAGCTATTCCCTCCACGGAGTTGCCCGATGTCCTCTAAAGAAGATAAAACGACTGTGTTCAACCAGGCAGAGGGTGCCATCAACATTGGTGGCATTGATGCTTTAGTGCGCCTCACGTTGGATCAGGTGCGCACAGATGCGCGCCGTGGGTTGATAACGGGTATGTTTGTTTCGGGTTATCGTGGCTCGCCATTGGGCATGCTGGATGCTGCGCTCATCAAGCAGCAGAAAATGCTGATCGAAAGCAACATTCACTTTGTGGATGGCATCAATGAAGATTTAGCTGCCACAGCCGTTTGGGGTACGCAAATGCTGCACACCGTTGGCCGGCAAAAGCTCGATGGTGTCACCGGCATGTGGTACGGCAAAGCACCGGGGGTTGATCGCAGCGGAGACGCGCTCAAGCATGCCAATTACACCGGCATAGGCAAAAATGGTGGTGTGCTTGCCGTGGTGGGGGATGATCCGAGCTGTAAATCATCGTCCCTCAGTAGCCAATCCGAGCCGATGCTGTATCACGTCGGCATCCCTTCGCTGTATCCAGGGAGTGTGCAAGATATTCTTGACTTAGGGCTGCATGGCTACAACCTGTCGCGTTTGTCAGGCTTGTGGATCGGCTTAAAAATTGTGACGAATGTGGCGGATGGTTCAGGCACTGCGGACGTGACTCCCGAGCGGCTGAAGTTCATTACCCCAGACATGATGTTCGACGGCAAACCATTTACCCCGCGCATGAACATGGGCATGAATGTGCGCGTCGAAGCGCTGGAGATGGAGCAGTCGCTCTATACCCGCAGGCTGGAAGTGGCGCGGCGCTATGCGCGCGAGAATAATCTGAACAATGTGGTGTTCCCGAATGCAGACGCCTGGCTGGGCATCATTACTGCCGGCAAGACGTATCACGATTTGTGCCAGGCCTTTCTTGAAATGGGGCTGAACGATGCGGCGCTGCGCCGCTATGGCATTCGCATTTTGAAGATGGGCATGTTGTTCCCGATGGAGCCCATGGTTGTGCGCGAGTTTGCGCAAGGCCTGGAAGAGATTTTTGTGATCGAAGAGAAGCGGCCGTTTCTTGAGATGTTTGCCAAGAACATTCTTTACGGCAGCGCAAATGCCCCTCGCATTGTCGGGAAATTCGATGAGGAAGAAAAAGAGCTGCTGCCGCACTATGGTGAATTTGAATCCGACGTCATTGTACGTGTGTTGACTCAGCGTTTGTCGCGCAAGGCGCGTATCGAGTCAGCCGATGCCTGGCTCCAGCGGCTGGATGAAATTCATGCGCGCGGCAAATTGCCCACGGCGGTACGCACCGCCTGGTTCTGCTCCGGTTGCCCGCATAACAGCTCAACCATCGCACCTGAAGGCAGCATCGTCTCGGCAGGTATTGGCTGCCACACGATGTCGATGTGGATGGGCCGCAATGTGGTGATGGGCACGCATATGGGCGCTGAGGGCGCGCAATGGGTTGGCATGGCGCCGTTTACCGAGGCAGAGCATATTTTTCAGAACATGGGGGATGGCACCTATGCCCATTCGGGCAGCATGGCAATCCGCTATGCGGCGTCAACTGATGTCAATATCACGTTTAAATTGCTCTACAACGGGCATACCTCAATGACCGGCGGGCAAGCCATCATGGGTAGCCATCCGGTGGCGGACATCGTGTCTGAGTCGCTGGCGAATGGGGTCAAAAAGGTGATTGTCACTACGGATCATCCCGAGCTCTACCAAGGCGTTAGCCTGGCGAATGGCACCGAGGTTTGGCATCGTGATCGGCTTGACGAAGCACAGCGTTTGCTGGCGCGGATCAAGGGCACAACGATGTTGATTCATGATCAGGAATGCGCTGCTGAATTGCGTCGCTCACGCAGCCGGGGCAAGGCTGAAGAGCCCGTGCAAACCGTCATCATCAACGAGCGTGTGTGTGAAGGCTGTGGTGACTGCGGTGAAAAGGCTAACTGCATGAGTATCGAGCCAATACCCACCGAGTTTGGTCGCAAGACACGTATCCACCAAAGCTCTTGCAACAAGGATTATTCATGCGTCAAAGGGTTTTGCCCTTCGTTTATGACCATCACGCCGATGGCTGGCGCAACGGTAACACCAGAGGCGCCGCGTAAAAAGCAAAAGGCGGTGATTCCGGCCTTGACGCGTGACTTGCCTGAGCCAGCACTCAAGATAACGGGTGATTTTGGCGTGCATTTAATGGGTATCGGCGGCACAGGTTCAGTCACTGTGGCAGCTACGATCACCAATGCCGCACGTCTGGAAGGGCGCCATGTGATCGGGTTGGACCAAACCGGGCTGGCGCAAAAGGGCGGGGCGGTGGTCTCAGATATCAAAATCACCGCATCACCTTTTAACGGGGCCAACAAGATTTCTGACGGGTGTGCCGATCTTTATCTTGGCTTCGATATTCTGACTGCGACAGACCCAAAGAACCTCGATAAGTGTCACCCCGAGCGCACTGTTGCAATTATCTCTACAACTGAGACACCGACCGGACAAATGGTCACGAATCGGCATGTGCCTTTCCCGGGGCTCAATGGTTTAACCGCGGGTATTCAGCGCGTGAGCCGCGCAGCTGATAACGTGTTTTTGGATGGCCAAGGCTTGGCCGAAGGATTGTTTGGCGACACCATGGCAACCAATCTGTTTATGGTCGGCGTGGCCTTCCAGGCGGGTGCTTTGCCGCTTAAAGCGGCATCGATTGAAATGGCCATTGAGCAGGCTGGTGTTGGTGTTGCGATGGGGCTGGCTGCTTTCCGCTGGGGACGCATGGCGGTGGTTGATTGTGCATTCGTCGTTGCAGAAGCAGCGAAGAGCAATGTCGCTGCGGGTGCGGACGTTGTTTCATTGCCGCCCGTGTTGAGCGCATCAGCGCGTGAATTAGTGGATGCTGTGGGTGTGCAGGGTGAAGTCAAACGGCTACTCGGAATCCGCGTGCCGGAACTGATCGCATACCAGAACATTGATTACGCCAAGCGTTACACCGAAGTGATTCGCCGTATCGCCAGCGCCGAGAAAACGGCGAATGTCGGCGCAACGAGTTTAAGTGAGGCCGCTGTACGCTATCTCTACAAGTTGATGGCTTATAAAGATGAATACGAAGTCGCACGCCTACATACGGACCCAGCGTTTTTAGCCAAGCTTGATGCGCAGTTCAAGGCAGGTTATAAAGCACAATATCACTTAGCTCCGCCGCTGATCTCCAAGCGTGATCCGATCACGGGCGAGCTGCAGAAGCGTGCATTCGGCCCCTGGATTTTCACGGCATTCAAGCTGCTTGCCAAAATGAAATTTCTGCGTGGCAGCAAACTGGATATCTTTGGCAAGACAGAAGAGCGTCGCCACGAGCAGCAGATGATTGAAGACTACATTCAGTTGCTTGATGAGGTAGCGCAACAACTAACGTCTGCCAACTATGCGGCGGCTGTTCTGTTGATGAGCGTGCCGGATGAGATTCGTGGCTACGGGCATGTCAAAGAGAAAAGCATTGCCGCAGCCAAGGTTTTACAGGTACAGCGTTTGCAGGCATTTCGTCAATCGCAGCCTGTTGTACTTGCCGCTTGATCACGCTTCACTTACCCTGTTTGGCAATCGCGGAAAATAATCATGAACGAGTTGAATGGCTACGATTTTGAAGACCTCGCGGTGGGTATGACCGCAACGTTTGCAAAGACAATCACCGAAGCAGACATTGTGCTATTTGCCAGTGTCTCTGGTGATAACAATGCCATGCATATCAATGAAGAGTTTGCGCAGACCACACAGTTCAAAGGGCGGATTGCACACGGTATGCTGTCAGCCAGCGTGATATCGGCAGCGATCGCTGGTCGCCTGCCGGGCCCGGGTACGATTTACCTTAGCCAGAACTTGCGCTTTAAAGCGCCTGTTCGTCCAGGCGATACAGTCCATGCCATAGTCACTATCAAAGAGCTCATGCCGGAAAAGCGGCGTGTTTCCTTGACGACGATATGTACTGTCGGCGGCAAAGTGGTGATTGA
Organism: Rugosibacter sp.; assembly: GCA_004322535.1. GTDB lineage: Bacteria > Pseudomonadota > Gammaproteobacteria > Burkholderiales > Rhodocyclaceae > Rugosibacter. The sequence goes on from SCUZ01000092.1 coordinate 47,230, forward strand.
TGGCGATGCCCTTGTCATGCCGACTGCACGGGCTGGGAAGTAAGGGAAGTAATTAAGACGCGTTCATAACGTCCCTAGCCATAAAGTAAAAAGGCCTCCAGAGCGATTTACTCTGGAGGCTTTTTTTGAGCCTGCAAAAATATCAAACGGTTGTATTAACCACAGGTACCCACAGCGCCGCAGGCGGAGCAGAAGTCGCAGCCGTCTTTGCGGATAACGGTCATGTTGCCGCATTCATTGCATAAAGAACCCTGCATTACTTTGATACCACCACTGGTTTCTGGTGCCGCACCCGGGGTTTCAAGAATGCCCATGGCGCGCGTGGGGTAGCCGTTTTCATCCAGTATGCCGAGCATGGCGTAGCGGTGCATGATCAAGCGGGCGATGTAGGCTACGGTTGAGGGCCAGTTTTGCTGCTTGCTCGAGCCCGGCACGCGCGCCATGAAGTCACCCAAGGGTTCGGCATAATTCATCAGTTTGCGTAATTTCATACCGATCCATGCGGGGTCAAGCACGCGCATGTCAAGCGAGAGCAGGCGGGTCAAGCCGTCGAGCGCACGGGGGTAATGGCCGGAGAGCCAGACTGAATAGGGCCGCGTGACGCCATCGGGCAGGGTGATTTCTTTCAGGCCCAATACGAACTCTTCGCCAGCGACGGGGTTGCTGATATCGACGGTCCAGGAGAGTGTGCCATCGGTGCCGGTTCTTGGTTCGTCACGGCTGAACATGCAATCGATGACGGGTGTGGCGCTTTTTCCTGCGCCATTTTCTACCGCTGCGTCTTCCAGTGCACCGAGTTTCTCGCAACGATAGCGCACGACTTGCGCTAGCGCCGAGACCACGCCGGGGACGCGTTTTTTCTCGCCATTGGGTGGAAAGGGCAGATCGAAGGCTTCTACGTCTTGCGTTTTGGCCAGCGCGTCAAGTTTGAGTTTCAGCCAGGCTTTGTCGTTGGCACGCATATCCATGGACAAGGTTTTTGCCACCGCGCCAATGCCGCGTGGTTGCTCGGCACCATTGACCCAGACTTCAAAAGGCATGGCGCGGCCCATGTCGTTTTCGACCTGGCCGACGAAGAGGGCGAACTCGCCTTGAGGCGCTTCGATCATGTAGGTCCATGCCGTATTGCCATCGCTCATGCGCGGGCGACTGGGCCAGCGTAGCGAGGCTAGTACGGGTGCGGGCAGGGCGCCGATGGACAGGCGGCGGTTTGCTGAATCGATGGTGACATCCTGCGGCTGCTTTTGTGCATTGCTGGCGGCGGTGGAATCAACCGAGAGAACGCTGCCTAGAATCGAGTTGGGGCGATACGTGGCGAGGCCCTTGAGCCCGGCTTTCCATGCGCTCATGTAGAGGTCTTCGAATTCCGCGTAAGGATAGTCGGCAGGCACATTCACGGTTTTGGAAATCGAGGTGTCAACAAAGGGTGCAACAGCCGCCACCATGTCCTTGTGCGCCTGCGCCGAGATGTCGAGTGCCGTGACAAAGTAGTCGGGCAGTTTGCTGACATCGCCCCCTTGGTGCTTGTACAAGCGCCAGGCGTAATCTTCAACGGCGTACTCTTTTTGCGTGCCATCGGCCATGCGTTTTTTGCGTGTGTAAGTCCAGGAGAAAGGCGGCTCGATGCCGTTGCTGGCGTTGTCGGCAAAGGCCAGGCTGATTGTCCCGGTAGGCGCGATGGAGAGCAGGTGCGAATTGCGCAAGCCATGTTTTCTGATCTGCTCTTTGACATTATTCGACAGGCGCGAGGCAAAGTTGCCGCCAGCCAGATACAAGTCGGCGTTGAACAACGGAAAGGCACCGCGTTCTTTGGCGAGTTCGGCCGAATACAGGTAGGAGCGGTCGCGCATATATTCCGAAATCTTCGCGCCCATATCTCGTGCGGCGGGGGTGTCGTAGCGTAGGCACAGCATGATGAGCGTATCGCCCAAGCCGGTGTAACCCAGGCCCACGCGGCGTTTTGACTGAGCTTCCTGATGCTGTTGCGGGAGTGGCCAATGCGTGGCTTCGAGCACGTTGTCGAGCATGCGCACAGAAGTGTCAATCACTTTGCCGAACGCGTCGAAGTCAAAACGAGCCTTGTCCGAGAAGGCATCATGAACGAAGGTGGTAAGGTTGATGGAACCCAGGCAGCAGCAGCCATAAGGCGGCAACGGTTGTTCAGCGCAAGGGTTGGTGGCTTCGATGGTTTCGCAGTAGTAAAGATTGTTGTCCTTGTTCATGCGGTCAAGGAACAGGATGCCCGGCTCGGCATGATCATAGGTTGAGCGCATGATTTGATCCCACAGGTCGCGCGCGCGAACCTTGCGATATACCCATAGGCCGTCTTCACGCGGGTAAGCGCCAGCGGCTTTGATGTCGGCAGTAGGTGTGGCACGGTGGGCCAGCTCAATTTCGCCATCGGTTTCCACTGCGAGCATGAATGCATCGGTGACGCCCACGGAGATGTTGAAATTGGTCAGATCGCCATGGTCTTTGGCGTGAATGAATTCTTCGATATCCGGATGGTCACAACGCAGCACACCCATTTGCGCGCCGCGTCGACTGCCTGCAGATTCAACGGTTTCGCATGAGCGGTCGAATACCCGCATGTAAGAAATAGGACCGGAAGCGCGCGACTGCGTGCCTTTGACATGTGCACCTATCGGACGAATGGATGAAAAATCGTAACCCACGCCACCACCGCGACGCATGGTTTCAGCCGCTTGCAAGAGGGCGGTGTAGATGCCGGGGCGGCCATCGACGGTTTCAGAAATTGAATCACCCACCGGCTGCACAAAGCAGTTGATCAACGTCGCACAAAGATCGGTGCCGGCGGCCGAATTGATGCGCCCGGCAGGAACGAAACCGTTTTCCTGGGCTTCAAGAAAGCGCGCCTCCCAATGGGCGCGCTTATCTTCGGTTTCGACGCCAGCAAGTGCGCGTGCAACTCGTGCGCGAACATCATGCACCGTACGCTCGTTACCCTTGGCATACTTTTCTATCAGGACTTCACCGGATATTTCTTGTGGCAAAGGGAGGCCCATTTGCCCGGTATGTTCAATTACTGCGGATTCGGGTGCAAATTGTTGATCTGTTTTGTTGTTTGTCATGTTGTCTCCCGATGAAAATGAGGATGTAGCCTGGGCTGGAAAGTGGGGGTAAAAAAGGTACGAAAGTGAAGCAAGTAAATCTGTTTTTTTGTGCGCTTTAAGGAGCATACCGCAGCTTTTTTTAAAGAGCAAAGCAATAAATTAAGTTTTATATAAAACAGCGAGTTATATGGTTATCTTGTACGTGTCAGCATAGGTCACACTGTATATAGTAGGCTTTATTTAAAATCGAAAGCTGCGGAAAAACCAAAAAAAGGCCGTGCTTCTCGGTTCTTCTTGTGCGGTACTTTGGATGGGTTTTTGTATTGTAATTGCTGCGTGATTTTTTCATGATCCACAGTGCCCGCGCGCTACCGTGATCTTTGCAGGACACGATTTCTGCCAACCAATGATAAATATGTGCTGAATATTGGCTGAAAAGTCGGCGCTGGTGAGGCGGCGATGGACTCTATGTGGTATCTTCCAAGCCCTTTGTAGACGTATTACCTCATGTCAAGCACACTCTCGGAAAGCGCTGATTATCTGGCCGAACTGGATAATGAGTATGGTTCTGCCACGGTACAACGTGGTTTGGCATATGCGACAGAGGGGCGTGTCTCGCTTCTTTCCGTTGAACAAGATCCTCTGGAAATCCATGTGGAAGCCAGCGTGCAGGGTAGTATTCAGCCACCATATCAGGTGGATTTATGGCTGTCACTGACGCCAGCCGGCGCTATCCGGGGTGTTGATAACGACTGCTCTTGCCCGGTGGGCATGGACTGCAAACATGCCGTGGCAACGCTGTGGGTGTATTACCAGCAGGCGGGATTGGTTCAGCCTCAAGGGGGTTTACTGCTTGGCGCAGAAGCTTTTCCAGAACCGAGCACTGCTGCGCTGGAATGGTTGGATGAGCTGGACGACGCCCCACCGGTGGTGGATTTGCCTGCACCGAGCAAAAAAGCCTTGCCACAACGCGTGGTGTATTTATTGCGGCGAGGGCAGTCGATGCGGTTGGCATTGGGCAAAAGTCGACAGACAAAAACCGGAGGGTGGGGTAAGCCCGTTATTTACCAACCACAACCCTATGATTTAGGCAGCATGCGCAGCCATCGCGAATTTATTCTCGATGACGATGTGCCTCCGTTGCGGCTGTTTATCGCGCTACAGGCGGGAACCACATTTCACTATCAAGATGATGTTGAACTCGCTGGTGAGACAGGTGCGTTGCTGTTACGCCAGGCTTTACGTACTGGCAGGTTGTATCTGGATGGCGCACTGGATCAGTCTGTACAGCAGGGTCAGTCAAAGCCTCTGGTACTCGGCTGGGAACGTAATCTGGCGGGGTTGCAGCAGGCGCGCGTGCATTTGCCTGAACCCCTGGAAGTTATTTCCACCTGGCCTTTGTTCTATTTTGATCCTGCAAATTTCCAGATCGGCGAGCTGTATTCGGCTTTGCCTGAATCGTTATTGAAAAAAATACTGACTGCGCCACCGTTGAATGAAGCGGATGCGCCTTTAGTGCGCCAGCAGCTGTTGCGCATTGCACAGCAAAAAGGCGTCAGTTTGCCGCTGCCCGATGCGCTTGACAGTATCGCTGCGGGAAAACCCACGGCATATTTAACCCTGACCGCGAGGCAGTTTCGCAGCTTTGCGGCGAAGGGTGCACTCGAGACGCATGCGATTGCCACCTTGCAATTTCGGTATCCGGAAGGCGTCAACGTGATGGGGAGTGAGCGACCCGCCCCCATGATGCGGCGACAAAAATCGGAAGGGCAGTGGGAAACACTGTTGCGCGACCTGGATGCTGAAAGCGAGGTTTGGGCGTCTTTACAAGCATTGGGTTTTGAAAGTTATCGGCAACGTTTGCCGGGATACCAGGCCGCAGAGCTTGATGATTGCCTCATGCCAGGTCGTAGCGATGCGGAAGGCTGGATGCCCTTTCTCGATACAGGCATGGGTGCACTAGAGCAAGCGGGCATATTCGTCACTTTGGCAGAAGATTTTCCCTTTCACTTGACGGCGGCAGATGAGTGGTTTGTAGGCGTCGAGGAAGCCGGCAGTGATTGGTTTAATCTTGATCTGGGCGTGATGGTTGGCGATGAGCGGGTGAGCCTTGTGCCACCGCTCTTGCGCTTGTTGCATGAGCAACCCAAGTTTTTAGCCACAGTGCGGGCGCTGGAAGATGACGCTAGCATTCCGATAGCGATCGATGCGCGTCGTATTCTGCCCGTGCCGGCAGGGCGACTCAAAGCGTGGTTACTGCCGCTTTTAGAGTTTCTGGATGACGACCGGCCTCGCTTGGCGCGGCATCATGCCTCCGCCTTGGTGGGGCTGGAAGAGCATGCAACACAGTGGATCGGTAGTGATGAGCTGCGGATGCTGGCCAAAAAGTTGCAGGATTTTTCCGGCATGACGCATCAACCGCCTGCGGCCGGCTTTATGACAACCTTGCGGCCCTATCAGCAAGTGGGGCTCAATTGGCTGCAATTTCTGCGCGAATATGGTTTGGCTGGCATCCTCGCCGATGACATGGGCTTGGGCAAGACCGTACAGACGCTGGCCCATTTGCATCTGGAAAAAATTTCTGGCCGCGCTGACAAGCCTAGCCTGGTAGTGGCAACTACCAGCCTGATGGTCAACTGGAAAAATGAGGCCGCTCAATTTACACCTGAGCTGAAAGTGCTGGTGCTGCATGGCAAGGATAGGGCCGATCGATTTGATGAAATTGCCACTGCCGATATTATTCTCACCACCTACCCGTTGCTCGTGCGCGACCGCGAGGTACTTTTAGCGCAAGACTATCACCTGCTGGTGATGGACGAGGCACAATTCATCAAAAATCCAAAAGCGCAGGCGCATCAGGTGGCGCGTCAATTAAAGGCGCGGCATCGGCTGTCTTTAACCGGGACGCCTTTGGAAAACCATCTGGGCGAGTTGTGGGCACAGTTCGATTTCCTCATGCCGGGCTTATTGGGTCGTGCACAGCAATTTGCAAAACTTTATCGCACGCCGATTGAAAAAGCGGGCGACGAAGAAGTCCGGCATCGCTTGGCAGATAGAGTCAGACCTTTTCTGTTGCGCAGAACAAAAGAGCAGGTTTTGAAAGATCTGCCACCGCGTACAGAAATTGTGCGCTGGGTTGAGCTTGAAGGAAGCCAGCGGGATATTTATGAAAGCCTGCGCGTCGTGTTCGACAAAAAACTGCGCCAAGTGCTTGCCCAGCAAGGTGCGGGACGCAGCCAGATCATGATTCTCGATGCATTATTAAAACTGCGTCAAGTCTGCTGTGATCCACGGCTGGTCAAGCTACCGACGACTGAAGCGTGGATCAAAAAAGGCACAGTACCTTCTGCCAAATTAGACACGCTCATGGATATGCTGGAAGAGTTGCTGGATGAAGGCCGTAAAGTGCTGCTGTTTTCGCAATTCACGTCGATGCTCGTGTTAATCGAAGAGGCGCTGAAGGCCAAGGATATTGCCTATGTCAAACTCACCGGCCAGACGACCGATCGTGAAACACCCATACGCCATTTTCAAGAAGGTCGCGTCCCGTTGTTTCTCATCAGTCTCAAGGCGGGTGGCACAGGCTTGAACCTCACCGCGGCTGATACGGTGATTCATTATGATCCCTGGTGGAATCCGGCGGTAGAAGAGCAGGCAACTGCTCGCGCCCACCGCATCGGCCAAGATAAGTCGGTATTTGTTTACAAGCTATTGACGCAGGGAACGGTGGAAGAAAAAATACTTGCACTGCAAAACCGTAAGCGCGGCATGGCTGATCAGTTAATGCGTAAAAACACCGCAGCCGAGGGCGATGAAGAAGGCGGTGGGCACCTGATTACGGCAGATGATCTGGATGTGCTGTTTCAACCTCTGGTGTAGGTGTGGGGGTTCGAACACCGTATCTGAAAGCGCATGAAAAAGTGTGATAAACACGAACTAAACTTGATTCTTTTATTGCCATCTCGCATAATAGCGATCTTGCCCTGTGGTCTTTTTAACAGGCAAATGTAACGATGGTGGCTGTAGCTCAGTTGGTAGAGTCCCGGATTGTGATTCCGGTTGTCGTGGGTTCGAGTCCCATCAGCCACCCCACCCCATTTATGTTTATGTGAGAGCACTCACTAACATTATTAACCTCTGTACGATATTTTCCGGATTGGGTGAAGCATTTCCGGCATAATTTCAACATAGCCCGGCGCGAGATGGGTTTGGGGGGCGTTTTATCGAATCTATTGATGCTTTCTGCTATCACTGCGGCTTGCCTGTTCCTCCAGAAACAAAAATTTCCATCACCATTGATGCCGTACCGCGCGTGCTGTGCTGTACCGGGTGTCAGGCGGTGGCGCAGGCGATTGTCAACAATCACTTAACCGAGTATTACCGTCACCGCGATGCGTTGCCGGAAAGTCCTCGCGAAGCGCTGCCCGTCGCTTTAGATGCACTGGGTTTATTTGATCATCCCAAGGTGCAGAAAAGTTTTGTTCAGGTAGCTGGAGAGCATGAGCGAGAAGCGGCACTGATACTTGAAGGTATCACCTGTGCCGCCTGTGTCTGGCTTAACGAGGCGCATTTGCGCCGCCAGCCGGGTGTGACTTCGGTTGATATCAATTACGCCACACGTCGTGCCCGGGTGCGTTGGGATACACGGGTAACGAAGCTCTCCAGATTGCTCGAAGCCATTGCGGCTATTGGTTATCGGGCCCATCCTTACGATGTAGCACGCTCAGAAAGTCTGGCGCAGAAAGAACGCAAGACAGCGCTTTGGCGGCTGTTCGTCGCTGGTTTTGGCATGATGCAGGTGATGATGTATGCCATCCCGGTCTATCTTGCGCAAACAGCTAGCGGCAACGACATGGCGCCAGAGATTCAGCAATTGATGCGCTGGGCCAGTCTCATTCTTACCCTGCCAGTGATCCTTTATTCTGCGGCACCATTTTTTACCAACGCCTGGCGTGATTTGACATTGCGTCGGCTCGGCATGGATGTGCCCGTGGCACTTGGGGTGGGAAGTGCGTTTGCTGCGAGCTTGTGGGCAACGCTGTCGGGTAGTGGCGAGGTATATTTTGATTCGGTCACCATGTTTGTCTTTTTCCTGCTTTCCGGTCGTTATCTTGAAATGATGGCTCGACAGAAAGCTGTACGCAGTGTTGAAACGCTGGCACGCGCCATGCCGGCGCTGGCGACACGGTTTGTGCACTGGCCAGAGGCAGCTTGCGAGCGGGTGGCGGCAGCCGAACTCTGTGTGGGTGACGTGATACAGATAGCCCCCGGCGAAAGTATTCCAGCGGATGGCGACGTGATCGAGGGGGTCAGTACGGCCGACGAGTCATTGCTCACCGGGGAAAGCCAGGCATTACCTAAAGTGGTGGGGGATGAACTTATCGGTGGCAGTGTCAATGTGAACAGCCCGCTGGCGATGCGCGTACTGCGCTTGGGCGAAGACACGCGGTTGGCAGCGATTACACGATTGATGGAACGGGCAGCAGCAGAAAAACCGCAAGTGGTGCATATGGCGGACCGTGTCGCCGGGCGTTTCGTCGTGGCAGTATTGTTGCTGGCAGTGGCGACGGCCTCGGTCTGGTGGCAGCTTGATCCGGCCAAGGCGTTGTGGGTGTTTGTTGCTGTGCTGGTAGTGAGCTGTCCTTGTGCGCTGTCGCTGGCTACGCCGGTAGCCTTGACGGTAGCCACTGGCGCTTTGGCTGCACGCGGTGTGCTGGTAACCCGCGGGCATGCTATTGAAACGCTGGCGCAAGCGAATCATTTCATTTTCGACAAAACCGGTACGCTAACGCTGGGCCAGCTGACACTGGTCGAAACGATCACTTGCCATGGCACGCGAGACGCTGCAATTGCCTTGGCAGCAGGGCTGGAGCAGGGCTCGGAGCATCCTGCCGGTCGTGCTTTGCGGCAGGCTGCCAGCAATATCACTCTCGCTGGCAACATGCGCGCAGTGACTGGCGCTGGCGTGCTTGGTTTTGTCGATGGCATCGAATGGCGACTCGGGCGGCCGGATTTTGTGGCTGGTCTGCATCAAAAACCATTGCCACCAGAGATCAAGGCAAAAGTCGGCGCTGGTGATACGGTGATTGCGCTGGGTTCTGCCGATGGATGGCAGGCTTTTTTTCGCTTAGGTGATGACGTGCGTCCCGAAGCAGCTGCGGCGATGGTTGCCTTGCGACGCGCCGGTGTAACACTGTCGATCTTTAGCGGCGATGCCTCTGCCGCCGTGCGGCGCGTCGGTCAAGCCTTGGGCATTGCCGATGCGCGTGGCAGGATGACACCCGAAGACAAGCACGCAGCAGTGACTGCCTTGCAGGCAACGGGAGCCGTTGTGGCCATGGTGGGTGATGGCGTCAATGATGCACCGGTGCTGGCGAAGGCTCAGGTATCCATTGCCATGGGCAGTGGTGCCGATCTGGCGCGAGCGCAGGCAGATATCGTGCTGCTGGGCAATCATTTGGCGGCGCTGGCTCCCGGGGTGGCGCTGGCACGACAAACCGTGCGTGTCGTAAGACAAAACCTGGTCTGGGCCTTTACCTACAATCTGGTCGCTATTCCTCTCGCCATGGCAGGCTGGGTAACCCCCTGGATGGCAGGGATAGGCATGTCGGCCAGCTCCTTGCTGGTAGTGCTCAATGCCTTGCGTCTGCAACGCGGGAGATAAGCTTGGACATCCTTTACCTGCTGATTCCTCTTTCTTTATTGCTGGTGTTTGTTATAGCCGCCATTTTCTGGTGGTCGTTGAAAAGCGGTCAGTTTGATGATCTTGACGGTCCAGGTTATCGGTTGTTTATGGATGATGATGATGACATCTCAGCCGGCAATCAATACCCAAAAGAGGATTCAAGCAATTCAGAAGGGGTTTGAAAGGTATAAGGTTATTCAAAATCATGAAATTATTATTCATGGATCTAGATCCAGCCATCATGGCGCATGACTTGTCAAATTTTTAGTGCAATGCAACATTGTTTGATCTAAGTCAATGAGTCTTTGATCTGCTATCACGTAAGCTAAGGTCGCTTGGTTTTTTGGGTCACTTGTCTGATTAAAGCGATTAGTGCTGTTTTTATTTTTTTGGGGTAAATATACGATGCAGTCGCCGGCAACTTATCACTACAAGGTTGTGCGCCAATTTACCGTGATGACGGTTATCTGGGGTATTGTCGGCATGCTGGTTGGGGTCATTATTGCCGCCCAGCTGGTTTGGCCTGAACTCAATGTCAATGAGTATCTGAGCTATGGCCGCCTAAGGCCGCTGCATACCAATGCAGTTATTTTTGCGTTTGGTGGCTGCGCCCTGTTTGCTACGTCTTATTTCGTTGTGCAGCGCACCAGTCATGCGCCGTTATTTGCGCCGAGGCTGGCGGCTTTTACTTTCTGGGGCTGGCAATTGGTCATTGTTCTTGCCGCTGTCACGTTGCCGATGGGCATGACCCAGGCAAAAGAATATGCCGAGCTGGAATGGCCGATCGACATTCTGATCACGCTGGTGTGGGTGTCTTATGCCGTGGTTTTTTTCGGCACTATCGTTAAGCGTACTGTTTCTCATATCTACGTTGCTAACTGGTTTTATGGTGCTTTTATTCTGGCTGTAGCACTTTTGCATCTGGTCAATAGTGCGGCGATTCCAGTCAGCCTGTTCCCGATGAAGTCTTACTCTGCTTACGCAGGCGTGCAAGATGCGATGGTGCAATGGTGGTATGGGCACAATGCCGTGGGATTCTTTCTCACTGCAGGCTTTCTTGGCATGATGTATTACTTTGTGCCCAAGCAAGCAGATCGGCCAATATATTCCTACCGCCTTTCCGTGGTGCACTTCTGGGCGCTGATCTTTACTTACATGTGGGCGGGTCCGCACCATCTGCATTACACCGCGCTGCCTGACTGGACGCAAAGTATCGGCATGGTGTTTTCGCTGATACTGCTGGCTCCCTCGTGGGGTGGCATGATCAACGGCATCATGACCTTGTCGGGCGTGTGGCATAAATTGCGCGACGATCCGATTCTGAAGTTCTTGGTTACTTCGCTTTCTTTCTATGGCATGTCGACCTTTGAAGGTCCGATGATGTCAATCAAGACGGTCAATGCGCTTTCACACTATACCGATTGGACCATTGGCCATGTGCATTCCGGTGCGTTAGGCTGGGTGGCCATGATTTCGATTGGTTCGATCTACTACCTGCTGCCGCGCTTGTATGGCAAAGCGCAGATGCACAGCATGAAAGCTGTCGAAACCCACTTCTGGATCGCTACCATCGGCATTGTGCTCTACATCGCTTCGATGTGGATTGCAGGTGTCATGCAGGGCTTGATGTGGCGTGCGACCAATCTTGATGGCACATTGACCTATTCGTTTGTTGAGTCGGTAAAGGCGACCTATCCCTTCTGGACCATCCGTTTGCTCGGTGGCGTGCTGTTCCTGACGGGAATGCTGATCATGGCATGGAATATGTTCAAGACAATGGCGGGCGGGCAAACCATCAATGCGCCAGTTCTTAAGGCAGCGATAGCCCATTAGGCAAACTTAGTCATATGCAGAATAAAACTGGAGCCAGATCCTATGTTGACGCATGACAAGATTGAAAAAAATGTTGGCTTGCTGATTGTGCTGACCATTCTCACCATCAGTGTGGCTGGGTTGTTGGAAATCGTGCCGTTGTTTTTTCAGAAATCCACGACTTCGCCAGCAAATGAACTCGTCAAGCCATATGATCCGCTACGGCTTTCCGGGCGCGATATTTACATTCGCGAGGGTTGCTATAACTGCCATTCGCAGATGATTCGTCCGTTTCGTGCCGAGACCGAGCGCTATGGCCATTATTCGGTGGCGGGTGAGTTTATCTACGACCACCCTTTTCAATGGGGCTCGAAGCGTACAGGTCCGGATCTTGCGCGCGTCGGAGGTCGGTATTCCGATCTGTGGCACAGGACACACTTGCTCAATCCGCGCGATGTCGTTCCTGAGTCGAACATGCCGGCTTATTCCTGGCTGGATCGGCCACTTAATGATAGTGACATTGAGACCAAGATGAGAGCGTTGCGTAAAGTTGGCGTGCCTTATACCGATGATGAAATTGCCGGTGCCAAAAAAGCAATTGAAGGCAAATCCGAACTTGATGCTTTGATTGCCTACCTGCAGGGTATGGGGACGGCAATTAAACAGGTTCGCTAAGCAGAGGCACAAAAATGGATATCAACGACCTGCGTACTGTAATCACGGTGCTGTTGTTTGTGGTTTTCATTGGTATCGTCTGGTGGGCCTATTCAGACCGTCGTAAACAAGCCTACGATGAAGCAGCGAGGATCCCTCTTGATGAGGATAGTCCCTTGATACCAAAAGCCGCATCAGCAACTCAAGGAAACGAAAAGCAGGAAGAGAAAACATCATGAGTGATTTTGTTAGTGGCTTCTGGAGTATCTATATTGCAGTTATCACCATCGTCAGCATTCTTGGCTGCGCTGTCTTGCTTTGGATGCAAAGCTCGGCCAAGCACGTTGAGGGAAAAACAACGGGGCATGTCTGGGACGAAAATCTGGAGGAATTTAGCAACCCGCTACCGAACTGGTGGCGTTGGTTGTTTTATTTAACAGTGATATTTGCGCTGTTCTACCTGGTCATGTATCCCGGCTTGGGCAGCTTCAAAGGGCAATACCAATGGACTTCCACTAGGCAATACGATAACGAAATGAAAAAAGCGGATGATCGATACGGGCCGATTTTTCAGAGATATTTGAAACAGGATATTCGCGTGGTGGCGACTAACCCTGAAGCCAGGGAGATGGGGCAGCGGCTGTTTTTAACTTACTGTGCACAATGTCACGGGTCAGATGCACAGGGTACAAAGGGTTTCCCCAACCTTGCTGACAAAGACTGGCTGTTTGGTGGCTCCCCGGAGCAAATCAAAGAAACCATCACGCAAGGGCGAAGTGCGATGATGCCAGCCAAGGGAGTCAAGCCAGATTTAACTGGCGATGAAATCAAAGATCTTGCTCACTATGTGCGATCCCTTTCCGGTCTTGCTGCGGACCCCATCCGAATTCACCGAGGCAAGCCATTGTTTAGCGTTGCTTGTGCGGCTTGTCACGGGGCAGATGGCATGGGCAATGTTGGATTGGCACCTAACCTTGCAGATGAAGTATGGCTTTATGGCAGTTCAGAAGCCACTATCATCGAAACTATCAGCAAGGGACGAGTCAATCAAATGCCTGCTTTTGGAGATTTTCTGGGCGAAGCCAAGGTGCATTTGCTGACGGCATATGTTTATGGACTGGGAGGTGGTCAGGACGTCTCCGTAACGACACCAGCGGAAACGCGCTGACAGTGCATGCCTTGGGTTCAGTCCATTGGATAATATTTATTTTTCGAATTCTTCTGAATGCAAACAGCTCCTTAATGTCGGTTTCCTGAAAATATTAACCATGGTTACACCATTGGCAGCTACGTCCAAACCAGTAGCCTTTGTTGAGCAAAGCCTGTATGAGATACATGAAAAAGTATATCCGCGCTCAGTTACGGGGGTTTATGCCACTTGGCGCTGGCTGATGGTATGGCTGACACAAGCGCTGTTCTATGGTTTGTGTTGGCTCCCATGGAATGGCAGGCAGGCGGTTCTGTTTGATCTGACAGCTCGAAAATTCTATGTTTTCGGACTGGTTTTCTGGCCACAGGACGTCATTTACCTGGCTGTTCTGCTCATTATCTCCGCTTATTCGCTCTTTTTGTTTACCGCTGTTGGGGGGCGCTTGTGGTGTGGCCATGCCTGCCCACAGACGGTATATACCGAAATATTTCTCTGGATTGAGCGCAAGATAGAAGGTGATCGTGCGGCGCGTATCAAACTTGATGCGAACGCAATCTCCATGAAAAAGCTGTTGCTACGCGCTTCAAAATATGGCGCTTGGGGTCTTTTGGCTCTATGGACAGGGTTTACTTTTGTCGGTTATTTCACGCCTATAAAAGCGCTGTGGGGGTCGATTTTGACCTATTCACTGGGACCTTGGGAGACTTTCTGGATCATATTTTACGGATCTTTCACCTATGTGTTTGCAGGGCACTTGCGGGAGCAGGTATGCAAATACATGTGCCCATACGCACGATTCCAGGGAGTCATGTTTGACCTGGACACCTTAACTATTACCTATGATGACACGCGTGGAGAACCAAGAGGATCCCATAAAAAAGGCGCTGCATACAAAGCAGAAGGCAAGGGTGACTGCGTTGATTGCAGTATTTGTGTCCAGGTGTGTCCGACAGGCATCGATATCCGCAAGGGGTTGCAATATGAATGCATAGGCTGCGCTGCTTGCATTGATGCGTGCGATCAGGTCATGGAAAAAATGGGTACACCCAAGGGGCTGATTCGCTACTCGACCGAACATGCGATTGCGGC
>SCUZ01000093.1 GCA_004322535.1 Rugosibacter sp.
TTCACTCTTTCTCACCCGGCCGACGCTCTACACCTACACCGCCAAACGCAGTGATCTATTATTCATGGCAGAAGAGCTATTTGCGGTTGTCATGTCGGGGCAGGTTAAAATCGAAATCAATCAGACGTATGCACTTAAAGACGCGGCCCAAGCCCACGCTGACTTAACCGCCAGAAAAACCACCGGATCAACCATTTTGCTACCCTGAAAACCATGCAAACTTTTCTGATTGCCAATCCCAAAGGCGGCGTAGGCAAAAGCACGCTGGCAACGAATCTGGCGGGCTACTTTGCTCGCGCAGACCAACGCGTCATGCTCGGTGACATTGATCGGCAACAATCATCGCGCGAATGGCTCAAACTGCGCTCGGCCGCCTTGCCACCCATCGCGAGTTGGGACGTGGCTGATGATCGTCCGGCCAAGCCCCCCAAAGGCACGACACACATTGTATTGGACACTCCTGCCGGGCTGCATGGCAAGAAACTGGCACAGGTTTTAAAACAGGCCAACCGCGTGATTGTTCCGCTGCAGGCATCCATTTTTGACATCCTCGCCACACGCGATTTTCTACAGCAACTGGCCGAAGAAAAAAGCCTTCGCCAACACGAAACTTTTGTCGCCATTGTCGCCATGCGTGTTGACCCGCGCACCCGTGCCGCAGGCGAACTGGAACGTTTTCTCGTTGACACCGGCCTGCCCGTGATCGCTCATCTACGCGACACACAAAACTATGTGCAAACCGCCGCGCACGGCATGAGTATTTTCGACCTTTCACCCGCACGCAGCGAAAAAGACCGCGAGCAATGGCAACCCCTGCTTGCCTGGGTCAATCAAACGTAAGGGCTGGTTTACATCTCGCTTTGGACAAGACAGTGGCCAACTGGCACTTTCGTCGGCCTAAAGACGTGGAAAAAGAGAGGAAGCACAGCCCTCCGGCTGGATACAAAATAATGCGTACGTTGTCCATCTTGTATGGCACAAAAACCGCTTTCATCACACACGATGCTTACTGCACTACACCTTCCATCGCATCGGCAAGCTGCTGATGGTTTAGGTAGAGGTCGCATGAACCTTTGTTAGCACCCCGCAGAGTAATCAATAAAAAAACAGGATGAGGCAAAAAATGAATAATAGCGAACCGAATACTGCCGAACCCGGCCGGCCAACATTTTCTTTAGATATATTCAGGCTCGATCAGCGAGTAGCCCTAGTGACTGGCGCAGGCTCTGGTTTGGGCTGCGTGTTTGCACGTACGCTCGCAACGGCGGGCGCGAAAGTGGTGTGCGCTGATCGCGATGCAGGCAGTGCGCAGGACACCGCAAAACAAATCACCTCAACCGGAGGCGAGGCACTCGCGCTTGCCGTCGATGTGGCGGAGGAAGCTTCCGTTATGGCAATGATGGAAGAAGTTTCTCGCCGTCATGGTCAGCTTGATGTTTTAGTGAACAATGCTGGCATTGCAACCTCGCCGCATCGGTTGCACGAACTGCCCGTTGCGGACTGGGATCGTCTGCATGGCATTAACACCCGTGGCGTGTTTTTGTGCACCCGTGCCTCACTGCCTTTGATGTTGAAGCACCGAAAAGGGTCGGTTATTAATATCGCGTCAATCGCCGGGCTTGGCGGGGTGTCGCCAAAAACACCAGCCGTATCGGTCAATTATTCTGCTTCCAAAGCGGCGGTCATTGGCTTATCCCGACAGGCTGCAGTGGAATACGCCGCCGATGGCATTCGCTTTAACGTGATCGCCCCTGGCTGGCATCTTGGCACGCAACTCGGACGCGAAGCATTACCTCCTTCGGAAGAAGCGCTTCACGCATTCGTGAGCGCATTGCAAGCAGCCACGCCGATGGGTCGCACAGGCGACCCTGAAGAACTCGCTGGGCTATTACTCTATCTTGCAAGCGATGCTTCCAGCTTCGTGACTGGGCAAGTGATCGCCCATGATGGTGGCTGGACTGCGTGGTAAAGACTATTCAAGCCGGGTCAATCCCAATTTTGGCTTGATTCAGTTTGTACGCAAGCTGGCGGCGTGTCAGTCCCAGCGAGCGTGCCGCTTGCGAAACATTGCCTTTGGCATCACTCACGGCAACACGCAAAGCTTCGTTTTCCAAGGCTTGCAGACCGATGCCTTTTTTTCTGGCACCACGCAAAATTACATCCAAATCATCAGCTTCGTCGGCGCTATTCACTGGGAATTTAGATTTTCTCTCATCTTCGAATGCATAAAGATGAAAGCTGTCGATGGCTTGATCCTGATCGGCCAAAATAACGGCACGTTCGATCATGTGTTCTAGCTGGCGAACGTTGCCGGGGTAGGCATGCTCCATTAAGACGGCAACGGCGTCAGGAGTAAAACCTGATGGCTTTTTGTCGTGCGCTCTGCAAAAGCGCTGGAAAAAGAAATCGACTAACAGGGGCACGTCTGCGCGCCGCTCGCGCAGAGGCGGCACACGAATGGGAAAAGTCGTCAGTCGAAAAAATAAATCCTCGCGGAAGCGCCCTTCGCGCACTTCGGTACGCAAGTCGGCATTAGTAGCAGCAATGACGCGCACATCGACTTTACGTGTGCGCTGATCGCCTATACGTTCCAGCTCACCTTCTTGCAATACCCTCAGCAGCTTACCTTGGGAGGCGAAGTCGAGGGTACCAATTTCGTCCAAAAATAAAGTGCCACCTTCGGCACGCTCAAAGCGCCCCGGCCGCGAGTGAGTCGCGCCGGAATAAGCACCGCGTTCAACACCAAACAATTCAGATTCGATCAACGAAGCCGGAATGGCGGCACAATTAACCGCAATAAACGACTGAGTAGAACGATTGCTACGGCGATGTACGAGACGAGCGATCACCTCTTTGCCAACGCCGGTTTCGCCGTGCAAAAGTACGGTAGAGCGCGTGGGTGCGACTTTATCAACAAGGTATAGCACCGAGTGAAATGCTGAAGACACACCGACGATTTCGTGTATTCCCTCAGGAATATCTTCCGTTTTTTTATCCAAGCTTAAGCGGCTAACCAACGGGCCAGCGGCCTGGGCACTTTGGCGCTCAACCTCATTCCATTGACTTGCTAGCCGACCAACCATGCGGCATGATCCATGTCCAGATGCTGTGCATCTGGTTTCACGAAACACCACCATGCGGCCCATGAATGCACTGCTATAGCCACTCAAATAGCCCATCAACAACCAGCAGACACTGTCCGAGCTTGGCCCATAGGTCGACAAATGCGATTCTGCTTCAACGGAGTTCTGCATTATTAATTCAACGGCAAATACCCCGCGCTGAATATCGATCTTCAACTGAATAAACTCCAGCGAAACATAGCCTGCCAATTCATGAATCAACGTACTCAAACGATAGTTAGCCGCGTCTTCATTATCAGCCGGATATAACTTGCGTAGTAAATCAGCACCCTTAACACCTTCAGCATATCCCACCTGAGTAATCAGCGAACGCGCGGCCTTGGACCCACACAGATCAATCAAACCACGTCGGTACTCGGCGAATGCAGAAGCATAAATCAGCACCATGCGCTGCCCATCAAGACGAATTTGTCCACCAGCCCTGGGGCCATACTGGAAATAGGGTTCAAGCTCACCAGGATCGAACATTTTCACTATGCAACATACTCATAATTGTTCATTTTCATAAAAAACATTCTGTATTTTTACAAAATTGTACATTTTTAGCAGATAAAGGGTTGGGCAGATTCGCAGTATTTTGTCAAAACACAGTTGTCTCAAGATGTTCCAGTCGTAATCGAGAATTTTTGAATATCGATCAACTATGGCATTTAAATTGCTTATCAGCATGAATACATTTTTTAGAAGAAGATTCATTAAATTGGATTAAAGGAGATAGATCATGAATGCACCTGCCGAAAAAATTAACCTAACTTACCCCATTAAAGACACTCACTCTTTAAAGATAACCAACTCACTGCCCGATATGGGAAATGGACCCATCTCGGTAGGACCCTATATTCAGTCTGAGTATTTTGAAAAAGAAAAGCAGAAAGTTTTCAGCCGAGCATGGATCAATATGGGCCGAGTATCCGATCTCATTCCTAAGCCTGGCGATTACGTGGTCCGCGACTTGGATGTCTTAGGCTTCACTCTCCTTTTAATCCATGGAACAGATGGCGTCATCCGTGGCTTTCACAATATCTGTCCGCATCGTGGGAATGGACTCGCGATCAGGGAAAGTGGCAATGCGCGCACCCTCGTTTGCACCTATCACGGATGGTCTTTCAATTTGGATGGCTCATTGAAGCACGTTGTTGGCGAAGAATCTTTCCCGGCTTTCGATAGGGCAGACTATGGAATCCCCAAAATCACCACGGATGTCTGGAATGGCTTTATTTTTGTGAATGCACAAGAGCATCCTGAGCAGTCTTTGGTTGAGTTTCTGGGTGGTCTTGGCAAGGATTTAGAGAATTTTCCCTTTAACGATTTCAACCATATCGCACGCTATAGTGCTCACGTCGGAGTGAACTGGAAGTCGTTCATAGACGCTTTCCACGAGGCCTATCACCTAATCATGGTTCATGCACGCAGCTTTCCGCACATGGCTGTGAAACCAGGAGTATGGTTGCCAACTTCTGTAAGACTCCATGGGCCACATCACTCAGTTTCCGTGTGGGCTGACCCTGATCATAAAGCGTCACCTGCCGAGGCTCTTGCCTGGAAATACGGTGCAGCGTTCACACCTGGCAAGGATGTCCCATTACCAGGATTGAATCCGAGCGCAGACGACAATTGGTGGTTCGATATCAACACATTCTTTCCCAACTTTTTTATCGACGTGGGTTCCGGATGGTACTTTACTTATAATTTTTGGCCAGTCAGCGTTGACGAAACCATTTGGGAGATGAATATCTATCAACTTGATGCGAAAAACGCTGGTCAGCAAATAGCCCAAGAGTACACAAAATGCCTTTTGCGTGATGTGTTATACGAGGATCTCTCAACGATGGAGCGTTTGCATAAAGCGATGCATTCTGGTGCCCTGAAAACAATTTTGCCTGGGACATTTGAATTGGCAGTACGCCACCAGCATTGGACAGTCGAACAATGGGTTAACTCATAAAGGAGATAATGAGCATGTCAAAACGATTACCTGAGAGTTTTGCTGCTCTCGCCAGCTTCACCGATAAGTGGGTAGTGTCAACTGAAGCGGAGCGTCATCTTGCGCGCCTGACCGCCGGAATGGACGAGCTGAGGTCTTTATACGATGCCATGTTGCCCCGCATGGAGGCGATTATTGAGTATTTGAACGGCTTTGATTTGAAAAAACTCAGTGAAGAGAATCGAAATCTTCTGATACTTTCTTTCAGCTTCATTGAAGTTTCGACTTCGATTGAGTTTTTTAAATCGCCAACGGTTCCTGACGGCTTTGATTTTCGCCGCTTCAAAGTCTGGAAATAATGAAAGTATCTCAACCACATGAAAGCAACTAGATGAGAGCATTAAGAATTCATAGTAATGACGCAGGAAAGATTTCCTCCGGCCTGGAAGAAGTTTCGGTTACTGAAGCCGGTGTAGGCGAAGTTCTGATTCGGGTCGCTTTTTCATCGATCAACTACAAGGATGCTCTTGCAGCAACGGGGGCTGGAAAGGTGGTTCGAGGTTTTCCGCGTATCGGGGGCATTGACCTTGCCGGGGTCGTCGAAGAAAGCTCGAGCCCAGCATTTACCCCTGGCCAAAAGGTACTTGTGACGGGATATGGGATTGGTGAATCCAGTGATGGCGGTTATGCCGAATTTGCTCGTGTCAAAGCTGAATGGGTTGTACCTTTACCCGGCGAACTGAGCCTCCTTGAAAGCATGATCATCGGAACGGCAGGCTTTACTGCTGCTCAGTGTATAGATCGATTACAGCTTTTAGGGGTTACTCCCGCACAAGGAAAAGTTATTGTTACAGGCGCCTCCGGTGGTGTTGGAAGTCAAGCTGTCGATATGCTTGCAGGTTGTGGGTATGCAGTCACTGCATTGACTGGCAAGCGTGATGCAGTCAACTTCTTGAAGGAGTTAGGCGCTGCGGAAATATTAATGCGCGATGATGTAAAAATGGGGACTAAACCTCTAGAAACACCATTGTGGGCCGCAGCGGTTGATACCGTTGGCGGCGAAACACTTGCCTGGTTAACGCGGACAATTCAACCTTTTGGAGCAATATCAGCCTGTGGCCTGGTGGGAGGCACTGATCTGAAAACGACTGTATTGCCATTTATCCTTCGTGATGTCAGCTTGCTGGGCATAGATTCTGTTAACTGCCCTATGGCTTGGAGAAAACATATTTGGCATCGTATCTCGACTGACCTAAAACCTCGGCACCTGCAAAAAATTGCGCGTCGTGTGACTTTAGATAATTTGCCTGGTGAGTTTGACGCTTTTTTGAAGGGCACAGCTCAAGGAAGAACTGTTGTCGATATAGCCCCAGGGCTGGATAAATAATCAATGAATAGTGAAAACTTCCGTGAAGCCGTCAAACGATTATTATATCCAGAAAATATTGCAGTTATTGGTGCAACACCAGACACTCTCTGGAGCAGAAATTTATTGGGCGGCCTGCGGGCGGGCGGATACCGCGGCCAGGTTCGCATCGTTAACCCAGGGCGGGCGAGTGTATTAGGCTATCCGTCGTTTCCCGCCATTGATGCATTACCAGAACCGCCTGACCTTGGCATTATTCTCGTCGGAGCTAAAAACGTACCCGACTCAATGCGCGAACTTGCAGCTCAAGGGTGCACTTCGGCTTACATACTGGCTGCAGGATTCGAGTCCAAAGAAAATCTTGCTTCACTGCACAAGCTTGCTACAGAGCTTGGAATGGTCATTCTGGGCCCAAACTGCAATGGGTTCATACGGCCTGATGCGGGCCTGCATGTTTGGACTGGTCCGATCGTGCGGCCCTATAAGGCTGGCGCTCTTGCATTCATATCGCAAAGTAGTGCAATCACGGCATCGGCAATTGCTTCTGCATGGGAGCGCGGGCTCGGATTTTCAGTGATCATTTCCACAGGTAATCAGGTAAATTTCACCATAGCTGATGCGCTGGAAACCCAAATAGATAATGCGGATACGCGTGCAATCATTTGTTACATCGAGCAGTTTGGTGACTTCTCCCAGTTTGCTCAAGTTGCTATCAAATGCCGTAACGCAGGAAAAGCAATCATCGCAATTGCTGCTGGCACATCTCAAGCCGCACGCGAAATCACGCTTTCTCATACAGGAGCACTCAGTGCTGGTGCAGAAGTCAACGCTGCAGCACTTGAAGCGCTAGGGATTATCCAGGCAAATGACGTTGATGAAGCATTAGATTATTCCAGTCTCTTTGAATTACTGCCAAAGCGCGCCTGGCGGGAAGTTAAAAATGTTGCCGTGATTGCAATTTCTGGCGGTTATGCAGCGCTTGCTGCTGATGCACTTTCTGCATATGGTTTAAACACGCCGCCACTGCCGCAGGAAGTGCTTGATGTTCTACCTGAAGTAGTTCCTCAGCTAAACCCTATGGACCTGACGGCAACAGTCTTTGGCTGGGCTGATAAATATCCGGAAGTCATTGACCGCTTTATCACCTCAGACGCTTACGATGCAGTTGTCTTGATGTTTGGCGTATGGGAGGGACTTGAGCGATGGTTTGCTCCAATTACAGCTAGAGCTTACCGCACCCAAAAACCGGTCTTTGTTGGTGGCAATGAAGTGCTGGCGCTGAGTGACACTACACGTAAACTTATAGACCTTGATCCCTTTCCGCATATCTCCGGCGTCGCGCGTATCGCACGCGCGTTGGCCGGGATGCGCATGTATTTCACGCGCAAGCCAAAATTATCAGCAGAATGGGCTGATGGCCCGCGAGATAACTGGGTAGGAGGCACGGTTGCTACCGTACCCGAACTCGCTCCCCATCTTACGACTGCAGGTATTAACGTCGTTCGCTGGACAACGGTCGATGTCGATGGGACTACCTTCCCTACAGCCTTGGGTGATCAGGTTGTACTCAAGCTCGAAAGTCCTTCGATGCCGCACAAGACGGAGTTTAACGCGGTGCGCTTCCCTGTAACCCAGGCAGACTTCGCGAAAGTTACTCAAGAGCTTGCGGCACTCGCTGTGCGCGAAAAATTAGCCACTTGGACTATCATCGCGCAAGAATATATAGGCAATCCATCACTGGAATTACTTGCCGGAATAGTCGTAGATCCTATAGTTGGCCCCGTGTTGACCGTCGGCCTGGGTGGGACGCAAGCAGAAATTTTACGGCGGACAGTGCAGGCTCTATGTCCTCTGGATATCGCGGGCGCGCGTGAGCTCGTCGAGCGCTTGGGAATTGCCCCGTTATTCGCGGGGTATCGTGGCAAACCACCACTCGATCCTTCGGTCTATGATTTGCTTGTCTGTGTGTCTCAGTGGGCGCATCGACATCGTGGCAATCTGCTAGAGCTCGATCTCAATCCCATCCTCGTGCGCCCATTGGGTTTGCCTGCGGTGGCGGCTGACGCTCTGGCGAGGTTTCGTTCTCATGTCTAATATTGAATCTAGCCTGCGCTTCAATCTGGATGAAATTGGCAAATTCGGCATAGGGCTTTGGCATCAGCAGCCCGAGACACCGCCGCTTGACTGGAATGCTGTTATCCCCGAAACCATGCTCGGCCCGTTTGACTGGACGATGGAAGCGTACGAGGTTGCTATTCTTTGTTTTTGTTCAGAACTCAATGTGCCTGCTTATTTGGCACAGCGCGACAACCCTGTACCGCTTGTCCCTCCCGTCGCTGCAGTCTGGGCCTCATTTAGCCTTTTGCAGGGGTATTTTGTATTAGGAGCGATAGTCGATGTGAGCCATGAAGTCTGCTGGCATGAACCCATGCGAGCGGGCGACCCTGTACAACTCGCTGGGAAGATCACAGAGAAATACGAGAAGCGCGGTCGACATTATCTCGTCTGGGATACG
This sequence comes from Rugosibacter sp., assembly GCA_004322535.1. Lineage (GTDB taxonomy): Bacteria > Pseudomonadota > Gammaproteobacteria > Burkholderiales > Rhodocyclaceae > Rugosibacter. Next base: position 8,949 of record SCUZ01000093.1, read on the forward strand.
CACTGCACTCGTCCAAATGGAACGGCTATTTTCGATGTTCGCCACACAATCATTGATCTGTCGGTGATGGAGGTTGTTTGAATAAAACCCTTTACGAAACTGTGTTGCCATGCTTTCTTGCATGGACTCGGCGCAATCCAATTCCTCCACATCCCAATATTCATACTGACATTGAATCAGCTCGTGCTGCTGGATTTGAGACCATTATCATGTCTGCAAGCCAGTTGGTTCCTCATCTTTATCAGGCACTGATTGAAGTAGTTGGAGCAGAAACACTCTTTGGCGGCCTTAAGGTCTCTTACAAAATGGTAAGGCCTGTCACGGTGCCGGGGATTGCTCGCGTCATAGTTGAAACAAGCGAACGCCCCGGAATATTGACAGTACGCATTGAAGATGCTGCAGGCAATATCTGTATCGTTGGAACGGCGGACTCAACATGAGTTCGTACACTACCCCATCGTTTTTGAGTGCCCTGCAGTCTCTAGGCGTAACCATTTCAAGGTTTACAGAGCGCTGGGTGCCCGACGGCTGGAGCATCTGCATGGCTCTTACTGCCGTCGTCTTTGTGCTTGCTGTCACTGGCGCCGACGTATCACCACATGAAGCATTGTTGGCTTGGGGTGGTGGTGTTTGGACATTGGTCGGACTTGCGATGCAATTCACGCTGACCATAGTCGCGGCATACGCGTGTATTACTGCGCCAGTAGTGTATCGGGCGCTTGATCGTTTAGCTGCCCTGCCCAATCCCGATATACCGAGGCAAGCCGTTTTTCTAGTGGGTGCGTTGTCGATTGTTGCAGCCTATCTCAATTGGGCATTCTGCTTGATCGGTGGGGCGCTGTTCATTCCATTTGTTTACCGGCGTAACCCGAAAACAGATGTACGGCTTTTAGTAGTTGCCGCGCTACTGGGTCAAGGCACTGTGTGGCATGGAGGCTTATCGGGTTCTGCGCCGCTGATTATGGCAACGCCTGGCAATCCTCTTATTGTGCCCGCAAAGGGTGTAGCCGTGATTGACCGGCTGTACCCCATCACAGAAACTCTGTTGAATGGTTTTAATCTCACATATTTATTGATCGTGGGCATAGTTGCCGTGGCAGTTACAGTCTTACTCCATCCTGCACGCGGTGCAAAAACCCTGAGCGAAAAAGATGTTCTTGCGATGATGCCGCACATCGCTGAAATACCGTTGTCGGAAGGGACACCGGCCGCTGCGATCAGCCGTTTCAGTGGCTGGAGCTGGATGGCGGCATTACTACTTGCCTACCCGCTCGGTTATGGCTTTATTCATGCAGGATTTGGTGCCACTTGGACGATTAATGCCTATAACGCGACATTTTTCGTATTTGCGCTGTTGCTACATCGCAATCCGCTGTCATTCCTCGCAGCTTGCCGTGCAGGATTGGACAAGGCATGGGGGATTGTTATTCAGTTTCCTTTTTATGCGGGTATTTTTGGTTTGATTACTTTAACGCCATTATCCCATTGGATCGGAGAATGGTTCGCAAAAATAGCAGCGCCACAAACTTTTGCGCTCACGGTGTATCTCTATTCGGCACTGATTGATCTGTTTGTTCCCTCTGGCGGGGCCAAATGGATGCTCGAAGCACCGTATCTTCTGAGCGCCGGAAAAGAGGTTGGAACTTCGGTCGTGGAAATTTTGCTCGCTTACTCATATGGCAGCTCCACACCTAATTTGATTCATCCTTATTTTGCCATTCCAATTCTTGCAGTCACAGGGCTTCGATTCGGCGAGATTGTAGGTTATGGCCTTATCGTAACTGCCGCTACGCTCACCTGCACCTGCGGAGCCATGTTATTAATGCCTTATTGGTTTCAATAAAAATACCATTGCAAAGGGGAGCAAAAGCATGTCAAGAAAAATTATTGCGGCAATAACGGTTTTCAGTTTAATCGGCACGAGCTCAGTGCATGCGCTTGGTGTCATCGGGACGGTTAAAGATGAAAACAACAAGCCGATTGCTGGCGTAATGATCCGTGTGAAAAGTGCAAGTGCAGCGGCTCTCATCACAAAAGTATTTACCGACGAACAAGGTAGGTTCACTGTGCCCGACCTAGGTAAGAATGTTCAGACGAAATCAATCTATGCGGATGCATACAAGCTAGGCTTTAGCAAAGTAGCGCCAGCATCCAGTGCGCTAAGCGACCTTGCTCCGAAGGTAGAGGGGAGCTTTGCACGAGTCGACTTCATACTCAAGCCGATTAGCAATATTGCCTCTCAGGTACCTGCTTCAGCTTGGTTGCAACTCGCACCAGAAACGCCCGAACGGGCACAAACCGTTCTCACATGCACGCAATGCCATCAACTACCTAATGAGCGCCTCAAGAAGTTCTCGGCAAACCTTGCAGGCCTCGACGAAGCAACACGTGAGGAAGCTTGGCGTGGCATCATCAAGGCAATGCGTGTCTCGTTTTATGGTGCCTTGCAGGCGGAGCACGCAACACCCCCTTCACCAGCAATACTCGAGATGATCGCAAAACCCGAGAATAACTTTATCGATCAAAAGGATGAGGATGTCGTTGCTGTCTGGCTTGCGAAGCATATGCCAACGAACTTCGATGCATATGATAGTGGCAACAAATCACGCTTCGCAAATGTTGCGCTTGGCACCAATAGCAAGACCCTGATCCGTGAATTTCAATATCCAGAAAATTCATTTGTGCGCGAAACAGCCGTACTCGATGGCAAGGTATGGGTCTGCGATATCGCGCGTAATCGTATCGGCACCCTGGATCCCAATACAGGGTCCTATCACTGGTACGACGTTCCAGCGGCTGGCGCGCCAGCACCCCACACGATGGTTCTTGATGACCAGAAAAACATCTGGCTGACATTGTTAGGTGGCACCGGTGAAATGGCTGCTGTATTCAATCCAAAGACCGAGAAATGGCGTATCTATGGCGGCTTTCCTAAAGGAATGGGCGCGCATGACTTCTCGCAAGGCCCTAACTACATCATGGGGTTCGATAAAAAAGACTTTACTTGGATGACAGCCATTACGCACAATCAATTAATCGGATTCAATCGTAAAACGGGGGAAGTTTCTCCAAGCTATGACATGCCCATGCGCACGGCCGATACACCACTGCACACAGCCGTGTATGGCGGCGGCATGACATCCGACAAACATGTTTGGTTTGCTCAATACAATGGGGTTCTTGGTCGATTCAACACAGACAAGCGCAAGGTTGACTACACCCTTGATTATGGTTACGGCGCAGGGCCGCACCGTATGGCGGTAGCTGATAACGACATAATCTATGTCGGGTTACTAGGCTCTGGCCAGATATCTATCTTCGATGCCAAAACACTAAAAGAAATCAAACGTGTTGATCTTCCCGACCGTAGTAGCGGCCTTTATTCCTTGGCTTGGGATCCATCAAGAAAAGCCATTTGGACTGCAACTGGAAATAACAATAGCATTTTTAAATACGATACTGCGACTAGTAAGTTCACAGAGTACCCGATTGAAATCAAGGATTTCAAAATTCGCATGATCGCTATCGACCATGAAAATGGAGATCTCTGGATCACGAATTCGCCAATCCCAACTGATGAAAGCGATATGCGTCGTGTGCTGGTACTCCACCCTGGTGATCGGTGACTTTCTTTTTTAGGTGCTTAAAAAAATACTCAATAGTAGATGGCAGTAAGCTTTACTGGACATTGACTCTCTTTAAAGCCTCTGTTCAAGCTTCAAAAGTAAGCCCAAAAAGCACACCTTTTGAAGGTGCACTTTTTTCCACATGGGCGCGAACATCCCCGGCAAGCCGCGTGTCTGCATGGTTTATCTTGGCGGCGCACCTGCCTACCGCAAGATCTGCGCGGATGTCGAAGCTAAAGATTATGAAGGATTCACGCTCGGCGGCAGTGCGGCGCGGTCAGCTTAATGTTATTGCGATGCGGGCCCATTCCAGTGTGTGAATAGCGGGATCTCGTCGTGCGCACGGAAGACACTGTCCGCTTGGGCGCGCATCATCCGCTTGATCGCCGCCTCGTCGGCTAGGGCGTACTTCTCGGTGATGAGCGTGGTGACTTCATCTAGATATTCTTCGTAGTTCATGCCTCTTTTCTCGTCGTGAAATGCTCATCGGCACTATCGAAACTCTTCGGCAAACAGGTCGATTCAACAGTCACCCGATGCTCCACCCCGTGTCAGCATATCGATATACAGCGCCTCCACACGCCTCCTTGCCCACGGAGTGCGCCTAAGAAACTTGAGGCTTGAAGCCAGGCTAGGATCATGGGTGAAGCAGCGTATATCGATCTGCTGCCCCAAGCCATGCCACTCATAATGAATTACCAAGTCATTCACCAATTTTTCCAGTGTGACGCCATGAAGTAGATTGTTCGGCCGCCTATCGTTCATAAATTATTGAAATTCAAATGATCATCATTTAACAAACATTATTAGCAAACGTCATTCGCTAACCTTACCGCGACCCACCTTAATCGTTGCGCGCTTTGTCTTGCCATCCAAACGCCGCACGATCGATGTACGGGTAGGTTTAGTTGGCCGACGTTTCTTGGGCAGCGTGGTAACACCTTGAACCAGCTCATGCAACCGCCGCAGTGCTTCCGCACGATTCCCCTCAAGACTGCGAAACTCCTGTGCTTTGATAACCACCACACCCTCTTTGCTGATGCGCTGATCTTTGAGATTCAAGAGCCGTTCCCGAATCGTTTCCGGCAGCGAAGAAGCCTTGATGTCAAAACGCAGATGCACAGCGTTCGACACTTTATTGACGTTTTGTCCGCCCGTACCTTGAGCACGGATGGCTGATATATCAACTTCGTCCAAGGGGATAGTAAATCGGTAGGCCATCGAGCCAGCATATTAGCCCGTGAACTCGGCGACTATGCCAGCAAGGCGCAAAAAAGGCCAAACGTCTGTTAACGCTTGGCCTGTCCTGTTTCTTGTTTGGTTGCGGGGATAGGATTTGAACCTATGACCTTCGGGTTATGAGCCCGACGAGCTGCCAGACTGCTCCACCCCGCAGACGAATTATGCACGACTTTGCCGCAGTGCGTCAATCTTATTCTCGGTATCCGTTATAATTCCCGGCTTCCGAGGAGCGCTGCAAGGCGAGGGTCCACTCTCCCCAGGCTCGGTTATTTCTTGCAAACTGCGCTCACTTAACCCGTACCGGGTAGGGTGAGTTCGCATATAAGTTGTACCGATGCATCGCTCTTCCCGGTTACTGTTCAAGGAGCTTTTTGATGAACGCTGTGACCGCTGTTGCCAATGCTGTATCCACTACACCCGATTACGTTATTGCCGATTTGAGCCTTGCCGCCTGGGGTCGCAAGGAGATTGCCATTGCCGAAACCGAAATGCCTGGTCTCATGGCTATTCGCGAAGAGTTTGCTACGGCGCAACCATTGCGCGGCACGCGCATTACCGGCAGCCTGCACATGACCATCCAAACCGCTGTGCTGATCGAAACCCTGCAAGCACTAGGCGCTCAGGTGCGTTGGGCTTCATGCAATATTTTCTCCACTCAAGACCATGCCGCTGCCGCGATTGCGGCCGGTGGTACTGCCGTGTTTGCAGTCAAGGGCGAGACGCTGGAAGATTATTGGGATTACACGCATCGCATTTTTGAATGGCCAGATAACGGTTACAGCAACATGATTCTGGACGATGGCGGTGACGCTACGCTGCTGCTGCATCTGGGAGCGCGTGCCGAGCAGGATCTCGCTGCCTTGAACCACCCCACCAGCGAAGAAGAGCGCGTGCTGTTTGCAGCTATCAAGGCCAAAATCGCCAGCGATAAATCCTGGTATTCCACGCGCCTGGCGCACATCAAGGGCGTCACCGAAGAGACCACCACCGGCGTGCACCGCCTGTACCAGATGCATGAGCGCGGCGAATTGAAATTCCCGGCGATCAATGTGAACGACAGCGTAACCAAATCCAAGTTCGACAACCTTTACGGCTGTCGTGAATCTCTCGTCGATGGCATCAAGCGTGCAACCGACGTGATGATCGCCGGCAAGGTTGTCGTGATCGCTGGTTATGGCGATGTGGGCAAAGGTTCCGCACAAGCCATGCGCGCGCTCTCGGCGCAAGTGTGGGTAACAGAAGTCGATCCGATCTGCGCACTGCAAGCGGCAATGGAAGGCTATCGTGTAGTGACGATGGATTACGCCGCCGATAAGGCCGACATTTTTGTGACCTGCACAGGCAATTACCATGTCATTACGCATGACCACATGGCGAAGATGAAGGATCAGGCCATCGTGTGCAACATCGGGCATTTTGACAACGAGATTGAAGTGGCCGCGCTGGAACAATACCAGTGGGAAGAAATCAAGCCGCAGGTTGATCACATCATTTTTCCCGACGGGAAACGCATCATCCTGCTGGCCAAGGGTCGGCTTGTGAATCTGGGTTGCGGTACGGGACATCCCAGCTATGTGATGTCGTCGTCCTTCGCCAACCAGACGATTGCGCAGATTGAATTGTTTACGCGCAATGCGGATTATCCCGTGGGCGTGTATACGCTGCCCAAGCATCTGGACGAAAAGGTGGCGCGCTTGCAGTTGAAAAAACTGAATGCACAACTCACTGAGCTCACCGAGCAACAAGCGACATACATTGGCGTAGCGAAAACCGGCCCTTACAAGCCAGAACATTATCGCTATTAATTAACGTCAAAAGTCGGCGCTGGTGATACGGCGCGTATGCGGCGAAGACGACGCATATGCGCCACCAGAGCCAGTTTTTCAGGGCCACGTAATGAATCTCGAACTCTCCATAGAATTCTTTCCACCGCAAACGGTAGAAGGCATCGAAAAATTGCGTGAAGCACGCGAGCGGCTGGCGATACTCAAGCCCGCCTTTTTCTCCGTCACTTACGGTGCCGGCGGATCAACGCAAGAGCGCACGCTGGCGACCGTCAGCGAAATTGCCGCCGCAGGCCATGTTGCCGCGCCGCATTTGTCGTGCATCGGTGCTACGCAAGCGAGCATCCGTGAATTGCTCACCCTCTTTCGCGACCGCGGCATCCGCCGCATTGTCGCCTTGCGCGGTGATTTGCCCTCCGGCATGGCCGACCCGGGCGAATTCCGTTATGCTAACGAATTGGTAGCATTCATTCGGCAAGAAACGGGCGATGCCTTTCACATTGACGTGGCTGCCTATCCCGAATGGCATCCGCAAGCCAAAACACCGCGCGATGATTTGCTGAATTTCAAACGCAAGGTAGACGCGGGCGCGAACGCCGCGATCACGCAATATTTTTACAACATTGACGCCTTCGAGAGTTTCGTTGCCGATGCGCGCGCGCTGGGCATCACCGCACCGATTATTCCAGGCATCATGCCCATTGCCAGCTTTTCGAAACTCGCGCGTTTTTCAGATGCCTGCGGAGCTGAAATTCCCCGCTGGATGCGCAAGCAGTTCGAGAGTTTCGGTGACGATACCGCTTCCGTGCAAGCCTTCGGGCTGGATGTCGTCACTGATCTGTGCCATCAGCTCATCAACCGGGGGGTGCCCGGTCTGCATTTTTACTCCATGAATCAATCCCGGCTAACGCTGGAAATTTGCCGCCGGCTGGGCACAGGCTAGCCCCATCGTGCCGGAAGCGCTAAAAGGCTTAACCAGCAGCGAAGCGCAAATCCGGCTGCAAGCGGAAGGTTATAACGAACTACCGCGCGCGGAGCATCGTACCTTGCCGCGTATCGCGCTGGAAGTGATTCGCGAGCCGATGTTTGGCCTGCTGATCGGCTCAGGCGTTGTTTACCTGCTCCTGGGTGACCTGACCGAAGCCTTGCTGCTGCTGGCTTTCGCGTCCATCTCCGTGGTCATCGCCATCGTCCAGGAAAGCCGCAGCGAGCGCGTGCTCGAAGCGCTGCGTGACTTGACCAGCCCGCGCGCGCTGGTGCTTCGCGATGGCGAGCAGCACCGCATCCCCGGCCGCGAAGTGGTGCGCGGCGACTTGATTTTGATCAGCGAAGGCGACCGCGTACCGGCCGATGCGCGGCTGCTCCAGGCGACGGACATGCAGGTCGATGAATCGCTGCTGACTGGTGAATCGGTACCTGTGCGCAAGCTGGCAGGCGATGGCTCAGGAAAAGTTCCCGAAGAGACGCAAAGCGCTGGCGCTGGTGATACGGCGAGCACAGCAAATACAGCACCAGCCGTGCGTCCCGGCGGCGACGATTTGCCCTTCATCTTTTCCGGCACGCTCATCGTGCGCGGCCAGGGCTTGGCTGAAGTCACCGCCACCGGCTCGCGCAGCGAGATTGGCAAAATCGGCCAGGCGCTGGAAACCATCGACAGCGTGCCACCGCGCCTGACGCAGGAAACCCGCCGCCTGGTGCGCGTCTTTGGCCTGTTCGGCCTGGTTTGCTGCGTCATCGCCGTGTTGCTCTACGGCCTCACGCGCGGCTCGTGGCTGGATGCCATTCTGGCTGGCATTGCACTAGGCATGTCGATGCTGCCGGAAGAGTTTCCGCTGGTGCTCACGGTGTTCACCGTCATGGGCGCCTGGCGCATTTCCCGTGCGCGCGTGCTCACGCGTCGCGCAGCGGCGATCGAAACGCTGGGCGCGGCCACCGTGTTGTGCACCGACAAAACCGGCACGCTGACCGAAAACCGCATGGCGATTGCGGCGCTAGTGGTGGCGGGTGAAATGCATAAGCCATCTCCCGAACCCCGGCACGCGCAGCCGTTGCCGGAAAAATTCCAAACCCTCGTCGATTGCGGGCGTCTGGCCAGCGCACCGGAAGCCTTCGACCCGATGGACAAGGCGTTTCATGCCCTGGCCTCAGCAAAAAATACACAGGAAACCCTCGTCCACAGCTACGGCTTGCGCCCGGATTTGCTCGCCGTTACGCAAGCCTGGCAAATCGCGGGGACAGACAGCTACCGCATCGCCGCCAAAGGTGCGCCCGAAGCCATTGCCGCGCTTTGCCAGTTTGATGCCGCCGCGCTGGCCAAGCTCACGCATGAAGTCAATGCACTGGCGGAACAAGGCATGCGTGTGCTGGCCGTAGCGCAAGCAGAGGCGACCAACCCGCGCGCGCCAGAATGGCCCGCGTCGCCGCTTGATTTTTCAACCCATGGCTTCGCGTTCCGTTTCGTCGGCCTGGTCGGCCTGGCTGATCCCTTGCGCGCATCCGTGCCCGATGCGGTGCGGGAATGCCGCTCGGCTGGCATCCGTGTGGTGATGATCACCGGCGACTACCCGGCAACCGCCCGCGCCATCGCCCACGCCGCCGGACTGGCTTCGGACGCAGTGCTCACCGGCGACGAGATCGAAACCATGAGTGACGCGGAATTAAGCCGACGCATCCCTGCCGTTTCCGTTTTCGCGCGCATCATGCCCGCGCAAAAACTGCGCATCGTGCGCGCGCTAAAAGTCGATGGCGAAGTCGTCGCCATGACGGGGGACGGCGTGAATGATGCGCCATCGCTCAAAGCCGCGGACATCGGCATCGCCATAGGCGGCCGCGGCACGGACGTGGCGCGCGAAGCCGCCGCGCTGGTGTTGCTGGATGATGATTTTGGCTCCATCGTCAAAACCGTGCGCCTCGGCCGCCGCATTTACGATAATTTACGCAAAGCCATGGGCTATATTTTTGCCATCCACCTGCCGATTGCCGGACTCGCCTTGCTGCCGCTGGTCATGGGCTCGCCGCTGATTTTCATGCCCATCCACATCGCCTTTCTCGAAATGGTCATCGACCCTGTCTGCTCGATCGTTTTCGAGGCGGAAGAAGAAGAGCGCGACATCATGCAGCGCCGCCCGCGCGCAGCCAACAGCCGCCTGTTTTCCCTGCCATTCATCCTGTGGAGCGGGCTGCAAGGCCTGGTCGCCTTCGGCGTGCTCGCCGCGCTCTATCTGCTCGCCCTCTCCCGTGGCATGCCCGAAAACGAAGTGCGCGCGCTCACCTTTGTCTCGCTGGTGCTGATCAACCTCGGGCTGGTGCTGGTCAATCGCTCCTTCAGCAGCTCGCTAACCAACGCCCTGCGCCTGAACAACCGCGCGTTGTGGTGGGTGAGTGCGGTTACATTGGCACTGCTTGGCCTGATCCTGACTTGGGCACCAGCGCGCGACCTCTTCCGGTTTGGCCCATTGCATGCCAACGATCTCGCTGTCACATTGGCCGCCACCGGCGCACTTCTGATTGTGCTGGAGTTACTCAAACGCTTGTGGCACCAAAGGAATACGGGGTAATCCCTTACGCAATCTCGTCACGTCGACTTTGATAAGCTCGCCACAACACTAACATTGCCCAGCTTAGCGCAACTAGCGCCAGCAGTGCGCCTGTCATGCGCGCAAATCGCCCCCAGACGTGGGCATGTTGCAAACCGCCCCATAATTCAAATAGATAAATCCAATCGTGCGGGCCATCTTCCCCGGTGTGGCCGCCCAGCAGCATGAGTTGCGGATGAAGCGCGTCATAGATATAGGGCGCCAGATCAACCAAACTCATTCCCGCCCACCATAAACACACCGCCGCGCCAAACGGATCACGATTTTTTATCAGGAAGGCCGCGCCAATGGCCAGCGGCAACAACACCTGAAACAGGCTGCCACCGGCAATGGTGAGGGATTCGCCGAAGAGCATGAACAGCACATGCCCCGCTTCGTGGATGGGCAGCAGGATGTTGTGCATGAAGCTCTGGAACACCTCGCCGTCAGTCACATCGCGCGTCATTAGATACAGTCCCCAGACCAGCAATGCAAGAAGCAGCGCAGCGCGTACGGCGAGCAACGCAGAGTCACCCGCATCCCTGTCGGGCAAGGTCAATAGCCGTTTGCGCCAAGTATCGTCTTCGTCAGAGGATTCATTTATCGCAGCAAATCTGACCATACGCTGCGGCGGCCATTTATGCATATACACGCCGCAGGCCGGACAAACATCCGTTGCACCCAAGGGCTGCGGCGGACTATGCCCGCATTTGGGACAAACGGCAAATGGCGCGGGCATGCAGTCTGTATCAGCGACGACGACCGCCGAGAATCGATCCTAATACACCACGAATAATTTCCCGCCCCACTTGCGAACCCATTGTGCGTGCCGCGCTTTTCATCGCCGCCTCAACCACACCTTGCCGTCCTCGGCTGCCACCCGTGCCGCCGCCAAACATGCCGCCCAGCAGGCCACCGAGGCTGCCTAGCAAACCTCTACCATTTTCACTAGCTGGCGCAGCCGAATCGGAGCCATTCACCTTGCTTTGCACTTCCTTCGAGTCGTCACCAGCGCCGGCTCCTGGTGCCGTTGCACTGAGTTTTTCAAACGCAGAATCGCGGTCGAGAAATTTTTCATAATGCCCCGCAATCAACGAACCGGCAATTGCGGCCTTGCGCTCGTCAGCTGTCAGCGGTCCGATGCGCGAAGCAGGCGGCAGCACAAAGGCGCGCTCCACCACGGTTGGCCTGCCTTGCTCGTCCAAAAACGAGACCAGCGCTTCACCTACGCCCAGCTCGGTAATTATCGTCGCGGCATCAAACGCCGGATTGGCGCGTAGCGTATCTGCGGCGGCCTTCACGGCTTTCTGGTCGCGCGGAGTAAAGGCACGCAGGGCATGTTGCACACGGTTGCCCAGTTGGCCCAACACCGTGTCGGGAATATCCAGCGGATTTTGCGTGACGAAAAACACGCCGACGCCTTTTGAGCGAATCAGCCGCACGACCTGCTCTACTTTTTCCAGCAGCGCCGGTGGCGCATCGTTAAACAATAGATGCGCTTCATCGAAGAAAAACACTAACTTCGGCTTGTCCAAATCACCCGCTTCGGGCAGCCGCTCGAAAAGTTCAGCCAGTAGCCAAAGCAAAAAACTGGCGTAAAGACGCGGCGAGTTGATCAGTTTTTCAGCCGCAAACACATTGATCACGCCACGACTTCCCTGAGTTTGCATCAAGTCTTCAATATCCAGCATCGGCTCGCCGAAAAACTTGTCGCCACCTTGCTCTTCCAGCGTCAATAAGCCGCGTTGAATCGCGCCTATGGAGGCGGTCGAGACATTGCCGTAACCGGTACGAAATTCGTCTGCATGTTCGCCCACATGTTGCACCATGGCGCGCAGATCTTTCAGGTCGAGCAAGAGCAAACCCTGGTCGTCGGCGATCTTGAACACCAGTTGCAGCACGCCCGATTGCGTGTCGTTCAAGTCCAGCAAGCGGCCGAGCAGCAGCGGGCCCATGTCGGAAATCGTGGCCCGCGCCGGGTGGCCGAGCTCACCAAACACATCCCAAAAAGTTGCCGGATAACCGGCTGGCTGCCAGTCTGTTATACCCATTGCGTCAAGCCGCTTTTGCAATTTTTCGCTGGCAACGCCAGTTGCGCAAAGCCCCGAAAGATCTCCCTTGGCGTCGGCCAGAAACACTGGCACGCCGGCCATCGAGAGCTGTTCCGCTATCCGCTGCAAAGTCACGGTTTTGCCTGTGCCGGTCGCACCGGTAATCAGGCCGTGACGATTCGCCATGCGCGTCAGCAATGCCAGTTCGGTAGTGCCACTTTGGGCAATGGGCATCGCTTGGCTGGATGTTTGGCTCATGATTGAAATTTCAAGGTGTTAAAATTTGCCATCTTAAACGCAAACTCGACGCAAATCCGCGAAACCACTCGCGGCAAATGCCAGGACAAACACAGGGAAAAACGCATGGCCGGACATTCCAAATGGGCTAATATCCAGCACCGCAAGGGGCGTCAGGACGCCAAGCGGGGCAAGGTCTTCACCAAACTGATCAAGGAAATTACCGTTGCCGCCAAGATGGGCGGCGGCGACGTCAGCGCCAACCCGCGCCTGCGGCTGGCGATTGAAAAAGCCAAGGGGCAGAGCCTGCCCAAGGACAACATCGACAACGCCATCAAGCGCGGCACCGGCCAGCTCGACGGCGTGAGCTACGAAGAAATCCGCTATGAAGGCTATGGCATCAACGGCGCCGCCGTGATGGTAGATTGCCTGACCGACAACAAGGTGCGCACTGTGGCCGAAGTACGCCACGCCTTTGCCAAGCATGGCGGCAACATGGGCACCGACGGAAGCGTGGCCTTCCTTTTCAAGCATTGCGGCCAGATGCTGTTCGCCCCTGGCACCGACGAAACCAAACTGATGGATGCGGCGATCGAAGCGGGGGCTGATGATGTGGTGACCAATGATGACGGCTCAATCGAAGTAGTTACCCCACCACACGAATTCAGTCAGGTCAAGGAAGCCCTGGAAAAAGCCGGCTTCAAGCCGGAATTTGGCGATGTGACCATGAAACCGGAAAACGAATTGGTCTTTACCGGCGATGATGCAACCAAAATGCAAAAACTGCTCGATGCGATCGAATCGCTTGATGATGTGCAAGAGGTTTACACAACAGCGGTGATTGACGAATGAACCGCGCGGCACGCACCGTGTAATGCAACAAACCAGCCCCGTACTGCGCATCCTTGGCATTGATCCCGGCTTGCGTTCGACGGGATTTGGCGTCATCGAGAAAAAAGCGAATGCGCTGACCTACATCGCCAGCGGTTGCATTAAAACAGATGCGGCACTAAGCTTGCCGCAACGGATCAAAACACTGCTTGACGGCATTGGCGAAGTCGTCGCCACTTATCAGCCGCAACAGGCAGCGGTTGAAATCATCTTCGTCAATGTCAATCCGCAATCCACGCTGTTGCTGGGCCAGGCGCGCGGCGCAGCCATTTCGGCGCTGGTGCTGGCCGATTTATCCGTCGCGGAATACACCGCACTGCAAGTCAAACAAGCCGTGGTTGGTCACGGCAAGGCAGCCAAGGAACAAGTGCAACAGATGGTCATGCGCCTGCTCAATCTTTCTGGCGCGCCCTCGGCCGATGCGGCGGATGCACTCGCCTGCGCTATCGCCCACGCCCACGGGGGGCAGGGTATGGGCGCACTGGCCACCGCCGGGCGGCGCGTGCGCGGTGGCAGAATGCTTTAACACGATTCAGGTGGCATCCGTCCCATTACAAACAATCCAAGGACATCTATGATCGGCCGTATTACTGGAATCTTGCTGGAAAAAAATCCACCCTCGGTGACCGTCGACGTGCATGGCCTCGGCTATGAAATCGACGTGCCGATGAGCACTTTTTACAACCTGCCCGCAACGGGTGAAAAGGTGTCGCTGTTCACCCATCTAGCCATCCGCGAAGACGGCCATTTCCTGTATGGATTTGGCAGTCAGGACGAACGCATGGCCTTTCGCCAGCTGCTCAAGGTGTCCGGCATCGGCGCACGCACGGCGTTATCCGTGTTGTCCGGCATGTCGGTGCATGAACTGGCCCAGGCCATCGCCATGCAAGAAGCCGGGCGTATCATCAAGGTGCCCGGCATCGGTAAGAAAACGGCTGAACGCCTGCTGCTCGAGCTGCGTGACAAACTCCCCAAAACGCTGGCCACAGGCAGCGTAAAAATCGGCGCTGGTGAGACGGCGGGCACTGCCTCATCGGACATTCTTAATGCATTGCTTGCGCTGGGCTATAACGATCGCGAAGCCGTTGCGGCGATGAAAAATCTGCCACCGGATTGCTCGGTGTCCGATGGGATTCGTCACGCATTGAAGCTGCTTTCAAAATCCGGCTAAGGCGATGAACATTGATCAAGCCCCGACCAAACCTCGATTAAACTCACGCCATGAGCATTCAGACAGACAATTTTTCAGCACCGCCTGAGCGGTTGATTGCAGCAGCGCCGGAATCCGGCCGCGAAGAAGCACTGGAACGTGCATTACGGCCCAAAAAACTGGCAGACTATGTGGGCCAGCAAAAGATTCGCGCTCAGCTGGAGATTTTTATCGAGGCGGCAAAAGCACGCCATGAATCGCTGGATCACGTGTTGCTGTTCGGCCCGCCGGGTTTGGGCAAAACCACGCTGGCGCACATCCTGGCGCATGAAATGGGGGTCAATCTGCGCCAGACCTCGGGCCCGGTTTTAGAGCGGGCAGGTGATCTGGCGGCAATTCTGACCAATCTCGAACCCAATGACGTGCTCTTCATCGACGAGATTCATCGCCTCTCGCCCGTAGTGGAAGAAATCCTCTACCCGGCGCTGGAGGATTTTCAGATCGACATCATGATCGGCGAAGGGCCGTCCGCGCGCTCGGTCAAGCTTGATCTGCCACCCTTTACCTTAGTGGGCGCCACTACGCGTGCGGGGATGTTGACCAATCCGCTGCGCGACCGTTTTGGCATCACCGCCCGGCTGGAATTTTATACGCCGGAAGAATTAAGCCTGATCGTGCACCGCTCGGCGCATTTGCTGAACTGCGACATCGTGGATGAAGGCGCAACGGAGATCGCCAAGCGCTCGCGTGGCACACCGCGTATTTCCAACCGGTTGCTGCGCCGTGTGCGTGATTTTGCCGAGGTCAAGGCTGATGGCAAAATCACCCGCGCCGTGGCTGACGCCGCGCTGACCATGCTGGATGTAGATCATCTGGGCTTGGATGTGATGGATAGAAAACTGCTTTTAGCGATGCTGGAAAAATTCAGCGGTGGCCCGGTGGGCGTGGATAACCTCGCAGCGGCCATTGGCGAAGCACGCGATACGATAGAAGATGTGCTGGAGCCCTACCTGATTCAGCAAGGTTATTTGCAACGCACGCCGCGCGGACGCGTAGCGACGCCCGCCATCTGGCGGCATTTCGGACTGGATTCACCCGACAAACCTGCCACGTCGCTATTTGACTAAACCTCATTATGCCTTTGTCAATTCGCGTCTATTACGAAGATACCGATGCCGCTGGCATTGTCTATTACGCGAATTACATGCGCTTTCTCGAACGCGGGCGTACCGAATTGTTGCGCCACCTCGGGCACGAACAGTCGGCGCTGGCGACACGACAAATGGCTTTCGCGGTACGCTCTGTTCATGCCGAATATCTGAAACCGGCGAAACTTGATGACCTGATCGTGGTCGAAACCGTCGTCGAGTCCGTCGGGCGAGTGCAGGTGATGTTCGCCCAGCAGGTAACACGTGATGGGGAACAACTGCTGGATGCGAGAATACGTGTAGCCTGCATAGATCCGACGCGTGGCAAACCAGTACCCATGCCGTGTGACATTTATCAACAACTCAAGGCGCTGATGGCTCAACCCAAAGCGGAACTGCCGGAATGAATATTACTCAAGACCTTTCCATCATCGAACTCATCCTTCACGCCAGCCTGGTGGTCAAGCTGGTCATGCTCTTGCTGCTTGGCGTGTCTTTCATGTCCTGGTATTACATCTTCCGCAAAGCCTTTGCCATCCGTGATGCGAAGACCAGAACGGACAAATTCGAACGCGATTTCTGGAGTGGCGGCGACCTGAACGCGCTATACCAAAGCGCCGTCAACAACCGCCACGAAACCGGAGCACTGGAACGCATTTTTGAATCGGGCTACCGCGAGTTCACCAAGCTGCGCGGGCAAAAAACCCTGGATGCTTCAACCGTCGTCGATGGCGCACGCCGCGCCATGCGCGCCACCTATCAGCGCGAAATTGATGATCTGGAAGCGCACCTGGCATTTCTCGCCTCGGTGGGTTCGGTCTCGCCCTATGTCGGCCTGTTTGGTACGGTATGGGGCATCATGCATGCGTTCCGCGGGCTGGCCAACATGAGCACCGCCACACTCTCTGTTGTCGCCCCCGGCATTGCCGAAGCGCTGGTGGCCACCGCCATCGGGCTCTTCGCGGCAATCCCCGCCGTGGTGGCTTACAACCGCTTCGCGCATCGCGTCGATCGCGTCGCCGTGCGTTTCGAGAGCTTCATGGAGGAATTCTCCAACATTCTGCAACGGCAAACCCGCTAAGCAAGTGTCATTCGGGCTTGCCTGCTGACCTGTTTCACTTGAACTCAACCAGGAGCTGATCATGCAACTCAAGGGGAAAATAGCCATCATTACGGGCGCGGCCAGCGGCATCGGGCGTGAAATCGCATTGACTTATGCACGAGAAGGCGCAACCGTCGCTATCGCCGACATCAATCTGGCCGCTGCACAAAAAGCGGCGGATGAAATCATTGCGGCTGGCGGCAAAGCCCTTGGCGTGGCCATGGACGTGACCGACGAAGCCGCTGTGAATGCGGGCATTGATCAAGTCGCTGCGGCCTTTGGCGGAATCGATATTCTGATATCGAATGCAGGCATTCAAATCGTTAATCCGATTGATCAATTCAGTTATGCCGACTGGAAAAAAATGCTGGCAATCCATCTGGATGGCGCCTTTCTGACCACCAAGGCGGCATTGAAATACATGTACAAAGACAATCGCGGCGGCACGGTGATTTACATGGGATCGGTGCATTCGCACGAAGCCTCGCCGCTCAAGGCCCCCTATGTCAGCGCCAAGCACGCCCTGCTCGGCCTGGCCAAGGTGTTGGCAAAAGAAGGAGCCGTACATAATGTACGCTCGCATGTAATCTGCCCCGGCTTTGTGCGCACGCCCTTGGTGGATAAACAAATTCCCGAACAGGCCAAAGAGCTGGGCATCAGCGAAGAAGACGTCGTCAAGCGAGTCATGCTCGGCGGCACAGTGGATGGCATTTTCACTACTGTCGAAGATGTCGCGCAAACCGCGCTGTTTCTTGCCGCCTTCCCCAGTGCCGCACTCACGGGACAGTCTTTCATTGTCAGCCACGGCTGGTCCATGCAGTAAGGATTCTGCGATGGCGACTCAAGGGAACGGTGGCACAAAAAACAATGGTAAAAATACCGGTCTTGCCGAGTATGAGGTGATCGCGTTGGTCTTGCAGGGCGGTGGTGCGCTGGGTTCTTATCAGGCCGGCGTTTACGAAGGTTTGGCCGAAGCGGATATTCAGCCCAATTGGGTTGCCGGTATTTCGATTGGCGCATTGAATGCCGCCATTATTGCAGGCAACCCGCCACAAAAACGTGTCGACCAATTACGCGGGTTTTGGGAAACCATTTGCCAGCACCCCCATTTCCCGCCCACGCCGGTTGATTCGGCGCTTGTCGAAACCTGGCCACCGGCGATGCGCGAAATGCTCGACATTTGGGAAGCCTCACGGACCATGATGGAAGGCCAACAGGGGTTCTTCACCCCACGGTTATTCCCCTGGCTGGCTCTGTTTCACAATACACCGGATACCGCGAGTCTTTACGACACGAGCCCCATGCGCGCCACGCTGGAAAAGTTCGCCGATTTCGAGCGCATTAATGATGCGCGCCAGATGCGTGTTTCGGTTGGTGCAGTGAATGTGCGCAATGGAAATTTTGCCTATTTCGACAATACCAAGATTACCTTGCGACCCGAGCATTTCATGGCCTCAGGTGCCTTGCCGCCGGGCTTTGCCGCTGTGGAAATTGATGGCGAATACTATTGGGATGGCGGGCTGGTATCGAATACACCGCTGTATCACGTACTCACCAACGAGGCGCACAAGGACTCGCTGGTTTTTCAGGTTGATTTATGGAGCGCTCAAGGCGCAGCACCGACGGATTTGATCGAGGTGGCAATTCGACAAAAGGATATTCAGTACTCCAGCCGTACCCGGATGATTACCGAGTACATGGAAAGCACACAAAAATACCGTCGCATGCTGCAAGAACTGATGGCACTGGTGCCCGAGGCAAACCGCGACAATGCGTGGTATCGGCGCGCAGACAAAGCATCGTGCGACCGGCGTTTCAATGTGATCCACCTGATTTACAAAGACAAGGGCGAGAGCCACTCCCATTACATGGATTACGAGTTCAGCCCGCTGACCATGCACAATCATTGGCGCACCGGGCTGGATGACGTCCACCGTACGCTGGCCCATCCAGAATGGCTGGATTTACCTCCCGTCGATAAACCTTTTGTGACTCACGATATGCATCGTCCCACGCCCACCCAGACACGCACAAATCTGCCATGAAACAACGTCGGCTCATGAATGAAATTAATGTAGTGCCCTACATCGATGTGATGTTGGTACTGCTCGTCATCTTTATGGTCACCGCGCCCATGCCCCCTGCGGGCAGCATTAACCTGCCCAGCGTTGGCAAATCAGCGCAGCCGCCGACCGCCCCGCTTGAAGTCATTGTCAAGGCGGATGCCTCGCTCGCCTTGCGTGACCGCGCCAGCGCCAGCGACAGCGCGGAAAAAACCGTCACTCGCGCCGAGCTTGTGACCTACATCAAACAGTTGCAAATAAAAAACCCGCAGCAACCAGTGCTGATTGCAGGCGACAAAGATGTCAAATATGAAGCCGTGCTCAACGTGATGGATGAACTACAGCGCCAGCAGGTAGAAAAAATCGGCCTGCTGGTGCAACCTGGCAAATGACATTCGATTCCCCTTTTTTGCGCACTGACGACCGCACGGGAAAATACTTTTCCCTGGTGTTGGCAGTGCTGGTGCATGCCCTGCTGGCGGCTATTTTGTTCTATGGCGTGCACTGGCAAACGAAGATGACAGACGTCGTTGAGGTAGAGCTGGTTCGTGCCACCGTATCACCAGTGCCGACTTTTCACCCAGCGCCCAAAATACAACCCGTACCTGAACCTGCACTCGAACCCAAGCCCATGGCCGAACCACCCCCTGCGCCATTACCCAAAAAACCCGATATCGCCGTCAAGGAAAAAGTGAAGGAAGTTCCAAAACCCAAACTGCAGCCTGAGCCAAAGCCTGTCGTAGAAACCAAACCCGATATCCCGCCGCGCAAAACGTCTTTTCTCGATCAATTGAGAAAAGAAGCCGAGCACCTGCTGCAACGTAAAAAAACCGATGCGGCTACCGAAGACTTAAATAAAGAAAAAGCCGCCAGTGAAGCCAGTGCTCGCAACAAAGCCATGGCGGATTATCTGTCGCGCATTCGCGGCAAAATCAGGGGCAATATCGTGTTGCCCCCCGACGTCAAAGGTAACCCCGAAGCGGTGTTTGATGTCACCCAGTTACCCAGCGGCGAAATTGTCACGGCACGGCTACGCCACTCCTCAGGCAATACCGCGCTGGATGAGGCAATTGAACGTGCTATTCTCAAATCCAACCCCTTACCCAAACCGGGAAAAAGTGATCTTTTTTCGCGGACCCTCGAGCTCAGCTTTCGTCCGCTCGATGAGTAAATGGCCAACCGGTATAATTCTCTCATGAAGATGCAATCTTTTTTTCTTGCCTGTGCCGCCTGCTTCGGGCTTTCCATCACAAGTGCTCACGCACAACTCAGGGTCGAGATTACAGGCGCTGGCGCCAATCGCTTGCCGATCGCCGTTGCGGACTTCGCTGGCGACAGGACGATCACTCAAGGACTGACTTCCGTGATTCGCACGGATCTGGATGGCAGTGGCATGTTCCGATTGATCGATGGCGCCGGCACGCTCAGTGACAACACCAACCCGCCCTTTGCCGATCTCAAGCAGCGCGGTGCGGATGTGGTGGCGGGTGGTACGACCATGGCCTCGAGCAATGGTCGTTTTGAAACCCGCGTGCGGCTCTCGGATGTCATCAAGCAGAACACGCTGGATATGCAAGCCTATGTGCACACCGGGGCACAGTTACGCGCGACAGCACATCGCATTGCCGATGCGATTTATGAAAAACTCACCGGTGAGCCGGGTGTTTTTTCAACCCGCATCGCTTATGTCGTGAAAAGCACGGGGCGCTTTGAATTGCAAATTGCCGATGCGGATGGTGCCAATGCACAGCCTGCGCTGGCCTCGCGTGAGCCAATCATCTCACCGGCTTGGTCACCCGATGGCAGCAAACTGGCCTATGTTTCTTTTGAAGCCAAAAAACCGATCATCTATATTCACGATCTGGCCACTGCCAAACGTCATGTGGCGGCCAATTTCAAAGGCTCGAACTCTGCGCCGGCCTGGGCGCCTGATGGCAAACGTCTGGCTGTCGTGCTCACCAAAGAGGGTGGCTCACAACTCTTTTTGGTCAATGCCGATGGTAGCGGGGTAAAGCGCCTGGCAAGCTCTTCCGGCATCGATACCGAGCCACGGTTTTCTCCCGATGGCCAGTTCATCTATTTCACCTCTGACCGTGGCGGCAGCCCGCAAATCTACCGCATCGCCACTACCGGCGGCACAGTCGAGCGCATTACCTTTGACGGCAGTTACAACGTGACAGCGCGCCCTTCGCCGGATGGCAAAAGCCTCGCTTACATTGCACGCAACAATGGTCGCTTTCAGCTCGCGTTAATGGATTTGGCCACCAAGCAAACGCAAATCCTGACGGACTCTTCCAAAGACGAATCCCCCAGCTTCGCCCCCAATGGCCGCATGATTCTGTATGCGACAGAAATTGGCGGGCGGGGTGTATTAGCGGCTGTATCCAGCGACGGCCGCGTCAAGCAAAAACTCTCCGTGCAGGCCGCCGATGTGCGGGAACCTGCCTGGGGCCCGCTGGTCAAATAATCGTCATTATTTTTCGCCCATACTTTCAAGGACATCATCATGCGCACTATCAGCCCTCGCACCGTCAACCTGCTTTCTGCCACATTCCTTGCTTTATTGCTGACTGCGTGCGGCTCACAGCCACCCGCACCAGAGCAAAACCCCTCTGGTATGGAATCCCGCAGCCCCTCGGTCATTGAGACCACACCGATTCCCCCTGCCACGACGACACCAGGCGAAGCGATCGATCCACTCAGCATGAAGGCCTTGAGAGACCCGAACAGCCCGCTTTCCAAACGCAGCATTTATTTCGACTTTGACAGCTATGTCGTCAAAGACGAATATCAATCGCTGCTGGTGGCGCACAGCAAATTTCTCGCTGCACATGCCAACATGAAAATGCTGATCCAGGGTAATGCCGATGAACGCGGCAGCCGCGAATACAACTTGGCCCTCGGCCAGAAACGCTCAGATGCCATCAAAAAAGCGCTTTCTCTCTTGGGCATTTCCGAAAGCCAGATGGAATCCGTGAGCCTGGGCGAAGAAAAACCAACATGCACTGAAGCCACCGAAGAATGCTGGGCGAAAAATCGCCGCGGGGATATTCTTTACTCAGGCGAATTCTGATGCATCGTCCATTTGCGCTGGCCCTTTTGCTCTTGGCATTGCCAGCGCGTGCCGGCCTGTTTGATGACGATCTGGCGCGTCAGCGCATCGAACAGCTGCGCAACGATGTGAATGCGCTTACCCAGCGCACGGAAACGATCAATAAAAACCAGATCGACTTTGCCAATCAGCTAGAAAGCATCCGTACAGACCTTGCCAAACTGCGTGGCCAGCAAGAAGTGATGTCTCACGATCTGGACGCCGCGCAAAAACGACAAAAAGATTTTTATATCGATCTGGATAATCGGCTGCGTAAACTCGAGTCTCCCCCTGCTGAAGCCGGCACGCCCACACCGCCAGCCAAAGTAGATAGCGCAAAAGAAACCCGCGACTATGAAACCGCGCTGAACCTGCTCAAAGCATCGAAGTTCAAAGAAGCAGGCGCGAGTTTTCTTGCGTTCAGCGAAGCCTGGCCAAACAGTACCCTGCTGGATTCCGCAATCTACTGGGGCGCCTATGCCCACGCACAGGCCAAAGACCACAAGCAAGCGGCTGCGCTGTTCGAGAAATTTGCTGCCACCTGGCCGCAAGATGAGCGCGCGCCGGACGCCCTCGAAGCGCAGGCAGATAACCTGAAAGCGCTCAAAGCCACCAACGCCGCGCGCGACGTGCTGCTAAAGTTGAGCGAAAAGTACCCAGCGAGTGATGCGGGGAAACGCGCCAGGCAATCGCTCAAATCCGCCCCCACCAAAAAGAAGTAGCGAGAAATAGCACCCATGTCTGCAGTAACACTAGCCGCCATCCAGCCCGCCGCACCATCAGTGCGCAGCGACACGCTGCGCATCACGGAAATTTTTCATTCCATTCAAGGTGAATCAAGCCGAGTCGGGCTGCCCACGGTGTTTATTCGCCTCACCGGCTGCCCCTTGCGCTGCACCTGGTGCGACACCGAATATGCCTTCCACGGCGGTGGTGCGATGTCCATTGACGCCATTCTGGCGCAGGTTGCCGAATTCAATTGCGCTACCATTTGCGTCACCGGTGGCGAACCACTGGCACAAAAAAACTGCCTGCCCCTGCTCGGCGCATTATGCGATGCGGACTATTCCGTCTCGCTGGAAACCAGCGGCGCGCTGGATATCAGCGGTATTGATCCGCGCGTTTCGCGCATCATGGATGTCAAGGCACCCGGTTCGGGCGAGGTGACAAAAAACCGCTGGGAAAATCTCGATTTGCTCACCCCGCACGATGAACTCAAACTGGTTTTGGCATCACGGGAGGATTATGAATGGGCCATGGCGGCGTGTCACCAGCGCCGACTTTTTGCGCGCTGCCCCGTGCTGTTTTCCCCTGTGCAGGGGCAGCTTGAGGCGGGGCAGCTCGCGCAATGGATTATTGACGACAAGCTACCCGTGCGCTTTCAGTTGCAATTGCACAAAGTGCTGTGGGGAAATACGCCGGGGCGCTGACTCCGGCTGGTGGATGTCAATTTTTTTCGTTGCGCAGGAGCAAGTTTTTCACCGGGCCAAACCAAACAACCGCGCATACTCCACCTTCATGCAGCGATCAACCACCACGTTCAGTCCGGCGGCATCAGCTAACGCAATCGCCGCCGGATGAATAACGCCCAGCTGCAACCAAAGACACTTCGCCCCTATCGCGATCGCCGCTTCTGCCACAGGCAAGACATGCTCGGACTGGCGAAACACATCAACCATATCCACCGCAAACGGGATCGCCGAAAGTTGCGGATAACACGTCTGGCCCAAGACCTCGGCGTACTGCGGATTCACCGGCACGATGCGATAACCCCGCGCCAGCATGAATTGCGCAACGCGGTAACTCGGCCGTTCGGGACGTGCTGACAAGCCAACAACCGCAATCACGCGGGTCTCGGTCAGCACCCGCGCAATATCCTCTGACTCGCTAATGATCATGATGTTTCCTGCATAATAGACTTTTCAGCTACTGGCAGCGCCCGCTGTCGTGGCACATTTTCAAGCCGCCAATGACGTATCGCCCACGCCCATAGCTCATCCAGGCTCGCATCCACGAGTTCCGGCGGCGGTTTGTGCCCAAGCAATGTCAGCGCAGAGATCAAGCCAACCATGGGCCGCTTGCTATCCAGCGGTGTCGCCAAGGTTTGTTTAGCCAACTTCTCGCCTGCCGCATTCACCACCACCGGCAAATGGGCGTAAAACGGCGCAGGCAAACCCAAACAGTGCTGCAAAAAAATCTGCCGCGCAGTGGAAAGCAATAAATCGGCACCGCGCACGACATGGGTAATTCCCGCCGCGGCATCATCCACCACTACGGCCAACTGATAGGCAAACATGCCATCCGCCCGACGTACGATAAAGTCACCCGCATCACGCGATAAATCACTCTCGATGCGGCCTTGAATGGCATCCTCAAAAACAATAGGCGCAGCGCTCGCGGATGCTGGGCTCACGCGCACCCGCCATGCCTGTGCTTTTTTGCCCTCTGCCATGCCCAGACGACACGTACCCGGATAGATCGCCGCCCCATCAGTGGCGAGCAGCGAATCAGCCAGTTCACGGCGCGTGCAAGCGCAGGGGAACACCTGCTTAATTTTTTGCAATTGCAAAAGCGCATCAGCATAGGCTGCTTGGCGCTGATGCTGCCACACCACGGCACCATCCCACGCGAACCCAAAGCTTTCCAACGTGCGTAGTATGTCTTCGGCAGCAGCCATTGAGCAGCGCGGCGCATCAATATCTTCCATGCGCAGCAGCCATTCCCCACCCCGCGCCCGTGCGTCGAGAAACGAGCCGACCGCAGCAACCAACGAGCCAAAATGCAAAGGCCCTGTAGGAGAGGGTGCAAACCGGCCACGATAAAGCGGATGAGAAATGGACATCGAATTTTGCATCGCCTATAGAAAAAATGACCCCAAAACGATAGCATACGCGACCAATCCACTCAGGAGCTTTCATGCCAACCCTGCCACTTGATGCTGATAACTTTCAAACCACCATTACCAGCAATGCAATCGTTATTGTCGATTTCTGGGCACCCTGGTGCGGGCCATGCCGCAACTTTGCCCCCACCTTTGAAGCCGCTGCAGAAAAAAAGCCGGACATTGTCTTCGCCAAAGTGAACACCGAGGAGCAACAGGAAATCGCCGCCGCCTTCAACATTCGCTCGATTCCCACGCTGATGATTTTCCGCGATCAAATCGTCATCTACTCAGAAGCCGGCGCGCTCGCACCGGCAGCATTTGATCAACTCATCGAGCAGGCAATGACGCTGGATATGGATCAGGTACGCAAGGAAATCGCCGGGCAGCCCGTATCAGGCGCAACATAACTTCAATAATGGGGCATGTCCGCGAGGGCTTGCTCACCCAAGAAACAAGGTTTGCGGTCAACCTGCGCTTTCCCACGCGCCATTGCATGCTGCCGTATCACCAGCGCCGACTTTTCGCGGCCTCTGCCCAAGGCTTGCAGGCCGAATCCATTACACTGACGCCATGACCACGCCGCCCGCCCATCCGTCCTTCTGGCAAGCCTTTCGCTACTGGCTGAAACTTGGCTGCATCAGTTTTGGCGGCCCGGCTGGGCAGATTGCTGTCATGCATCGTGAGCTGGTGGAAGAGCGGCGCTGGATTTCCGAGCGGCGCTTTTTGCACGCGCTCAACTATTGCATGTTGCTGCCCGGCCCGGAAGCGCAGCAGCTCACCATCTACATTGGCTGGCTCTTGCATCGCACTTGGGGCGGCATCATCGCGGGCACCTTGTTCGTGCTGCCTTCGTTCTTTATCCTGACGGCTTTAAGCTGGATTTACCTGACCTTTGGCAATGTACTGTGGGTGCAAGCCATTTTCACCGGCATCAAACCCGCCGTGGTTGCGGTGGTGGCCTTCTCAGCCTGGCGGATTGGTTCGCGCGCACTGAAAAATCATCTGCTGTGGAGCATTGCTGCCGCGTCGTTCATTGGTATTTTCTTCCTGCGGTTGCCTTTTCCGCTCATCATTCTGCTTGCCGGTCTGGCAGGATTCATCGGCGGACGCTACGCACCGGAAAAATTCGGTGCCGGCAAGCACAGTGCCACGACAAAACACTTTGGCCCTGCAGTGATTGACGACGATACGCCGCCACCCGCGCATACGCGGTTCCAGTGGCTGCACTTGGCATTGCTGCTCCTTGTCGGCCTTGCCTTATGGGCCATCGTGATGCTGACGCTCGGCCATCCGGTGCTGCGCGAGATGGGGCTGTTTTTCAGCCAGGCCGCGCTGCTGACATTTGGCGGTGCCTATGCGGTGTTGCCCTATGTATATCAAGGCGGGGTCGAGACCTACGGCTGGCTCAGCGGGCCACAGATGATCGACGGGCTGGCGCTGGGCGAAACCACGCCGGGGCCACTGATCATGATCGTCACTTTTGTCGGCTTCATCGGCGCATGGAGTAAACAAATCCTTGGCCCCGACATGCTGTTTCTGGCAGGTGTCACCGGCGCGATGGTGGCAACCTTTTTTACCTTTCTGCCCTCCTTCCTGTTCATTCTTGCTGGTGCGCCCTTGATTGAAGCGACTCACGGCGACATCAAATTCACCGCACCACTGACCGGCATCACGGCCGCCGTAGTCGGCGTCATTCTCAATCTCGCGGTGTTTTTCGCCTGGCACGTGCTTTGGCCCAATGCCATCACCACGGCCCCCTTTGCAGGACATTTCTCGATCAGCTCGGCATTTATCGCAATGGCCGCGGGCATTGCACTCTTCCGCTATAAAGCAAGTATCGTGAAAGTGATTCTTGCCTGCGCGTTGCTCGGTTTGCTCGGCACGCTGCTGCGTTGAAACTCGGCGCTGCCAATACGCCGATCTGAAGTACACAGATAAAGGTGCAGACGATAACGCGCTTTTTTTTGCGCCACACGACGCGTGGAAAATGGGTTTTCCTACAGCTTCAACGTCTGACATAACCGGCTGGTGCGGCTTCATCGCGCTAGTCCGTATCGATGAATGGGTTGGGTGCCTGCGCAGTGTTGGTAGACAAGTGGTCGTTAGATATGTACAGTATGGCGTACATATAAGGAGCCCCGCTATGGATGCAATTACTTACACCACTGTTCGTGCAAATCTTGCCAACGCAATGGATCGCGTTTGCGACGACCATGAAGCCCTGATAATCACTCGCAACGGAGAGCAGTCCGTCGTAATGCTCTCGCTCGAAGACTATAAGGCGCTGGAAGAAACTGCCTACCTCTTGCGCACGCCGGCTAATGCCAAGCGTCTTCTATCGGCCGTTGAACAACTAAACGCCGGCAAAGGCGTTGAGCAGAAGTTGGCCAAGTGAAACTGATTTTTGCTGACGAGGCATGGGAAGACTACCTGTATTGGCAAAAGCAAGACAAGCGCATGGTGGAGCGAATTAACAAGCTGATACGCGAGACGCAGCGCGAACCCTTCGCGGGCGTGGGCAAACCCGAGCCTTTGAAGCATGCGCTTTCAGGGCTCTGGTCACGCCGAATAACAGATGAGCATCGCATGATTTATCGCGTCGAGAATGATGCACTGATGATCGCTCAGTTGCGCTTCCATTACTAAGGCTCCCAACGTCGAGCTTGAGGGGCGCGGAGCCGGCTTGCCGGCGGAGCGTCCCTCTCGAAGCGTTTGTTAGTCCGGTTATATCTGTTGGGCTGCTTGGTTCGCTGCATTTATGAAGCCTTTTGAAAGCTCTACGTAATCGAGCGCGGCTATTTCCGATGGGTCAAAATCAGTAGCGTGGGCTGCTTGATTGCGCAAGTTTCGCAGATCGTAGTAGAGCGCAATCTCTTCTGGCGCAAGAAGATGATCCTTCGTGATAACCCCGATAACGTGACGGGAAGGGGTTTTATCGAGACCGGGAGGCAAGAGGTCGCGAGAGTTTGCAAGCCTAAGAAGAGCAACTTCAACTGCCCTCCATGCTTCAAGGATGGCGGCGCGTGGGTGACGAGCCGCGAGCTCAAGTAACGGATCAGTTTGAGCTCGAGTGGCTGGTGTTGTTGGTGCAGTTGGCTCTCTTGTTTCGATCTCAACGCGTAGAGAGCGAACTTCGCGATCAAATTCTGCCTCGACCGGTCCGGCCTTGAGTTTCTTGACGAGCCGGAGAAGCTCGCGCAGCTCGGCCCTCATAAGCCACGCAACAATAACAAGCGAAAGTGGCCACGCGAGTGACTCAATGAGCTTAGATATAAAAGTTAATGAGTCCATATTCGTGAGAGGCTAACGTAGAGGTGACCGGCGCTGCGCGGCTTTATCGCGCACCGTCCGGTGGAATGATGGGTTGGGCATTGGCATCATTTGGAGCAAACCCGCAACCGTTTTGGATGGCGGTTTTTGGATAAAGCTACTACCCCATCAGCAAAGCGGCTCGATGCATTTTCTCGACAATAGTTTTCCGCCCACGAAAGTAACGAATATGCTTTCTCTTCACTCGGGAATATGTCGCAGGTATCTTTAGTTGACATGTTGTAGCCAGTTTGAAACCCGAGAAGATACATGAGGTATCCTTGAGTCTCCGTAGCGTATCCAACAGAATCTATTCCCAGCGAACGAGCTTTTTCCATTGACGCTACGAATTGCGGACACATGACACCACCAGTGCCGCCTCCCAACCAGAAATGACCTTCAGTATCTGCAGAGCGAGCATGCTGCGTGCTCAACGACAGTACCGCAAATGCAAAAAGTGTGTGGATAATTTTCATGTGGTTCTCCGGCTCATGATGCCCAACGTAGAAGTAAGGGGCGATCCGCCGGCATTATCGGCGGAGCGTCCCCTTGACTGCCGGGTTGGGGGTGGTGCGATGAATATGCACTGGAGCGATTGCGCTGTGCATAACGCTCCGGCCTACCCAGCCGGCAAATGCGATTGCGGATGGGCTAAAGCTGAGCATGTATGGTGGAAAAGGCACTATCACCGCGCTTGTATTTTGGGCGCGCACCTGCGAAGTGTTCTGAGAGCGCGGTTAATCCGCGTATTTCGTTGACGTGAAACAACTTCCAGCCAACATACTCGCCAGACTCGCTTCCTCCGCGCACTTGATAAGCGCGAAGCGCGGGATGGCCCTTGGTATCAATGCCGTAGGTGTGTGGTTCAACGACACGAGAGAAGCCGTCGTAAGTGAACGAGAGCAACTGGAGATTTTTAATAGATGAGCTTATTGGCATGGCTGAAACTCCTATGTTGAACAAGATTAAGAGTCTCCGAATTGAAGACCTAGGCCAACAAGCACACCAATAAACGCACTCCAGAAACCGAAAATCCAGAAACCGATCAAGCCAAGAATCGTAGCTATAGGGACAGTAATGAGAGCAAATATGGCACCAAGAATTGTTAGGACTGTGACCATAGAAACCCCCAACGTTCGAGGTAAGCGGGCGCCAACGGCGTACCACCGGCCCGGGCCTGGTGGCCCGCCGTTGGCGCTCCGCTTGACCGAGGGGTTAGCCGTCATTGGCGCCTGCGGCCGCGTGAGTACCCTTAAGCCAACCCGCAACAAGGCTTCGCATAAGTCGCACCGCGTCTCGTTGATGCATCGGATTGGTGGGGGGATCGCCACGGTCCTTTCCGTGCCGCGCCGCTTTACCTAGCGCTGTATAGCTGTTCGCGGTTCGGGTAAAGAGTTTTGATTCAGCCCGACCAATCCATCCATCAGCGTACATGCGGCTTCCGGCGTTTGCCTCGACCAATTCAAAGACGAGATACAGCTCAGACCAACTTGGGGCCGGGCGGCCAACAAGTGCAAGTGCATCTGCCTTTGCTCGGTTTCGCGTTGCCTCTCGCAGGAGTTGATCCATCAATCCCTTTCGACCGTCTTCGTGTGTCACGCCGTTCACGGAGATCGTGACATGGCCAGCCTTGCACCGCATTTCGGCAGAACTAACTTGAATTACTGTGTTCGCGACCTCGCCGATCGCATCGATGCCATAGAAGCCGCCGCCTTCGAATTCAAGCGGGCGATATCCATCGATGAGTACGCTTGCGGCGCCGTTGATGAGACCCAGAAAGTCGACCGCAAGTTCTTCAACTCGTTCATGCGTTGTGCCAGCGACGGACGTTGAGATTTGGAGAAAGTGCCTGTCTCCTCGCTTCACTACCGTTACCGGTGATCCGTCGAGGTAGATGGGCAAGTCTTCGAGGTCAAATGCGTGGCCTTTAAGGGGAACAATCCAAGCAGAAATCTGACGGCTGGTCACGGTGGTTGCTCTATGACGGCTAACGTGGAGTTGAGGCGCCTGCGCGGCCTTTCGCGCAGGTCGTCTCGAACGCAGGGTTAGGTGCTGTTGTCATTTCAATAGCGCTATCAGACCCGCAGCAACTGCTGCAACAGCACCGCTTCCCAGTATTGGGACAATTACGTACTGGAACCACCATTTTGCACCGCCGATATCGTTGGCTTGAATCACCTTTGTCTCTTTCGCAGGTGGTTCTTTGTAGATGTCTTCCAAACACTTCCGGTATGTGGCAAGAATTTGACCTACGGCTTTTCTATACGCGGACAGGTAGTCGGTGTCAGGAGCAACTGAAATCGAGCAGTTAATGAACAAGCCAGGATCAGAATGATCGATGTGGCACTCAAGCGCGCTCTCTACGCGAAGAAGTAAGGCATCGCGGTAGCGTTCAGCAAAATGCTGGAGGTTGATGGGAAGGTGCCAATCAACATAGTCGAAGCAAAGGACAATGATGAGTTCAGATTGGTCGTTGGCCTTCTTGATTTCGGCGAAATTGATCTGACGAAAGTCAGATCGTGGAGATTGAATATTTATAGAGATGCCGTTTGGCAGATCGGAAGGCCGAACATCCCTGAAGTCGTGAACAAACAGGTGTTGGCATATGCGATCCCGTTCGTCTGACGTGCAGTCCGCGAGGTACCGATACTTCCCGTTGAAGGGCGGGTCAGAGAAATGACAAGACACAACCCGTTTCCCAACGCGAAATGTTTCGTTGTCCATTAGTTCAAACGCGAGAGCGGGCATATCGGAACAGCACCTAACGTGGAGTTGAGGCGCCTGCGCGGCTTTTCGCGCAGGTCGCCTCGAACGTAGTGTTAGGTTTCACTTGCCGACTCCCCAGGAAAGTGATGATGTGAAACCCAAATTGCCGTTGTGTTGATGATGCTCTGGCAGAAGGCAACCATGTCGGAGGCGATCTTTATCAGACCCTCACGTCGCTTTGTCGCCAATGACTGAAGTACATGGGGATATTCCTTTGGGTCATCGCCATTCAGCGGCACAAGCTTCGGTTCATAACCACATTCTGAAGCCATACTGATCAGTGAAAGATCGAATTCAGCATCGGACCTTGGAAAAGAGTGTCCATGCAGGTACACGTTCCTTATCAAATAGTGCTCGCTTAGTTGCTCATCGATTAGCTTTCTACTCGCGTGACGTCCATCTTTTGACATGAGTCCGTCTTCTTCCATGCGCTTGAGGAAGCGTGGAAAGGCGTCCCGAATGCGTAGCAACTCGTAGAAGAAGAGTTTGGTGAGGAGAAAGTATCGCCGTTCGCCTTCGCGAGCATTGGCCGGCGGGTACGTGGCGATCGCGGCGAGGTCAGACAGAACCAACTCCAAATTCTCCATGACGTCTTGAATGTCCGTTACGATCTTCAGATATGACATAGACACACGAAGCTCAAACGGCAGTGTTTCAGTGACCTCCACGGAGTGAGTGTCTTCGTCAAAGCGGACCTTGTCTGGGAAGAACGTGGAAAACGTCTTCAGATGCTCGGCCAGCGATTCCGGTAGCTCTATCTGTGGGATAGCGTGCGCCATAGTGTGAAACCTAACGTGAAGTAGACACCCTAACCGGTGTATATTCTGACCACAGCAGGTGTCTAACTTGGTTCATCTTGATTTATCTAACTGAAAAATTAAATATATTTTGATTGTATTTTGGAAATGCCGACTCAAGACACCCCGGTGATCAACTCGCCACCCAAACTGCTGGACCAGGTGCGTGACAAGCTGCGGGTGAAACATTCCAGCATCCGTACTGAAAGTGTTTATGTCGATTGGATTAAACGATTTATTCGTCATTTTGGCAAGCGCCGGCGGAGGCACGAACAACCAAAGATCAGCTTTCGATTTATCGCGATGCGGTCAATGCCTGCAGCACCTCAGGATCAAGCGCGGCAAGTTGCCGCTGCGTATGTGCATATCCAATGGCGATGATCTCTTCGGTGCGGCCGAATTCGAGGAAGCGGATGTGGCCAAGCGGCGGTTGAATGATGATGTCCGGCTGGTCGATATGCAGGCGCGTTTGCGTGATGCTCGTTTCCATGATGTTGATGGAGGCCAGCAGCACTTCAAAGATGCTGGGCAGCGGCTCCTCACGCGCGAGCCAGCGCAAGAGCTGGGTGCGGCCCGGCGCATCGCTGGCGAGCAGTTTTTGCTTGAGGCTCTGCATCGTCTGGGTATAGCGGCCCATCCAGACTGAACGCGGGCCTGGATCGCTTTCCTCATTGCTCGCGACGGGCATCAGCGGTTTGAGGTTTTTGCCATTCACGATCTGGTGGTTGAGGTCGACGGCAATAACGAACTCGGCGCCCATGGCGTGCACTACTCTGGCCGGCACCGGATTGACCAGCCCGCCATCCACCAGAATCTGCCCGTTGCGCCGCACAGGGGTGAAAATGCCAGGCACTGAAATGCTGGCGCGCACGGCTTCGATGATGTCGCCCCTGCGGATGACCACTTCTTTGCCGCTGATCAGATCGCTGGCTACGGCGGCGAAGGCGATAGGCAGAGCTTCAATATCGTCCGCATGAATGTGGCTGCGCACGAGTGCGCTGACTTTCGCCCCGTCAAGCAAGCCAGACCGGGGCAGCACGACATCGAAAAAAGAGGCGGTCTTTTTCCAGTCAAAGCCGAGAAAAGAGCTTTCCAGTTCATTGAGTTTGCCGGCGGCATGGACTGCACCGATCAATGCGCCCATGCTGGTTCCCGCGATGTAATCGATTTTAATGCCGGCGTCTTCGATGGCACGGATGACGCCGACATGCGCAAGACCCCGCGCGGAGCCGCTGCCTAGGGCAAGGCCAATGCGCGGACGGCTGTGACCGCTTGCCACCGCATCAGTCGTCCTTGCTGGGTGGCGCTTTAGAGGATGCTGCACCGTGTTTTACGCGATCGGCCATGCCGGTGAGCATGCCAACAGCCGCTTTGCGCATCATGTCGGCAGTGGTTTGTGCGAGCTGCATCCCTGTCTCCATCTGCGCTTTACTGGCAGCGGTCATTTGCCGGGTGAAAGTTTCCAGCGTGGTTTTGATCTGCTCCCCCACGGCGGTGCCTGTGCGTCGGGCATGGCTGACCATATCCGCCAGCATGTCCGAGGCGAGCCCACGCGTTGCCGCAGCAGAGGTTTTCATGGTTTCCAGAAACAGCGCTTCCAGGCTTTCCAGATCGGCACGCGTTCTCGCCATATCCTGGCTGGAGAATTTTTGTGCACGGCCTGCGGCCTCTTCTACCGCCAGTTTTGTCGCTGCGGCAAATTGCGTCAGCGCCGCATCCAGCCCGGAAACCGCTTCTTTCATGCGTGCCTGGGCCACGCTTGCCTGGGCTTTGGTTTTATCCAGTTCCTCCTGCACGCCTTCACGCGTGCCTTGCACCACCGCATGCATGATGCGGCCAATGGATTCGAGGCTCAGTGCATGGTTGCCCATCGCATCCAGCGTAAGCTGGCGCACAGCCGCCTGCACATCCGTGCCTTGCGCAACAACCTGCCGTACGCAGCTTTCCAGCGCGTCATTTTGCTCATCTTTTTTCTGCGTGGCCATGATCAATTGCTCCTTTGATGGTTAGTCAAGCAAATGAAAATCCTTGAAACCCGTTCCTTTGAAACCCATGACATCCTGCAAATATTACAAACACGACAGCACGACAAGAAAGTCATCTGTCTTCAAGCGCCCGCAATCTCGTGCGTAGCGCATCTATTTCTTCGAGCAGTTGCACAGCCAGCGCTGCCCCCGCGCGATTAACACCCAGATCGCTTTGCAAGCGCAGCACCACGCGCGCACGGCGCAGATGCACGCCGGTAAACACCCAGCGCTGCGGCGCATCACCCAGCGGCGTGATGATGCCCTCATCGACCAACTCGATAATGCTTTCAGCGTGTGTTGTACAGGCGCGACACACATCGGCCAAAGTCAATTCCACCAGCTCTTCAAGAATGACGCCTTCTAATCGTGGCTGCATGGCGGGGTTACTCATTCTTGATTACTCATCGTTTGCTTTTTCATGATTAAACCCCTAATTTCGCGCGTGGTTTAAACCCATCGAACCGTTTTGCCATATCACTATAAACCGCCCGGGCTGCCTCATCACTCGCCGGTGGCAGGACAATTTGCAATACCACGTAAAAATCACCCGCCATGCCGTTCGCGGAGGCGGCGGGAATGCCACGCCCTTTTAATCGCAATTTAGCACCAGACGCAGACCCTGCCGGAATCCTGAGCTCCACCGAGCCATTTGGCGTAGGCACGGTGACGCTCGCTCCCAAGGCGGCTTCCCAAGGAGCCAAAGGCAAGTCAAGCATGACATCGCGCTGATCTACCCGATAATGTGGATGCGGTCGAAATTCAATTTCCAGATACAGATCCCCGGCCTTGCCCTGGCCGATACCCGGCGTGCCCTGCCCGCTCAGGCGTATGCTTTGTCCCGCACGAACCCCTCGCGGAATAGTCACATTCAGCTTTTGCTCACGCAATGCGACATGGCCTTCTGCATCGGTTTCCGGCACATGCAAAACAATCATGCGGGTTGCGCCGTGATAAGCATCTTCCAGATCAATCAGCACCTTGGCGTGGCGATCGGTACCATGCGCGTGGCCCGCCCCGCCCCGAAATGGGCCATGGGATGCGCCTCGACTTTGCGTGGCACGGCCAAACAGCTGCTCAAAAAACTCGCTGTAATCTGCACCATCACCGCCCATGCCGCCACCCGTAAAGCCTCCACCAGAAAACTCAAACCCCTCATTCCAGTCCGGCGGGGGACGGAACTCCTGGCCGCCCTTCCAATTGGCACCCAACCGATCATAAGCCGCACGTTTTTCCGGATCTTTTAACGCTTCATACGCCTCACCGAGTTCTTTGAAGCGTGCCTCGGCATCCGCCTCTTTGCTGACATCCGGGTGATATTTACGCGCTAGCTGGCGATAGGCACGCTTGATGTCATCCTGCGTTGCACTGCGCTCAACACCCATGATTTTGTAGTAGTCCTTGAACTCCATGACCATGTCCTGAAAAGGTTTATTGAGGCTATATGCGACCGAATTTACAAATTAAAAGGCTGACCTAATTCAGGCATCTCGACATGCGTATCCGGGCTTTGCAAAGAAAGTTGCGTGGAAAATTTTTGCATAACCTCTTCTTCACCATGTACAAGAAAAGTACGCGGGGCACGGCTATGTCGATGCCAGGCCAGAAGCTCATCACGATCGGCATGCGCGGAGAATCCATTGATGGTGTAAATTTTCGCCCGCACCAAAACCTCTTCACCAAACAGGGTGACCGTTTTAGCGCCATCGATAATGCGCCGCGCCAAAGTGCCTTGGGCAGCAAATCCAACAAACACGACACTCGAATTTTCGCGCCACAAATTATGTTTTAGGTGATGTCGCACTCGTCCGCCGGTCGCCATGCCCGATCCGGCAAGAATAACGGCTCCGCTGGTGATTGCGTTAAGGGCCATGGATTCTGCGGACTCGTGTGTGAAGTGCAGCCCTGGCAAAGAAAAAGGGTCTTGCCCGGAATCAAATAGTGTTCTCGTTTCCGCATCGAAACATTCCGGATGACGACGAAAAATTTCAGTGGCTGAAATCGCCATCGGCG
>SCUZ01000094.1 GCA_004322535.1 Rugosibacter sp.
CCTCACGAAAAATCAGCAGACCGCGTGTTGCCAGTCTGTCCGTTGACGGGTAACGCGTTAAATCAAATAACGAGACTAAGTATGTAGGGCTGCCTGTGGAAGGTTTGCGGACGCGGGTTCAATTCCCGCCGCCTCCACCAAATTGCATTACCGTCTGGACCACTCCAGACACTTCGAACCCCATGATTCTTATGGGGTTCTTTCTTTTTTACCTTACCCCTCCAGTGGTCCCCTGTGGTCTAGATATGTCCCCGTTTGGGCACATTTTCGACACAGTTTTGACACATTTTCGACACAGCTTTTTGGTGCGCTGCAATGAGCATCGAACTGGGGGAAGCTGTCGAGTCGATTCCTGGCGCCCTGAGTCCGGTTTTGGACGGGATTGGGCCTTGGGTATCTCCTGGTTCAGAAGATCGCTATGCGGAGTCATTGGGGGCCGCTGCGCACGACCACGACCATCGCGCGCAGCGCGAGGTCGAGGGCGCGCGAAGCGCGCCCCTAGACTTGATAGAAGAACACTTAACGGAAAAAGTAGGCGATTTTCAGTTCAGGACTGGATTACAGGGTGGTCAATTAATCAAGAACTGGCTCTTTCCGGTTAATTGGAGCGCACCGGAATATGGAGTAACCCCTGTCTTAAAGGTTCAGTCGTTTCAATCTGGAGGGTATGAGGCAACAGTTAGGATGCTTGATCTTAAGAAGATTGGTAGGGCTATGGAGTTTGGCGGTTGTAGGGGGAAGCGGGAGAAACCGACTGAGGTAAGGGCCGAAGGTTTGCAAAAATCTGCTGCAAGAGCTAAACGAAAGCTCCGTCATCTGGTTAAGAATATGTGTGCAACACATCTGCTGACACTGACCAGACGCGAAACCAAGCAATCGGATTTTTGGACACCGGAAGAATGGGCAGCGGCGTGGGATCGATTGCGGCGTATGTTGGTTAAGCTGATTGGTGAGTTTCCTTATGTAGCGGTTCTAGAACGGCATGAGAAGGGAAATTACCATTTGCATATAGCTTGGCTAGGACGAGTTAATTTGAACGTCGTACGGCCTGCTTGGTGGGTTTGTGTTGGTGGTCGTGGGGCCGGTAACGTCGATGCTCAATATATCCGTGTTGCAGCGGGTAGGTCTCGTGCTGATCGTGTGGCTAGATACATTTCCAAATACGTGACCAAGAATCTGGATACGGAATGTCGATTTAATAAAAAGCGCTACTGGGGAAGCCGCCAGAGTTTGCCCGCTGTACGGCGTTATGTTCTGAACTGTGACCGCAAAGGCATGTTGAATACGGCGGCTGATGTGCTTGGCCTTAAGGACATTCTACAGTTTATGAGAATCAAGCAAAACGGAAAGATGGTTTTCAGTGGCAACCTTTTCCTGTTTCCGGATGATTCAGGATTCTGGCTCAACTTCATACCTGGAGAGCATTCTGGGGCTCCCCCGCCGTTTTAAGGTTGCTGTCATCAGAGTCGAGTGAAATTGAATTGATTGTCTTGTATGTGAAAGCATTCCATGTTTTCCATTTTTGGCGATATATTGACTTCGTCATAATTTGGATGTTGCTCATGAAATCCGTTCTTCAAGAAAAAGAGATTCAGCATCGATTGGAGTTAAAGCGCTTTGCTCGTCGCTTAAACTCTCAAGAGAAGAAGTTGCTGCGCAACAGGCCGAGCCGTCGAAAGGAAGATCCATCCGACAAGAAACCTTCTGCTTCGCGATTTGCTAAAGGCGTCGTACCTGGAGTCGGTAAAGGTTTTAGTGAGCGCTTGGTGCTTGAAGTCCCGAAGATGCTGGACTTAGTGTCAAATTATGAAGAAACAGCAGAGTTCGTGCGGGATATGCGATTGGCCGCACTGAGGAATCATCGGAACGTTTTTCTTGATTTCGACAACACCGAAAGGATCCACCCAACCGCGTTGTTATTGTTACTCGCAGAGACGCATCGATGCCGCCTTCTGCATGGACATGAACGAGTTGTCGGGACTTACCCTAAGAACCCAGCGTTGGAACGGCTATTTGTCAGAACGGGGTTCTTTAATTTGCTGGGGGTAAAGAGCAAAACCGAAGTGAAGCCATTGTCATACCCGGTTGAATATATACCTTTCCAGAGCAACAACAGGCTTGATACGTCAATGCCTAGAAAAATCAGGGAAGAATTGTTGGGTGATAAGGTTGTTATGCATCCTAAGGCGCGCTCCAGGCTCTTTCGCGCAATTACTGAAGCTATGATTAATGTCGGCCAGCACGCCTATCCTGCGTATTCATTGAAGGCACATCCAGTTAAGGGCCGCTGGTGGATGGCTGGACACGTTAACAAGAGCAAGAATGAATTGATGTTTACGTTCTGTGATCTTGGTGTAGGAATTCCGGAAACGCTACCGAAAATCTATACTTGGGAGAGAATTAGGTTTGCCTTGTCACTCCTACCTGGTGTCAAGCCGAATGATGGAGAGATGATCCAGGCCGGTATGACTCTTGGTCGAAGTCGAACAAGAGAGGAACATCGCGGTCGGGGGTTGAATGATTTGCGTAGCTTCATAGATATTGCTGGTGCGGGTGAGTTGTATATCTTTAGCCGTAAGGGAAGATATAGGTATAGTGTTGGTGGGGAGGAAAAGGTTTTTAACTCAGAGATTTCAATGAGCGGTACATTAATCAAATGGAGTGTTCCGCTGGCGCACGTAACCGATTGGATTGAAGACGATGAAATCGTTGATTGAAATTAATATTTCGAAGCAATTTTCGCGGGAACCGGCTGGACGTTTTCCAACTGACGGCCCGTTCTGTGGCGAGATATTTCGAAAGGAATTTTTGATTCCCGCCTTAGCTCAAGGTGAGCGAGTTGTTGTGATTCTTGATGGAACTGAGGGATACGGTTCGTCTTTTCTAGATGAATCCTTCGGTGGTTTGGTTCGAAATGAAGGATTTAATAGCGAGGAGTTGCACAGACGTATCACGATTGTTTCACAGGAAGATGAAAGTCTTTCCGAGGAGGTGTGGGACTACGTTGACACTGCAAAGCCGCGCGCTAAGTAGGGCGACTGGCGCCATTATGGATACAGTGCTTTACGTAATCGGAGGTTTAGCTGCTGGCGCTGTCACGATATACAGAGTCCGGGTCGCTAGGTCAGAGAGTCGGCGTAAAGAGGCTCACGATGCAGTCACGCAAATGATTGCGAAGGCCCAGCAGATTGATCAGCTTGCGATCGATTACCAGATGAAAGCTGGGAGTGATCCTGAGTGCGTTGTACTCGGGGCAGAAATCCGACGTTCGCTAAAGCAGCTCGGAATTATGGTTACAAATTTACATCATCTGTTTCAAGATAAATCATTACTCAGTGCTCTCATGCGATTCCGGCAAAAGGTTAGCTGTAATTTAGATCAGAGGCTGCGTAGCGCAATAGGACGCGATCATCAGCAAATAGTAGACATCGAGAATGCGTATATCTCCTTATGCAATTATGCGCTGTCGATATTTCACAGCCGATTCAAGTAGCTTCGCCGTCTGTCTAGCGAGGCAGCGAACGCCATTGCGTGCGAATTTTTCCTTCATCCCAGCAGTGCTGATTCCGTCAAGGGACCGTGGAATAAATGGAGGGACCCGCTAGCCAAAGCTGTACCGGCTAGTGGGAGGTGCCGTTTATGCCGCGAAAGCCCTTGACGGCGCATCGGTTCACCAAACTCCAGGAATGAGGTGCGGGGTGGCTTCATCTCCACGCATCTCATGCCGACTAGGGGGTGTTAAACTACCCCTACCTTAGATCGGAGCTGCCATGAAAGAGATCATTTCAGACGAGCAATTGGTAGAACTCATTAACAAGGCCATCAAAGGGTTTGTCGGGAATACGGATGCACTTGCAAGTGCCATCGGCTACCTAATGATCGGTCGTAAGTTTGGCTGGCGGGTCATGTACTTCATGCACAGTCAAAGCACCGTCCGGAAATACGAGAAGATTCTCGGAATCAGGTCTGAGGATTACATGCCTGAAGAAGGACCCCTCGCCAGGAAAGCCTATGCCTATCAAGCATTACAGACAGTCACTAACTTCTGGAAAGCAGTTAAGGGTGAAATCGCTGGCGTTAAATCGAAGGAAATACTTAAGTGGCGATAATGCAACAAGGGGTGAATAGCAGCCTACTGGGTAGTTGACATACCCCTGTCAAGTTCAGTATGCTTGCGCCCATGTTCGAATGGGTGCTTATCAAAAAGGTCATCGAAGAGGTGGGATACACCGACGATGCCGTTCGCGCCAAGATTAAGAAGGGAGTCTGGCGTGAGGGGATTCATTTTCGCCGCGCACCAGATGGAAGGCTGTTTTTTAGCATGATGGCGATAAAGCGATGGATCGAAGGAAAGGTCTAAAGGTCCGTAGCGATTCGGGCATCGAAATCGACTTCATGTATCGGGGTCGGCGTTGCCGCGAAACCTTGAAACTGGAGCCGACGAAGCCAAACCTTCAACACGCAGCCAGGATGCGTGAAGCAATCCTTCATGAAATTGCCATAGGTACGTTCAACTACGGTAAGCATTTCCCCAATAGCGCGCTGGCCAAAACTCTTTCGGGCCGATCAATTCAAACCGTCAACCAGGCGCTTGATGCTTTCCTGCAGGCTGCTCAAAAACGATGCGCACCCAGTACGCTACGCGACTACAAGAGCGCCGTTGAATATCACCTTAAGCCAGCGTTCGGAGATCGGCTACTAGTCGATCTCAGCACTGCAGAAATCAAGGCCTGGATCGGCGGTCTCGCTATCTCGTCCAAACGAATCAATAACGTCCTTGTTCCGCTGCGTGGAGTTCTGGATGATGCGTTTGGCGATGGAGTTATCGAGCGAAACCCCGCCGCAAGAATTAAGAATCTGCCCCATCACACAGACGAACCTGATCCACTCTCGCCCCAGGAGGTAATCTTGCTGCTTCAGGCATGTGAACTCCAGGTGCGCAATTTGTTCCAGTTTGCGATTTGGACAGGCATGCGCACATCAGAGCTTATCGCGTTGGAATGGGGAGACATCGACTGGAACAAAAGCATCGTCCGAGTCCGGCGTGCCAGTGTCCGTAAGCAGATCAAGATTCCAAAGACCTTGACTGGTGAACGTGACGTGAAGCTGCTAAGCGGAGCGTTGGAAGCGTTGGAACGGCAAAAACAGTTCAGTTTTCTCCAATCGGGTCGTATTTTCCTGAATCCAAGGACCAAGAACCCGTGGGAGACAGATGCACAGATTCGTCGGACGGCTTGGCAACCGGCGATCCGGAAATCTGGAATTAAGGACCGCAACCCCTACCAGACCCGCCACACCTTCGCCAGCTTGTGTCTAACTGGCGGTGAAAACATCGCCTGGGTAGCGCGCCAACTTGGACATAAGGATATCGCTATGACCCTCAAGCGATACGCCCGATATATGGACGGTGTTATCGACTCAGGTGGGGACAAATTGACACAGCTTTTGACACATTCCTGCCACAACAATGCAGCAAGTGCTTGATATCATGTCTAAAGCCCAAGGTTCAATTCCCGCCGCCCCACCAATTTGTAGTACAGCAACATCCAGAAAAGTTCAAAATCCCGCTTAACAGCGGGATTTTTTTGTCCGTAAAAAGCCCATGTCAGTAAAGTTAAAGTCAGCACACCCATGAACGCAGTCCTGCCACCCTGTATTTTTGCGACTCACTTTCCTCATACCCCTCTTCCCTATCGGCCTGCCGAGTGAACAAAAAATACCTCTGACAGGCAGGAAACCTATGCAAAAATTCCTACTTCTTGTAGCGCCTTGGCCTGTCGATCTTTTTCCGACAAGACCGGATCGCCTTGTAGCGGCCACTGCACACTGATTGTGGCGTCATTCCAGACAAGATTCTGCTCGAATTCGGGTGC
Organism: Rugosibacter sp.; assembly: GCA_004322535.1. GTDB lineage: Bacteria > Pseudomonadota > Gammaproteobacteria > Burkholderiales > Rhodocyclaceae > Rugosibacter. Next base: position 5,874 of record SCUZ01000094.1, read on the forward strand.
CCAATAATCAGTGGTTTTGTAAATACACTCTGCGGTATCCGAAAGCACCAAAAAGCCATGCGCAAAACCTTCGGGCACCCACATTTGGCGTTTGTTTTCTGCTGACAGAATCTCGCCTACCCACTGTCCGAAAGTAGCAGCAGACTTGCGCAAATCGACTGCCACATCAAACACCGCCCCCTGCGTGATGCGAACAAGCTTTGCTTGCGGCCGTTGTATCTGATAATGCAGCCCACGGAGTACATTCTTGCGCGAGTAACTTTGATTTTCTTGCACAAAAGCAATATCTCGCCCAAGGATGTCCCTGAATCGACGTTCATTAAAACTTTCAAACAGAAATCCGCGGTCATCGACAAAGACGGTAGGTTCAATCAGCAGTACTTCTGGAATTTGCGTAGAGATGATTTTCATGGATCAGTCAATGCTTTCAAAAAATTACGCGTGAAATCACTGTCTACGACCATGCCAGTGAATCAAGAACTTCATTCAGCCCTGCTTGCCACTGGGGCAGACTTGCACCAAGGGCTTCCTGCAACTTGCGGGTATCCAAGCGAGAGTTGGCTGGGCGCTTGGCAGCAAGCGAGAAATCATGTGCCGTCACGGGATGGATGGCATCGGGTGCCAGCCGCAAAAAAGTCGGCGCTGACGAGACGGCGGACAGCAAATTGCTTTGCTGCTTGAGGCCATTTCGGGATACCTCGCATCGACCATGCGCACCTTGAACGATAGCCTGAGCGAACCCATGCCAGGACGTCTCGCCATTAGCTGCCACATGATACAAACCACCCGGTTCAGAATTTTTCAATACCGCAAGGAGCGCCTTTAGCGTGACTTCCGCCAGCAAGCTGGCACTGGTTGGCGCGCCAAACTGGTCGTTGATTACCGCAAGGCTCTCCTGCTCTTGGGCGAGTTTCAGGATGGTTCTAACGAAGTTTTTTCCACGTGCGGCATACACCCAGCTGGTGCGAAAGATGAGATGTTGGCAGCTCGTGGTGCGAATGGCCTCTTCACCTTCCAGTTTGGTTTTTCCGTAGACATTCAAAGGCCCGGTGGGATCGTTTTCCGACCAAGCCGTATCGCCACTGCCGTCAAACACATAGTCAGTGGAGTAATGGATCAGCAACGCTCCGTTACGCCTGGCTTCCCGAGCCAAAACGCCCGGCGCCAGTGCGTTGATGGTGTGGGCTAATGCGGGTTCGCTCTCGGCCTTATCGACGGCAGTGTAGGCTGCGGCATTGACGATGATGTCTGGAGCGACAGCGCGAACGGTTCGAGCAATGCCTTCCAGACAAGTGAAATTACCACACAAATCCTGGCTGGCAGAATCCAGTGCCACCAACTCACCCAGCGAGGCAAGGCTGCGTTGCAACTCCCATCCAACTTGGCCATTTTTGCCAAACAGAAGAATTTTCATACAGGGATTTTCATACAGCGGGTTTTTCAGCCCGATCGCTGTAGTTTTTTTCTACCCATTCACGATAAGCGCCGGATTGAACATTGGCGATCCATTGCGGGTTATCCAAATACCACTGAACGGTTTTGCGTATGCCGTTGGCAATGGTTTCGGCGGGCTTCCAGCCCAGCTCACGGGCGATCTTGCGGGCGTCAATGGCATAGCGGCGATCGTGACCCGGGCGGTCTGTCACGAAGGTGATCTGCTCGCGATAAGAAACGCCATCGGCTCGTGCACGCAGCTCGTCAAGGATGTCGCAAACGGCATGAACGATGTCGATATTAGGTTTTTCGTTCCATCCGCCGATGTTGTACACCTCGCCCACCCTGCCCGCTTCGAGCACGCGGCGAATGGCGCTGCAATGATCCTTGACGTAGAGCCAGTCGCGAATTTGCTGGCCATCGCCATATACCGGCAACGGCCTGCCCGCGAGCGCATTGACGATCGTTAGCGGGATGAGCTTTTCGGGGAATTGATACGGACCGTAGTTGTTAGAGCAATTCGTGGTGAGCACGGGCAACCCGTAGGTATGATGGCAGGCACGCACAATATGGTCACTAGCGGCTTTGCTCGCTGAATAGGGACTGTTGGGTTCATAACGGTTATTTTCGGTGAATGCCGCGGCACCTTTGGCGAGCGAGCCATACACTTCGTCGGTTGAGACGTGCAGAAAACGGAAATCGGCTTTAGCCTCCCCTTCCAGACTGTTCCAGAAGGTGCGTGCTGCTTCCAGCAAACAAAAAGTGCCCACGATATTCGTCTGAATAAATGCTTCCGGGTCGTGAATACTGCGATCCACATGGCTCTCCGCAGCAAAATGGACGATGGCGCGGGGGCGGTATCGGGCAAGCAACTGGCTAATGCACTCGGCATCGCCGATGTCGCCTTGAATAAAGATATGCCGCTCGTCTTCGGCAAGAGAAACCAGGGTTTCACAATTGCCGGCGTAGGTCAGTTTGTCGAGAGTGATAACCAACTCATCAAAAACACCGAGCCAGTCCAAGACAAAATTTCCGCCAATAAATCCCGCACCACCGGTAACGAGAATACTCAAGAATTAATCTCCAAATAATCGTTCATAAAAAAACCTGCACTTGCAATAATGTGGAGCGATATAAATATCGCGTCAAGTATAACAACGAGAAAATATGCTCAATCCCGGTTAAAGCACATGCCCCGATAACCGCATACGAAACAGTCGCCACCCCGCTTTACATCTGCTTACAATCCCCCGGAACGAATCGACTAGAATCTCCGAATGAAAACGCTTACCCGTTTGTCCCGTCCGCGCTTGGCTTTTGTTGTGCCTTCCCTGCTCGTTCTCGTTGCCATCGTTTATGCCGTATGGCATTTTTTTGCCGCTGGCGGCGATGCGCTGAATTTCAAGCAGGCCAAAGTTGAAATGGGATCAATCACGGCGGCAGTATCGGCTACGGGCACGCTTAACCCGGTCGTCTCGGTACAGGTCGGCTCGCAGGTTTCCGGGCAGATAAAAGAAATTCTGGTGGACTTCAATTCACCGGTGAAGGCAGGGCAACTGATTGCACGTCTTGATCCGGAAACCTATCGCCAGCGCGTGATTCAGGCGCAGGCGGATATGGAAGCGGCACGCGCTAACCTGGCCATGCAGCAGGCGGATGTCCTTCGGGTACAGGCGAATCTGGCGGATGCGCAACGCGATTACGCACGCAAAAAACTACTGGTGGAAAAGAAATTCATCTCGCCAGCCGATCTCGACAAAGCGCAAACCACATTCGATGCAGCCGTAGCGGCGTTGCGCGTTGCCCAAGCGCAAACACTCAGTAGCGCAGCGCAGGTGCGTCAGCGTCAGGCATTGCTGGCGCAAGCGCAGGTGGATTTAAGCCGCACTGAAATTCGTTCACCAGTGGATGGCGTGGTGGTCAAACGCAGCGTGGATACGGGGCAAACGGTTGCCGCCAGCCTGCAGGCACCTGAGCTTTTTATCATTGCCAAAAACCTGAGTGACATGCAGGTGGAAACCTCAGTCGATGAAGCCGATGTGGGCCGTATCCAGCCAGGCCAAAGCGTGAGTTTTACGGTCGATGCGTTTCCTTCGCAGCACTTTGCGGGACAGGTCAAGCAAGTGCGCAAGGCAGCGTCGATTGTTTCCAATGTCGTGAGCTACACCGTGGTTGTTTCCGCAGCTAACCCCGATCTCTTGCTGCTGCCCGGCATGACCGCCAATGTGCGCATCATCACAGCGCACAAAGACAACGCGCTCAAAGTTCCGAATGCGGCGCTACGTTTCACCCCACCTGCAAACAGCGATGAAAAAGGCGATAAAAAAGACATGTCCGCCGTCTCACCAGCGCCGACTTTTCCCAAACAAGGGAAAGACCGCAGCAATGGCAGCCGACTGTGGGTGCTGGATAAAGACGGCAAGCCCAGCGCCGTCACGGTGCGTCTTGGCCTCACTGATGGCAGCATGACCGAGATTATCGTGGACGATAGCCAGATCAACGCAGGCAATGAGGTCATCGTCGGTATGCAAAGCACTGCTCGCAGCAAACCTGCCGCAGGCGCGCCTGGCCCGCGCATGTTCTGATTTCTCGTCCAGACACGGATTCAAAATATGGCAGCACTGATTCAAGTTGACGGGCTGGCCAAGGATTATCAAATGGGCAGCACCCTCGTACACGCCTTGCGTGGTGTCACTCTGGACATTGCCGCTGGCGAATTCGTTGCTGTCATGGGGCCATCCGGCTCAGGCAAATCCACCTTCATGAATCTGCTCGGTTGTCTGGATCAACCCAGCCGTGGCCGCTACCGGCTGGGGGAACAGGAAATCTCGCAACTCTCCAGTGATGCACTGGCGCATGTGCGCAATCGGCAAATTGGCTTTGTGTTCCAGCACTTCAACCTGCTGGCCCGCACTTCGGCGCTGGACAATGTCGCCCTGCCCCTGCTCTACAGCCAGCTAGCTCTTACCGAGCGTGTTGCCCGCGCCAAACAACGGCTCGCGCAGGTGGGGCTTGCCGAGCGCATGGATCACCACCCTGCACAGCTTTCCGGCGGTCAACAGCAGCGCGTGGCCATTGCCCGTGCACTGGTCTGCCACCCACAGCTGGTGCTGGCAGACGAGCCCACCGGCGCGCTCGACAGCCGCACCAGCATCGAAATCATGGCACTGCTGCAGCAACTCAATCGCGAAGGCATCACCATCGTGCTGGTGACGCATGAACACGATATTGCGCTGTTCGCCAGCCGCATCATCAGCTTCCGCGATGGAGTGGTGGTGGAAGATAAAGCCAACGTGCCCAATGATGCGGCGGCATTGCTGATCAAGACATAGCATGAATCTCGCCGCTACCCTGCGTGTCGCTCTGCTTGCCCTGCGCATCAACAAGATGCGCTCGGCATTGACCATGCTCGGCATCATCATTGGCGTGGCCGCAGTGATTGTGATGATCGCCGTCGGCAACGGGGCGCAAGCACGTGTGGAAGAACAAATCAAAAGCCTCGGCTCGAACATCATCATGGTGCTATCCGGCTCGGTGACATCAGGTGGTGCGCGCGGCGGCTCTGGCTCGCAGCCGACCATTTATGAAGAGGATGCCACTGCCATGATGCGCGAGATTGATGACATTCAAGCCGCCGCGCCCACGCTGCGCGCTTCAGGCCAGGTGATTGCCGGCAATGCCAACTGGTCGACCACGTTCTATGGCATCACGCCAGAATACCTTGAAGTGCGCGAATGGCCCATTGCCGAAGGACGAAATTTTGAAACCACAGAAATGAATGGCAGCGGCAAGGTGGTGCTCATCGGGCAAACCGTGGCAGAAAATCTGTTCGGTGCGGCCAACCCGCTCGACCAGGTGATTCGCGTGCGCAAGGTGCCACTCACGGTGATCGGCGTGTTGCAGCGCAAAGGTCAGAGCATGAGCGGACAAGATCAGGACGATACCTTGCTGATGCCAATCAACACCGCCAGAACACGTGTGATCGGGGTAACGCAAGCCAAATCGCGCAGCGTCAGCTCGATTATGGTCAAGGTCAAAGACGGGGCAGATATGACGCAAGCCGAAGCACATTTGAAAGAACTGCTGCGCCAGCGCCATCGCCTGCAACCCGGCCAGGATGACGACTTTTATGTGCGCAACCTGTCGGAAATTCTGCAAGCGCAAGAAGCGTCGTCCAAAGTCATGGCGCTTCTGCTGGCTGCCGTGGCGTCAGTTTCTCTGCTGGTGGGCGGCATTGGCATCATGAACATCATGCTGGTTTCAGTCACCGAGCGCACGCGCGAAATCGGCTTGCGCATGGCGGTCGGCGCCCGGGGCCGCGACATCCTTACACAATTTCTGGTCGAAGCCGTCACGCTATCGGTGATCGGCGGACTCATCGGCATTGTGCTTGGCGTCAGCACCGCCCTGTTGATTGCCAAACTGGCTGGTTGGCCGACAGCATTGTCGGCAACGGCGATTATCCTGGCCGCCGGTTTCGCCGCGATTATCGGTATTTTCTTCGGCTACTATCCGGCACGCAAAGCGTCGCGTCTCCTGCCGATTGACGCTTTGCGCTACGAATAAACCTGTCCTACAAAATCGGGCATCAGTGATACCAGTTGGTGATACCGAAAGCCACCGTCGCCATCGTCATAACGCCTGTTGCCAACCAGCCCATCCAGCGTAGCCGTGGCGAACCGACAAAGCGGCCCATCATTTTCTCGCGGCCGGACATATGCATCATCACGGCCATCAACGGCACTGCAACAACGCCATTGATCATCGCGCTCCACAGCAGCGCCTTCATTGGGTCAATATTGCTGAAGTCAAGCAACACGCCGAGCAAAGTCGAGATGGCAATGATGGAATAAAAGCCCTTGGCTGCCTCAGGCTTGAGGCCAAGCCCTGTGCGCCAGCGGAAAAACTCCGCCACTGCATAGGCTGCCGACCCGGCCAGCACCGGCACTGCTAACAAGCCCGTGCCGACAATGCCTGCGGCAAACAGCGCAAAGGCGTAATCGCCGGCAATCGGCCGCAACGCGGCTGCGGCTTGCGCCGAGGTTTGAATGTCGGTTATGTCATGCACATGCAATGTTACCGCTGTTGTGAGCATGATAAAAAACGCGACCGCTTGCGAAAACCCCATGCCCAGCAAAGTATCCAGCCTGATACGTGCCAAATGATGCGCGGCTTCTGCAGGTCGTCGCATCAGCGCGATTAATCTGGGCCTGCGTCCCATCTCTTCCACTTCCTGGCCGGCCTGCCAGAAAAACATGTACGGGCTGATCGTCGTGCCGAAAATACTCACCACCAGACCCAGATAGTCATTCGTATGCTCGATTTTTGGCCACAGCGTATCGAGCACCACGGTAGTCCATGGCACATGCACAAAAAACAAGGTCCCTACATAGGCGAACAGCGATAACGTGAGCCACTTGAGCACCCGCACATAGCGCTCATAGGGAATGAATATTTGCAACAACAGACACAACATGCCAAATGCCACCGCGTACACATGCCTTGGTCCGCCCGCGACCAGATGCACGGCATCCGCCATCGCGCTGATATCGGATGCGATGTTGATGGTGTTTGCCATCAGCAACAGCAACACCAGCGGCAGCGCAACCCAGCGCGGGTAATTGAGCCGCAGGTTCGCCGCCAGGCCACGCCCGGTAACGCGGCCAATGCGGGCGCTAACCATTTGTATGCTGACCATCAGCGGATAAGTGAATGGCAGGGTCCACAGCATGCCAAAGCCATATTGCGCACCGGCTTGCGAATAAGTGGCGATGCCACTGGGGTCATCGTCTGCAGCACCCGTGATCAAGCCGGGGCCCAAAGAGCGTAACCAGCGGCGAAGGTGGGATGTCATAGTCTAATTTCGTCGATAATGATGCAGCAGCGATTTTAGTGGCTACCAGTAGAATGACGTAAAAATACTCTGGTCAATTGTCAGCCACTTTGTAACAAATTGTCAGGCCGCATGGCTTTCAACCTAGTATCGTACGGCCTCTGCCCGCAGAATTATTTTTATAAGCACCCAACTTAAGCATAAGTACCCAACACGCATGAGCAACGAAACTCCCGACCTGTTCGACAACCTGGCCGACGAAAATCCACCGCCGCCTGCCGTACCACCAGCGCCGACCTTTCCTGATGACTTTGACGATGGCAATTCATTAGCATTGGACACGTATGCCGAGCGCGCCTATCTCGCCTATGCGATGAGCGTGGTGCGCGGGCGCGCATTGCCACAGGTGGAAGATGGCTTGAAGCCCGTGCAGCGGCGCATCCTGCACGCGATGAATGAAATGCGTCTGGTAGCCAGCGCCAAGCATGTGAAAAGCGCGCGCGTGGTGGGCGATGTGATCGGTAAATACCATCCGCACGGCGACACCAGTATTTACGATGCGATGGTGCGGGTAGCACAGGATTTCACGCTGCGCTACCCGCTGATAGATGGCCAGGGCAACTTCGGCTCGCGCGATGGCGATGGTGCGGCGGCGATGCGCTACACCGAATGCCGACTGACGCCGATTGCCGAACTGTTGCTTGCCGAAATTGATCGCGGCACGGTCGACTTTTTATCCAATTACGATGGCTCGGCCACGGAGCCGCAGCTCTTGCCCGCCCGCCTGCCCTTCGTGCTGCTCAATGGCGCTTCCGGCATCGCAGTCGGCATGGCGACGGAAATTCCGCCGCACAATCTGCGTGAGGTGGCCGATGCCGCGCGTCTGCTGATTAAAAAACCCAACGCGACCTTGGAGGATGTGCTTGTCGTATTACCAGGGCCGGACTTTCCCGGTGGCGGGCAGCTGATTTCGCCGGTTGCGGATATTCGGGAGATGTATGCCAACGGGCGAGGTAGTGTGCGCATGCGCGCCCGCTGGCATGTGGAAGAGCTCGCACGTGGACAATGGCGCTTGGTAATCGACGAATTGCCGCACGGCGTCTCGGTCGCCCACGTCTTGTCAGAAATTGAAAGTCTGACCAACCCGCAACCCCGCGCGGGGAAAAAGGATGTGAGTCAGGAGCAGAAAAATCTCAAAGCGCTGGTACTCGGCGTACTGGATACAATCCGCGATGAATCGAGCGATCAACAGGCTGTACGCATCATGCTGGAGCCAAAAAGTTCACGTCTCACGCAGGAAGAATTCATGGGCGTGCTGCTAGCGCACACCAGCCTGGAAGCAAATGTCTCCATCAACCTTACCATGATGGGGTTGTATGGCGAAAACGGTGGCCGTCCGCGCCAAAAAAGCCTGCTGCAAATATTGCATGAGTGGATCGCCTATCGCTTTGCCACGGTGGAACGCCGCACCCGCCACCGCCTGACCGAGGTTGAACGCCGAATTCACATTCTGGAAGGCCGCATGCTGGTCTTTTTAAAAATCGATGAAGTCATCCGCTGCATCCGCGAGGCAGACGACCCCAAGGCGGATCTGATTGCGCGCTTTGGCCTCACCGAAATGCAAGCCGAAGACATCCTCGAAATTCGCCTGCGTCAGCTGGCGCGTCTGGAAGGCATACGCATCGAGAAGGAACTCAACGAGCTGTGCGAAGAACATGGGCAGCTCATCACCCTGCTCGAATCACGGGCGGAAATGACGCGCTTGATTCTGAAAGAAATCAACGAGGATGCCAAGCGTTTTGGTGATGATCGCCGCACCTTTATGCGGCCGGAAGCCACCACTAACCGCAATCGTGAAGTAGCGGCACCCGATGAGCCAGTTACCGTCATTATCTCGAAAAACGGCTGGGTACGCGTACGACAAGGGCATGACGTTGATCCCGCTACACTCACCTACAAAGCCGGTGATGCAGCAGGCTGGATTGCCCCTTCACGTACGGTGTGGCCGCTGGTCATCATTGACAGCAACGGCCGCAGCTACAGTTTGAAAGTCGCCGATTTACCCAGTGGCCGTGGCGATGGCACACCACTGAATACACTGCTCGATTTTCAGGATAGTGGCAAACTCGCACACGTTATCAGTGGCTTGCCAGAAGATAAATATCTGGTCGCCAGTTCAGGTGCTTATGGCTTTATCACCCGTATCGCGGACATGATGTCGCGCAATAAAGCGGGCAAAGTATTCTTGACGCTGGAAAAAGACGAGCGACCTTTGACTCCCGCAAAAGTCGGCGCTAATGACACGGCGGACACGGCGCATCAGATGGTCGCCGTGCTCTCTGAGGGTGGCAGATTGCTGATGTTTGCGCTGACCGAGCTCAAAGAAATGGCACGTGGTCGTGGCTTGATGCTGATTGATCTGGCCAAGAAAGATGCTTTGGCCGGAGTGGCCTTGGTAAGCAAAAATCCCTTGTATCTGCAGGGCGTTGGCCGTGCTGGAAAACCGGTTGAATCCGTTCTGGAGCCACGCGCTCAAGCCGCTTTTCACGGCAGTCGCGCGCGGCGCGGACAAGAAATTCCTTTCAAACTCAAACCTACCGGCCTGTTCGCTGGCCTGTGATCTCTTCCATCATGCGACGAATCAAATGAGCGTCGTGGTTAGCTCGCCAATGCTTTCAACAGCGATGCTTACCTTATCGCCCTTTTGGAGAAAAATGCCGCGAGGCATGCCTACGCCCGCAGGCGTGCCGGTTGCAACAATGTCGCCAGGATAAAGCGTCAAACGTTGCGACAAAAATGACACCAACTCGGCATAATTAAAAATCATTTTGCTGGTGTTGGAATCTTGCATCAGCGTGTCATTTACCCAGAGCTTCAAATCCAGATCCAGCGGATTCGCAATATCATCACGCGGCACGATCCAGGGGCCTGTAGGACATGCGCCGTCAAAATTCTTCTGGCTGATCCAGTCGTATTCCATCGCCGAGCCGGGAGTGGCCTTGGGCCGCTTCATGAAATCACGCGCCGACAAGTCGTTGATGATGGTGTAGCCGGCCACATAGTCCATGGCGTCGGCCTCAGCCACGTCCTTGCATTGCCGACCGATCACCACCGCAACTTCGAGTTCCCAATCAAATTGCTTGCTATAGGCCGGGATAGTCACGCGTCCACCGTGCCCTACCATCGTATTGCGCGCCGTTCTGATAAACAGCCAGGGCGGCATGCCAATCTCATGCGGATCCGGCTCGGCGGGCAAATTGAATGCCTTGGACATTTCCGCCAGGTGATCAGTGTAATTCGCCCCGGCGCAGTAAATGCCATTAGGGTAAAGCACCGGTGGCAGATAAGTCACCGTATCCAGCGAGCGGCGAGTGAATTTAGCGAGTCGGGTTGCATCCTTGGCCAATGCAGCCAGCTCTTTTTGCGTATTTTCCCAGTCATTCAGCACATCAAGCACAGTTGGCGTTTCAGGTAGCACATCGGCCAGATCAAATACTTGGTTGTTCATGAATACTGCGCCGACAGGTTTGTTATCACGTGCGTAAGTCAGCAGACGAAATGAATGGCTCACTATGGATATCCTTTGGATTGTTAAGACTGCATTAAATACATGTGATTGAGAGTGCCCAGTTATAGCGGATTCAACCTTGCCAGATTCAAGGCTGTGCTTTAACCACATCAAACCCCGCCTCAATATCGCCCAAATCACGATCACGACCTAGTGGTGCCTCGCCTCGCTCGTACGCCTTCACTGCATCGACCAAGGTTTTGCGCCCCTTGACCAAGGCCATATCAACCGGAGCAAGATATTCCCGCGAACGATCGACTCGTCCCTGGCTTTCGATAACTGCCAGATCTTCTGCAAAAATGTTGATCAGCGTGGTTTTCTTGCCACCAAATCCGGCAAAACTTTCGCCACGATCAACGGCACCGCGATCCTGCCCCCAGCGATTGTCCGCTGTGCGCTCACCCAACTCTTCCAGAAAATCATTGAGATTGGGAATGCTCGCCAAATTTTGCATGGCAAAGCCATCCGGCTGCAAAGGCGCATGGCGGTTATAGAAAATCATCCACAGCACCGCATGATCGTCATCAATAGGCACACTGATTTGCAATCCTTTATCAGCCATCGCGCCGGGACTAATCGCATGATGTTGAATAAACGGCATGATGAAATGAAAATGCGTTGTCTTGGCGGCGTCGTGATTCGCATAGGCAAAACCGTAATCCGTCGAATGCGCACGCATTTCGGGGTAATCAAATTCAATGCCACTATCCGTGCGCCGCCCCGAGCTAGAAAAATAGGCACTCCCGCGACTCGAGTTACGATTGGTTTGATTGTGCAGTATCTGCGCGTGAAACACATCCCATAAGGTTTCCAGCGGATGCAGCCAATTACAGTTAATCACTGCTGTTGCCGAAATAACATGGCTATCGGGCAAATCAGTGAATGACAAGGGGCGAAATGGGGGCGCTGTTCCCGCAGTGCCCGCAGTACTCGCAGTCCCTGTGCCTAGCCAGGCCCAGATAATTCCCTGCCCCTCATGCACCGGATGCGCCCCGGTTTTAATCTCATGCAATGGCGCATCTGCCGAGTGCGTGGGTGCATCGAGCAATCTGCCCGAAGGTGCCATTTTCCAGCCGTGATAGATGCAGCGCAGGCCAGTTTCTTCGTTACGCGCCATCGCGAGCGATGCGCCTCGGTGCGGACAAGCCTCATTCATCACCCCCGCCTCACCACCAGGTGAACGGAACACGACATATTTATCGCCCATCACGGTAACACGATATGGCGCTCCACCTGGCTCCACCTGGGACGAACGCAATACTGGCACCCAATATTCGCGCATCAATCGCCCCATTGGCGTGCCCTGCCCTGTTTCGGTAATCAGCTGGTTATTCGCTTTACTTAGCACGTACCACTCCTCTTCTGCCCAAACGGATTCTCTTTCGTCTTATTTTTTCGTAGGATACCGTGGATGGTATGCACGCTCACGCGCACACGTCGCTCTTATGAAGATCATGCCCCCAGTGCCTGATAAAGATGGTCTTCCATACTGTGCTTTTGCATCACAAACCCAGCAGGCATAGCGAGCGGTGAAGTGATCTGCTCTTCTTGCATATCACCAAGAATCAATACCCGGTGCGCAACACGCCACATGCCATGGCGCTCTTCAAATCGGTCGATATAGCGAGCAATAGCATATTTTCGTACTCCACTATTGCCCTGAACCACACCTGCCGCTTTTGAGCCAAACCGTTGAAACACCAAAAAATACGACTCAACCACTGCAATGTCACGGGCCAGAAAATCAATCAGCAAATTGGACATGAAGTGCATCGAGTGCTCTTGATGCGTATGAGCCTGTGCCACGCGCTCTAAAAACTCATCCGCCGGGCCATTGAAAAATCCGTGCTCATCCAGGGCACCCTCGTGATAGGTTGATAATGCAAGTTGCCAGTCTTGTCTATCTATGCCGCGAATAAAGCGCTTCAGCGTATCTTCGATGTCATGACGCGCGCGAAGTTCGTCCAAATAATTCTCAAAGAATTTGCTAGACATCAATGAACCCCTCATTACATTTTTTAACTTCGAAAATTGTAACTTACTTTGAAAATTTATCCCGGCATCATTTTCTATTATTATGGTCTTAGCGTTATTGCCTAATTGTCTCGCGAATCATTACAAACCAATGGAAATCTGCTCACCTTTGAGCCGCACCAAATTCGGTGTAAACTTGGCAACACTAGGCCTTCTACCTGCGGCCCTCTACCTGAGACCATAAACAATGCTAGTTGGCAATTCGAGTAAGTTCCATTCAACTTATGTCAATCATGCCCTTCTTTTCAAAAAATTTAGATTTTCCATGACCTTTATTTTGAACTGAAAACTCTATGCTATTTATTCTCTACTACATTATTGCCATCACCATCCTGGTGATGCACTTTACAGGCTATTTGGCCCGTCGAAATTTGGAATGGGTAGTTTTACTGCTTGCAGTTACAGTATTTCCTGCGGTGTTATATCTTTAGTTTTGCAAAAGAGATGGCTTCGCCTAGCGGCCAGGTTCAATGAAAGATACCCAATAAAAAAGCCTCGGCTATCTTTGCCCGCGCACTAAGGTGACCTATGCCTTGGTTGATCAGTGTCAAAAGAAGGCCAGCATTGCCCGGCATGCTGCGTATTCAATGTCAACCGCCGGCTGGTGGCCGCCCTGCAAGCCAAAAGCTGTGTCATCGGTCGTTACAAAGTACGCCGATTGATGCGCGAAGAAGGCTTTAGCTCTGTCTGGAAAAGAAAATTTTCTAGTTCTAGTTCAAAAGGCGTTTCAAGAGCAAGACGAAACGAAACAGAGTGAATCCTTACGATGGGTCTTTGCCAAGGCCGGGCGACCTCTGCATCAGACAAGCACCCATGCATGGCGCGAAGCTCTGATTAAGGCAGGAATCAACGATTTTTGCTGGCACGACTTGCGGCACTGGATCGACAGACCAGCATTGCAGTTTGTGGATAACAATACAACTGCACGAACCGGAACAGTCGACTAGGTACGTCACGTTTTCGCCACAGGAAAACAAAAAGCCACCTTGCGGTGGCTTGATTAGTAGCAGAATCAGATAGTTCTGCTAAGATTTTTGGTAGGCGCGATTGGACTCGAACCAACGACCCCCACCATGTCAAAGTGAGGACGGGCACATTCACCAATGTTCCTAAACGTTCATTTACCTATACAAATCATACAACTAGTTCTATAATACGTTTCATCGGGTTACACGTTTCTGCCTCTAAATTAACCCTGATTCTAACCCCGGCCTAACCCCGGATTTAGCTGGCGCATTCGAAGCAGTCATTCAGTTTTTCTGAAACGCGCCACGTATTACTGACGAAGGACAAAGTCATGGCCCGCAACGAACTGAACTTCACCAAAGAAAACATCGTAGCACTTCCGCTGCCTGAAGCAGGGAAACGCGATGAGTATTACGACACCAAAGTGCAGGGATTGCAAATCCGCATTACTGCAGCCGGCGTCAAAACTTTCTACATCTATCGCTGGGTCAGAGCGGAAGGCAAG
>SCUZ01000095.1 GCA_004322535.1 Rugosibacter sp.
GACGCAAATGGAGATACTGACGGTGATACGATCCCGCCAGGTCAAAAAGATGTGCCGCGTTTGAGGTTAGGCCAGGGTTTTGTGCCGGGAGGGGGTGGCTCGTCGCACTTGCCTGATCGGCGGCCGTTTGACGATGGTGAGCCGCAATCACAAAAAGCCGCACCTGAAGATCAGTTTGCTGAAGAGCCGCTTGAGAGTGATCCTGTCTTGCTCGCACCAGAGTTGCCGCAACTGTTTGTCGAGAGTGATGCGAACTGCGGGTTGGTCTGCGACAACCAGACATCGCCGACCAGCAACGAACGTCAGGCAGTTCCTGAACCCGCGACGCTTGCCTTGCTAGGGCTCGGTCTGCTGGGTATTTGTGTATTACGGCGCAAGGGCAATGGGGGCTGGAAATGATAATTTCCCAATCAATAAAAGAGTACACGGATTGGTTTCACTGGGTCCCATGTGGCTTACTTTATAGCCGGCGTTTTGCTAGTGCTCGCCGACAGCAAGGACTGTCAGGGCTGTGTTTGTGATCTTCATTCCTGCCCAGATCAGGCTGACTATTTCCGTTTGTTTTAGTGGATAGTGTCGGGTTGCATGGTCTGTCGCGCTCCCGGTAGGGTCGGCGTTCCTGTCAATAGACGGGTTGCGGCGGGATGAACATATTCTTGTTGCGGAGCGAGGGTCATGCCATTGGCCATGGGCGGTGGAATGTAAGTTCGTTCCAGACCGCTCTCCCTGGCGATGCGGTAATCATGCCGGTCGGCCAGCACGAAGCTACGCGCATCTACATTGGGGTTATTGGCGAAGCGCCCGTCAATGCCGGTGTTGAGAGGCCGTTTGCCAAGTAGCAGGTTGTTATAAGCGGTGATGCCACTAGCACCAGGCTTTACGACCAAAAATTTTCCGTTTCCGAACCAGTGATCCACCAGTGTGTTGTTGATGAGATAAAGCGCGTTCTTTGGTGCCGTGTAGCCCTCGGCACCAAACGAAATCAAAGTCGGGTTTTCTGTGGTGGCACTTTGTTCAATGATATTGCCGATCACGTAAGCCGTGCCGCCGTTGGGAAATTCCAGCTCGTAGCTGGCGCGGCCACCGGCTTCGTCGGTTAGCCGGTTGTAGAGAATGTGGTTTTCACGTGCGCGGCTTTTGAGCAGGTGGCCTGCGTTGGCGTGGTGAAAATAGCTGCCGGTGACGCGCAGGGTTTTGATGGCGCCTACATAAAGATTGTGGCTGTAGCCATCCCCTGCGCCATTGCGGCCGAATTCGCTGTTCTCAATGGTAAGTGAGGCATTCGGGTCGCCCGCGCTGAGCAGGCCGTTTTCGTTGTCCACAAAACGGCAGTGGCGAATGGTCAAGTTGCCTTCCTCAAAGCGGATGCCTGCGCCGTTTCTATCCATCACTCGGGCGCCGGAAAACTCGATATTCTCGATCGTGATTTTTCCGCCACGCACAATCCAGGTAGCTTTTTGTTCGGCACTCGCGCCGTTGGCCAAGAGCCGTACTGGTCCCCCTACCCCCCGTATCGTCAGATTATTCTGCGTCCATACGGCCACATCCTGCGGGTAGTCGCCTGCGGCGATTTCTATCATGTCGCCATTGCGTGCCAAGGCTGCCGCCGTGGCGATGGAATGGATGCGGGCGTTAGGGCCGACGCTAATGATGCGGCCTGTTCGCCCCATGGTTTCTGTCGTTTTGCCGCCAATGGATGTTTTGTGTTCATCGGGTGCGTCGGGCATTGATTGCGAGGCAGCTGGGGCAGGGATGACGATCAGTTCGCCATTCGGCGCGCGGCGGATTTCGCCAAGATAAGGTGTTGCGTCAGGCAAGGTGTCTTCTGTTATTTTTTCAGCCGCAGATACGGTGGTAAAGAAGGTGACAGCTAAGGTGGTAGATAAGGCGGCGAACAATGAGGAGAGGAAAAACAGCGAGCATGCAGTGATCAACCTCGCCGTCTCGCCAACACGCCCTGCAGGAAGTCCTTTTGGGGTGCCGACTTTTTTTGGTGTAGATTGGGCAACGTTTTTTATAAATAACAAGGAGGCAGTCATGGAGTCGATGATCTTGCGGTGGTTGGGCCGGTTAGCGGCGGTGGCAGGAGTGCTGCTCAGTGCTATCTCGGGAATTCTGCGCTGGCAAGGACATTTCTGGTTAGGCGGGTTTCAGACCGGCACCTTGCTGCTGGGTGGAGTTGCCTTGATGGTGTTTGCCTGTCTGTGCTATCTGATACTGATCGAGCGGCATGTGTTGAAAAGATAAAGCAGCCCGATTACAGGTGGTGGGCCAGGCACCGGCACGCGTGCCGATGCCTGGCCCACTGGTGTTATGTGGCGCGGCCATAAATATCTTCCAGTCGCACAATATCGTCTTCCCCCAGATAGCCGCCGGATTGCACCTCGATCATTTCCAGATCAATCTTGCCCAGGTTTTCCAGTCGATGCACGACACCTAGCGGAATGTAGGTGGATTCGTTTTCAGCAAGCAACAAGATGTCTTCGCCACGGGTGACCTGGGCCGTGCCTTTGACCACGATCCAGTGCTCGGCGCGGTGGTGGTGTTTTTGCAGCGAGAGCTGCTTGCCGGGTTTGACGATGATGCGCTTGACCTGATAACGCTCGCCTTGCACGATGCCCTGATAGCTTCCCCACGGGCGGTGGACGTGAGTGTGCAATTCGCCTTCTGTACGGCCGTCGCGCTGCAACTGCTCGACAATCTGCCTGACTTCCTGGGTGCGGTTTTTCGGGGCGATGAGCACGGCATCCGCCGTTTCGATCACCACCATGTCGGTGAGGCCAATGGTGGTGACCAGCCTTGATTCAGCGCGAATAAGATTGTTGCTGCAGTCATGCGCGATGATGTCACCGGTGCAGGTGTTGCCGTTAAAGTCGGCGCTGGCACTACGGCACAGCGTATCCCACGCGCCAATGTCATTCCACCCGGCAGAGAGTGGAATGACAATGCCATCATCGGTTTTTTCCATCAGCGCGTAGTCAATCGAGTCGGCGCGACACGAGGCAAATGCTTCACTATCCAGGCGTACAAAATCCAGGTCGCGGCGCGCGCGATCAACGGCGTTGCGTGCGGGTTCAACGATGTCGGGTGCCAGACGGTTCAGGGTGTGCAAGTAGCGATCCGCGCGGAACAGGAACATGCCGCTGTTCCAATAGTATTCGCCCGAATCAAGATAACTTTGGGCGGTGGTTAAATCCGGCTTTTCAACAAAGCGATCAATCGCAAAACCATCGGTGATGGCGGCGCCTCGGTGGATATAGCCATAGCCGGTCTCGGCGCGTTCGGGGGTAATGCCGAAAGTGACAAAACGCCCGGCGGCGGCGTGCGGCAGGCCCAGGGTGACGGCTTGCTGAAAGGCGGAAATGTCGGTGACGACATGGTCGGAAGGCAGCACCAGCATCAAGGGAGACTGGCCATCACGGCGGCACCATTGCGCAGCAGCAGCCAGCGCCGGGGCGGTATTGCGCGCGGCGGGTTCAAGCAGAATGTCGGCTTCGATATCAATTTCGCGGATTTGCTCGGCCACCAGAAAGCGGTGCGCCTCATTGGTGATCAACACGGGCCGGCCCAATCCCGGAAAGTCCTTGAGTCGCAACAGTGTGGCTTGTAATAAGGAATGTTCGCCCAGCAAGCGCAAAAACTGCTTGGGATATTGCGCGCGTGACAGGGGCCACAACCGTGTGCCGGAACCACCACATAATAAAACGGGAATAATCGGTGGCTGATTTGTCGCTTTGGTTGCAGGCTGGTTCGTGTTTGGCATGATGTAGAGCGGATGTTTTCAGTGCTGTTTGAGTTTCAGGTTTTCATGTTATCAAATCTTTGCGTCGGTTTAATGACGAATTTCAAGCGGGTGGCTGCTATGCTAGGCTGAATGAGGGTTGTTGTGGAGCGCAGGACATGATTCAACAAAAAATACTTTTCGTTTGCACGGGGAACATTTGTCGCTCACCGACTGCTGAGGGGGTGGCGCGCGCGCTGGCGGAAAAACAAGGGGTGGGGCATTTATTCACGTTTGATTCTGCTGGCACGATCGGTTATCACAGCGGCGAGCCGCCGGATCGGCGCGCCATTGCGGCTGCCGCCAGGCGCGGTTACGATCTGGCGCCATTGCGTGCGCGGCAGGTGACGGAGAGCGACTTTTTTTATTTCGATCAAGTGCTGGCAATGGATCGCGGTCATCTCAAGGTGCTGGAAAAACTTTGTCCGCCGACGCATCGGCAAGGCTTGGGCTTGTTTCTTGAGTATGCCGGCAAGGAACTTGACGACGAGGTGCCCGATCCTTACTACGGCGGCCCTGAGGGTTTTGACCATGTGCTGACGTTGGTTGAAAACGCTGCCGACCAGCTGATTCGCCGCTTATCGGGTGAGATACCACTCGGCTAGAGCAGCACTTCAGTCACGGTCGGATGAGAGAGAAAGTTTTGCGGGCTGGCACTGGCACCATAAGCACCGGACTGGAAAATGACGAACAGGTCACCCGGTGCTGCCTGGGGTAGGTTGACGTTATCGGCCAGCAGATCAAGCGGGGTGCACAGCGGGCCAACAACGCTGGTGGGGGTGCTGGTTGCCGCATCACCAGCGCCGTCCAGTGACGGCCTTTTGACTCCGTCTCTGGACAAGACTTTGCCCGCATCCTGCGAATGAATGATCGCCACGGGGTAGTTGCGGCGGATTACCTGGCCAAAGTTCCCACTGGCGGCCAGATGATGATTCAGCCCGCCATCGGTGACAAGATACGTGTGGCCGCGCGAGATTTTTTTATCGATGATGCGTGTCACGTAAATACCCGCTTCGCCCACCAGATAACGGCCGAGTTCCAGATGCAATGCCGCGTGCGGCAACCGTTGTGCGGCATCGGTGGCGATCTCGTTTAATGCCGCAATAATCGGTGCCAGGTCAAGGGCCGATTCGTGAGGGAAATAGGGGATGCCGAAGCCGCCGCCGAGGTTGAGTGTTTTGATCGGCGCAGGGGCGTGTGCGGCAAGACTCAAGGCCAGCTGATAGCTCGCGCGTTGTGCTTCGGCAATCGCCTCGCCGTTCAGGTTTTGCGAGCCAGCGAAAATGTGTAAACCTTCAAATGTCAGGTGGTTATCAAAGCGCGACCAACTGGCTAAAAGATCGGGAATCATTTCTTCGTCAATGCCAAACGGTCGCGGTCCGCCGCCCATGCGCATGCCTGAACCTTTTAATTCAAATGCTGGATTTACTCTCAGCGCGACACGCGCCACATGCCCCTGGTGTTGCACGATTGTCGCCAGGCGCAGCAGTTCTCCTGCGGATTCGGCATTGATCAATACATTTTCTGCCACCGCTTGCGCCAGTTCGCTATCACGCTTGCCGGGCCCGGCGAAGCTTATGCGTTCGGGCACGATGCCCGCTTTAAGCGCCAGATCAAGCTCACCGGCAGAGGCAATATCGACGCCATCAACCAGCCCGGCCATCAAGCGCACTAAAGGCAGGAATGGATTGGCCTTGATCGCGTAATGCATGCCAATGGATTGGGGTAAAGCCGCGCGTAAATCGGCAATGCGTTGCGTGATGCGCTGGCTGTCGTAGGCATAAAACGGCGTGCCCTGCTCACTGGCTAATTGGGTAATCGGCTGGCCGCCGAAGGTGTGTGCATCGTGAGGAAAAGACAAGGTATGCATCGCGTTAAGATTTTTGATGGGTAGCGGTTTTGCCTGCGATAGCCGCCAGGGTAGCGGCCAGTGTACGCCTATCGATCTTGCCATTGGCATTGCGTGGCAATGGACCGGGATAAATAGTGATCATGGCCGGAACCATATAAGACGGCAAACGGTGGCGGCACTCGGCGAGCAAAGTGGCGGGCGCAGTTTCGCTCGCCGTTTCGTTATTGGCGTCTGCGGTGAGGGCGACGACGACATGAATCGCTTCACCCAAAGTGTTGTGCGGTATGCCAAAAGCGGCGCATTCGGCGACTAGCTCAAAGGCATAGAGCACTTCTTCAATTTCAGTGGGACTCACGCGATAGCCGGAGGTTTTGATCATGTCATCCCGCCGTCCCACAAAGTAGAGAAAGCCTTCGGCATCCCGCCGCACGGTGTCACCGGAATAAACGGCGCGCTCGGTAGCGGTTGGGTCGATGTGTGCCGGCAAGGGTTTAAAGCGCTCGGCGGTGGCTTCTGGATTGTTCCAGTAACCGAGGGTGACCAGCGGGCCGCGATGAACGAGTTCGCCGGGTTCGTTGTCATCACAGACCGTGCCGTCGGCGCGCAGCACTAGCACCTCGGCATGGGGAATGGCTCGGCCGATCGAATCGGGCCGCCGGTCAACTTCTTCAGGCGGCAGATAGGTTGAGCGAAACGCTTCGGTGAGGCCGTACATCAGAAAAGGTTTCGCATGCGACGCTTTTTCTCGCAAACGTCCCAGCGTGTCACCCGGCATGCGCCCGCCGGTGGTGGCGAAATACCGCAAGGCCTCGGCGCAACCCGCGGGCCAGTCGCATCGTGCGAGCTGGATGTACAACGGCGGCACGGCGGTAAGGCCGGTGATGCGTTCTTCAATCAAGGCACGCAGCAAATCACGCGGCAGCACGTAATTGTGCAACACCACGCAGGCACCGACATGAAACGCGGTGGTGAGCTGACTGAATCCGGCATCGAACGACAAGGGCAAGGCCGCGAGCAGGCGGTCGTTCGGGCGATTATCAAGATAGTGCGCGACACTTTGCGCGCCGATCACGAAATTACGGTGAGAGATCACCACGCCTTTGGGTTTGCCGGTGCTGCCCGAGGTGTAGAAAATTGCCACGGCATTTTTGTCGGCGGAGGTTTGCGAGGGACTATCCGTGCCCTTGGGCATGACTTGAAAAGTCGGCTCCGGTAACACGGCAGAAAGCGGCAATGAAGCGTCTTTTAAGAGCGCCGACCAGTGCTGGCAGAGGTTCGTGTGCGTGATGCCTTCATTATCAACTACAACGATCTGACGCAGCGCGGCACAATGGGGAAGCAAAGGCTCAAGGGAGGCGAGGCGTGCAGCGGAGGTGACGAGGATGGCGACATTGCAATCCTGCAGAATGTGGCCGACTTGTTCCGCACGCAGAATCGGATTTATCGGCACGAAGAGGCCGCCGGCATGGGCCGTGCCAAAGCAGGCAAGCACGGTTTCCAGACGCTTTTCGAGATACACCGCGACGCGTTCGCCGGGCATCAAGCCAAGCGCTGCGAGTGCTCGCGCGCACTGTTCGGTTTGCTGCCAAAGCTCGGCATAGGTGATTTCTTGTGCGCCATCAATTAATGCCAGCGCTTGTGGCGTGCGCTGCGCGGCGTTGCGCATGAGATCGGGCAATAGCATGCTGGTCATGTTGTTTTGCCGGCTCGCCAGGCGCGGAATTTTCTGCCGCCATAGTGACGCGCTGCGGTGCAAATACCGCGTGGTGTTGCGAGGTCAAACGCAATCAGCCCATGCCGCTCGCGACGATGGGTCATCCAGTCTTGTTTGTAGGCGTCATCGCCGCTCAGATAGTCAATTTCATCCACGGCATCAAAATCCAGCACGTGTTCCATCAGGGTAGCGGTGAGCAGCGATCCCGGCGAGTAGCGCGCCGCATCGGGGTCGTAAGCGAGTTTGAAAATGAAGGCCTTGCCCTGATCCACCAACCAGATCTGGCTGGCGATGGCGATGCCATCGAGCGACAAAAGACCCAGCCGCAGTTTGCCTTTTTGCGCGGCGAGAACACACAGCCTGCGCACAAAATCAGGAAAGGCTTCAGCAGGTTTCCAACTGCGCTGATAGATGGTTTCAAAAGCGGTAATCGCCGTATCGAGTGGTTCCCCCGACTGTGTGTGAATGTCTATTTTCCATGCACCTGCGCGATCGAGTTTTTTGCGTGCGCGGTGCACCGTGTTCTGTAAGGCAGAAGGGCGTTGCACAAAGTAATCGGCAAAGCGCAGGTCACGGCAGGGCAGGACCCAATTGCCAAAACAAAAATAGTGGTCGACCGCGTAACCCGCCGTGGTGAGCGCGGTGCGCATGGCGGAATAAAAGGCGCCAGTAGCATCGAGCGGTTGCAATTGGATGCTGGCCGGGCGCGCCGCAAAAAAATCGCTGTAACGCAAAAAATGAGTGATCGCGCCAAGCGCGCGCGCGGGCACAGAATCCACCGGCCAATCGGTTGCGTTTAAAGCATTGTGCAATATCACGGGTGCATACAGTGGCGTGTAGAAGTTGCTCAGGCTGGTGAGCCTGCCGTGTTCCTGAATCAACGGTAAGCCAAGAACAGGTGATCCATCGTGCGTGACCAGCAGCCATTGCGGATGCATACCTGCGGGCAGGCCATGTTGTGCGAGCAATTCAAACCAGTCGGTGGTTTGGAAAAGCGCGCCATGATCGCTGGCCTGCTCTGCGGGTTTTTCACCTATGGCTGCCCGAAATTCGGTGAAGTGATCAAAGCGGTGGACGATCATGGTCTGCTGTCTGTTTGCAGCACGTATCGGTGGTTGTAACTAGTGACGTCCGATAGCGAAATAAATCAGCCCTGCAGCGCGGACATGTGCGGGGTCGTAGAGATTACGGCCATCGAAGATGACTGGCGTTTTGAGCTTGGCCTTGATGGCGGAAAAATCCGGCGCGCGGAATTCTTTCCACTCCGTCACAATCGCCAGCATGTCTGCGCCTTCGAGTGCATCCATGGGGTTCTGGGCATATTCAAGCCGCGGCTCAGTGCCGTAAATACGCTGGGTTTCGTGCATCGCAGCGGGGTCATAGGCGCATACCGTCGCGCCACGCTTGAACAATTCCTCGATGAGGACACGGCTCGGTGCTTCGCGCATGTCATCCGTATTCGGTTTGAAGGCCAGCCCCCACAGGGCAATTTTTTTGCTGGAGAGATCTTCACCAAAATGCTTGATAATTTTT
>SCUZ01000096.1 GCA_004322535.1 Rugosibacter sp.
GATGGCGACAACCTGGCCTCATGTACTTCGCAATCCCGTGGCTGGCGCACACGCCAGATGCCGGTGTATACCAACATGGCCTTGGGGCGCTCGGGCCAGCGTGCCGGGCTGCCGGGCGATATTGCTTCTGGCATCGTGAGCGAACACAACCAGCGCTATTTTTATCGCCGCTGGCAAGAACACATGCAGGCCAAGGATTGGTCTGAAGTGCCCCAATACAACCTGAACCCGCTGGAGGCGAAAGATGAACAGCGCACTGTCCAAACCGCTTGAAGTGCCGGTGATGCTGGCCGTGGATAAACACCTCGCCATCCAGCAGCAGCTGTTTTATGAAGCGCGGTTGCTGGACGACGAACGTTTTAACGAATGGCTGGCCTTGCTCGAAGACGATGTCCGTTACCGCATGCCGGTGACTGAGCGGCGGTTTCGTAAAGACCGTAGTGCGCCATTGGCGTTTGGTGCGGGTTATATTTTTGATGACACCAAAGCCCGCTTGGCCATGCGTGTTGGGCGCTTGCAGTCCGGGCTGGTGTGGGCGGAAGATCCGCGCAACAACGTACGTCGCATCATCAGCAATGTTGAAATCTGGCAAGGCGCAGAAGCCAATGAAGCAGAGGTGTATTCCGTAGTAACCATTCATCGCAGTCGGATTGATGGTGAAGAAAAACGCTTTGTGGCGGGGCGTCGAGATGTGTGGCGTGAAACTGCGCAAGGCTGGCGACTCGCATTGCGTGAGCTGAAGCTCGACAATGCCATGGTTTTGGATAGCAACATGAACACATTTTTTTAATCAGGAGACATTCATATGTCAGCACATTCAACACACGCCTACACAGGCGAGGCGCCGAAAGTATGGCCTGCGAAGGTCAATCAGATTCCCAAGGAAATCTTTGGCGATGCGGCACTGTTTGAAGAAGAGCTCAAGAAGATTTTTTATGGCGACACGTGGCATGTGGTTGGCCACACCGCCGAAGTCCCCAACATTGGCGACTTCAAGACCTTTGATCTGGGCCGAGTGCCGCTCTTGATTGCCCGCGGCAAGGATAACCAGGTCCGGGTATTTTTCAACAGCTGCACCCACCGCGGCAACCAACTGGAAACCTCCGTCAGCGGCAACCGCAAGGAGTTTGAGTGTCCCTATCACCGGTGGCTGTTTTCGCTGGACGGCACGCTGGCCGCCTGCCCGGGATCCAAGGAATTCGCGCCGGATTTCAAGCAGGAGAACTTTGGTCTGGTCGAGGTTAAAACCGATCAGTATCTTGGACTGATCCTGGTCACGATGGGGAAGAACACCCCCCCGCTGAAAGAGTGGCTGGGAGAATCTGCGCTACCCACCCTGACTGCATTACTCGGCGGTGATGGCCGTCTCAAGCTGCTGGGTTACCAGAAAGTGCGCTATGCCTCGAACTGGAAAGGCTACAACGATAACGATGGCTATCATGCCCCGTTGTTGCACACCGGGTTTCGCCTGCTGAACTGGCAGGGTGGCAAGGGCTTTCAGCGCATGACTGAGAATGGTCATGTTATTTTTGAAGCCGAATTAAAGCCTGCGACCGGCAACGGGTTCCTGAAGGATCCTTCGCTGATCGCGTTCAAAGGCAGTAACCCTGAACGAGGCTCAGTCATCACGCAGCTATTTCCGATGACAGTCATGACCAAGCACATGGACGTGATCAACCTGCGTTTTGCCATTGCGCGCAGCCATGAGGTGACTGAGGTTCATTATGCCTACTTTGCGCATGAGGACGACAGTGAGGAATTAGTGCAGCACCGCATCCGCCAGTCGTCCAACCTGCTGGGCCCCTGCGGCATGGTGAGCATGGAAGATGCCGCCATCTTCCAGCGCATCCATATCGGTAACCAAACCCCCGGCTTTGCTGAATTCCAGAAAGGCGTGACCAGCCTGACGGAAATCCCGACGGACGTGAAGCAGAACGATGAGACCGGCAATTTACCGCGCTGGGAACACTACCGCAAAGTGATGGGTTTCAAACGGGAGGGAGAGCAATGAGCCAGGCAGTGACCGCCGCACATACCAGCGCCATAGACGCGCTTCACACGGCCTATGTCGCCGCATTAGACCAAGGCGACATGGCCGCCTGGGCTGCCACCTTTGCCAGCAATGAAGCCAGCTACTTTTGTATCTCGGCCGAAAACGACCGGCGGGGTTTGCCTTTGGCGCTGATGTACGACGACTGCCGCGGCCGGATTGATGATCGCGTCTCGTTTGTCACCAAAGTCTGGGCAGGCACCTATCAACCCTATCGCACGCGTCACTTCATCCAGCGCTTGAGCTGTGAGTCAGCAGGCAATAACCAATACCGTGCCACCTCCGGCTTCATGATCATGATGACCCCCGAGGGGGGTGCCACCACGATACTCACCAGCGGAGAATATCGCGATCTGATCGATATTCAGGGGGAGGGTGACAAAGTCCGCGCCGTGTTCCGCGAACGGCGTGCCGTGTATGACGCCGATGTGCTGCCACGCTATATCGTGTTTCCGTTTTGAGGAGAAGAAAATGAGTCCGGTTTCTGAGGCGCTATCGAGTACATCCACTACAGATAAAGCAGCAAAGGCGCTGTTACCTTTGGATGATTTTACCTGGAATAGCTGGTCAGCCATGGAGACGCAGTGGCGGGTTGAACGATTGCTCAGCCGCTATGTGGCGTGCATTGATGAGGATGACCT
Organism: Rugosibacter sp.; assembly: GCA_004322535.1. Taxonomy (GTDB): domain Bacteria; phylum Pseudomonadota; class Gammaproteobacteria; order Burkholderiales; family Rhodocyclaceae; genus Rugosibacter. Next base: position 2,692 of record SCUZ01000096.1, read on the forward strand.
GGAAAATTGGCCAGAATTTTTCACGTTGGATGCGTGCCGTTACGAGATCATCACTCGCGAAAACGTGGAGCGTGGCATGCCGCTGGCGCTGATGTTTTGCACCAGCCGTGGCATGCTGGTTGATCGCATCGTTTCACTGCGTGAAGCCAATATCTACCCGCAGCGCTGGTACCGCCATATCATTTCAAATGTGCTAATCCAGTCGGCTGATGCAGAGTGCCTGCAAGTGCAGAGCAACTACGTTGTTTTGCAAACCCGTCGTACCGGTCAGACAGATATTTTCAGCGCCGGAAAATATGTTGATCGCGTTGTATTGAGCAATGGCGAGCTTAAATTTTCTGAAAAACGGGTTGTGGTCGATACGCATCGTGTCGATACGCTGCTCGTTGCCCCCATCTGAAGGAGGATGACATCATGAACGCACCTATGGAAAGTTTCGAGCAGCGTTGGACATCTAGTCCGGAAGGTTTTCGCGTCCCGTATGAAGTGTTTACTGATCGCGCCTATTACGACAAAGAGCAAGAAAAGATTTTTCGTGGCGAGACCTGGTCATTTGTCGGCCTGGAAGCCGAGTTACCCAATAAAGGCGACTTTAAATCCACAGCAATTGGTGACACACCCGTCATTGTAACGCGTGACCAAGCCGGCCAGATTCGTGTATTCAAAAATCGCTGTGCGCATCGCGGGGCACTTTTAGTGCGTGAACCGCATGGGAATGTGAAGTCATTTGACTGCGTGTATCACCAATGGTCGTTCGATCTCACGGGCGCACTACGTGGTGTGCCCATGCGGCGTGGCGTGCGTGGCCAAGGCGGTATGCCAGCTGAGTTTGATATGGCGAACTTTGGGTTGGATGCACTGCGCGTCGAAACTCTGAATGGCGTTATTTTTGCCAGCTTTTCGAGCACGGTTGAGCCGTTAATTGATTATCTCGGCGAAGAAGTTGTCGCTACAATCCAGAGGATTTTCAATCGCCCGATTCGGATCATGGGTGATCAGCGCCAATATGTGCATGGCAACTGGAAGCTCTATGCTGAAAACACGCGAGATCCCTATCACGGTAGCTTGCTGCATCTGTTTCACAACACTTTTGGCCTTTACCGTGCAACGCAAGCCGGAACAACACACATGGATGCCTCAAAGCGCCATTCGGTTATAAAAGTTGTTGCAACAGACGCCCCCGCGAGTGAAAGCGAAGATAAAGAAGTTTATAAAGATGTACGTTCTTACAACACTGATTTTCACTTGCAAGACCCAAGCATTCTCGCAGGCAGAAAAGAATTCGATGATGGCTCAACGCTCATTATCAATGCCATATTTCCAAACCTGCTCTTGCAGCAGATTGCCAACACCTTGGCCGTACGTCAGTCGGTGACCTATGGGCCAGATGCTTTTGAAATTGTCTGGACACAATTCGGCTATGAGGATGACGACGAGGAAATGCAGATGATCCGCATGAAGCAGTCCAACCTGATCGGGCCAGCCGGTTTGATTTCTATGGAAGATGGCGAAGCGGTCGAGATCGTGCAGGAGGCCGTGGTGCGGGATGGCAATAAAACGTCACTTCTTGCCATGGGTGGCGGGCGCGCAGAGAATGTTGAACACATGATTACCGAAGCCCCGATCATCGGCTTCTGGGAGAATTACTGTGGTTATCTGGGAATTACTTCATGATCTGCTGACTCATGTTAGTGTGAGTCGAATAGATTATGAATGATCGATTAGCTGGTCAATCCCGGAAGCCCACGCAAGTTCCGGTGCTGATCGTCGGTGGCGGGCCTGTAGGGCTGACTCTGGCCATGGATCTCGCGTCGCGCGGGGTGGAAACCCTGCTCGTCGAGCAGCGGGCCGCTTCGGAACCGCCTGATGCTCGGTGCAATCATGTTGCCGCGAGGTCGATGGAAGTTTTCCGCCGGCTTGGTATCGCTGGAAAAGTTCGCGACGCCGGTTTACCGGCTGATTATCCTCATGACGTGGCCTATACGACTAGCCTATGCGGCTACGAGCTTGGGCGCGTGCGCATTCCGTCTCGGGCCAATCGTTTTAATGACGAAGGGTATGCGGATGGCGGATGGCCCACACCGGAACCTCCGCATCGAGTTAATCAGGTTTATCTCGAGCCGGTGTTGTTTCAGCATGCAACGACCTTCGACAAACTGACGATCATCTCCAACTTTCGTGTGGACGGCATTACCCATCTTGACGGAGCCGCGCGGGTTGGTGGCACCGACTTGACCACCGGAAACACCCAGGAGTTCGAGGCGCGTTTCGTTGCCGGCTGCGATGGTGCGCGCAGTATGGTTCGCCAAACGCTCGGTATCAAGTTGCAGGGTGATGACAACCTGATGCACGCGATGATGGCGACCATCACTGCACCAGATCTGCTGAAAAAGGCGGGTTGTAGTCCAGCCTGGATGTACTGGATCATTAATCCACGGCAGACCGGTGCCATCGTCGCACTAAACGGACAGGACGAATGGGTCGTCAACACATTCTTTTCTGAAAAACCGGATGAAGAGAGCTTTGATTGGGACAGCGCCGTACGGGCGTGTATTGGCGACGATATCGATTTCACTATCCATAGCAAAAAACCCTGGGCCGGCCGTCGGCTTCTTGCCGAGAAATTCTCCAGTGGCAATATTTTTGTCCTCGGTGACGCTGCGCATAACTGGCTGCCCATGGCGGGCTATGGAATGAACGCCGGGATTGCCGATGCGGCGAATCTGGCTTGGAAGCTGGCAGCCGTGATCAACGGCTGGGCGGATGAAAGCCTATTGCGAACGTATGAACTCGAGCGCCGACCCATTCTCGACCAGGTATCAGCGATCGCAATGCAGATTCGGAAAAGAAACAACGTGACAGTTCCGCCCAAGATAGAGGAGGCGAGTGAGGAGGGGCGGGCGGTACGCGAGAAAATCGGCCGCTACATGGTGGAGACGGACGGCCCTCAATTTGCCTGCATGGGATTGAACTTCGGATATTTCTATGAGGATTCCCCGATCATTGTCTACGATTCGGGAAAACCGCCGACCTATACCTTGGGCACCTACACCCCCTCAACCTGTCCCGGGTGTCGGACACCGCACATTTGGCTGAACGATGGAGCCTCTCTTTACGACAGACTGGGTCAAGGGTACTCGCTGTTACGCTGCGATCGGTCTATTGACGTTGGTGCTCTGGAGCGAGCGGCGCGTGCTGCAAGTCTTCCGCTGAAGATTATTGATCTGGAGGAAGAAAAGGCTGCTGCGTCGGTTTACGATGTTCCCTTGGTGCTCGTGCGTCCGGACCAGCATGTCGCATGGCGCGGTACCGGGCTGCCGTCTGACCTCGGACGATTGATTGATCACGTTCGGGGCGCGAGGCTATGACATTCGTCGTGACCTCTGATGTGAAACTGCGCAAGGCTGGCGACTCGCATTGCGTGAGCTGAAGCTCGACAATGCTGTGGTTTTGGATAGCAACATGAACACATTTTTTTAATCAGGAGACATTCATATGTCAGCACATTCAACACGTACCTACACAGGCACCTACACAGGCGAGGCACCGGCCATCTGGCCCGCCAAGGTCAACCAGATTCCCAAGGAAGTCTTTGGCGACGCAGCGTTGTTTGAAGAAGAACTCAAGAAGATTTTTTA
>SCUZ01000097.1 GCA_004322535.1 Rugosibacter sp.
CAAGCCGTCGCCCTGATGCTGGAAAACCCCAGCGTGATTCGCCGTCCGCTGGTTGAAAATGACGCAGGCCAGCTACTGGTCGGCTTCGACCCCACCCTGTTTGACAGCTTCGTGCGCTAATGCCTTATGGACACCATTCATCGCTTTCTGTTTGAAGACCTCGACATTCGCGGCAGCCTCGTTCAACTCGGGCCCGCTTGGCGCTCGCTGTGCGCTGTGCGCGATTACGCCCCGGCAACGCGCCACTTGCTGGGTGAGCTGGCCGCTGTCACCACCATCATTGGCAGCAATCTGAAAACACCGGGCCGCGTGCGCTTTCAGCTACAGGGCACAGGGCCCGTATCCTTATTGGTGATGGATTGCGATGAGCAATTACGCCTGCGTGGCATGGCGCGCAGTACGTTAGAGCCTGCAAATCAAGAAGCCACCATGTCACCAGCGCCGTCCAGTAACGGACTTTTGAACCCGTCTCTGGACAAGACTTTTTCGGCAAAAAAGCTACTCGGCGATGGCCAGCTCATGCTCACGCTGCAAACCGCCCACGCCGAGCCCTACCAAAGTCTGGTGCCGAATGACGGTGAAACGATGGCTGCTATTTTTGAGCATTACCTCACGCAATCCGAACAGCAGCCCGCACGCCTGTGGCTAGCGGCGGATGCTGAAACAGCCAGTGGACTCTTTTTACAAAAACTGCCCGACGCTGACTTGTGCGATGCAGATGGCTGGAACCGCATCGAGCAACTCGCCAACACGCTGCAACCGGCAGAGTTAGCGCTGCCGGTGGAAACGCTGCTCACCCGCTTGTTTAACACGGAGAATATCCGTGTTTACCCACCGCGCATGGTCACCTGGCATTGCCCGCGTGATGAAGAGAAAATACGTAATCTGTTACTTTCCATGGGCCGTGACGAAGTAGCCGACATCCTCGCCGATGCTGAAATGATTTCCATAGCGGATGAAATCTGCGGCCATGAATACCGCTTCGGCCCGGAAATTATCAACGAGCTGTTTCCGCCTGCCGGGCGCCTGCTGCACTGAAAACCCGCGGGCGCCTTTTGTATTGTTAAGGCCTGGCTGGATCGCCTTGAACCTTATAAACAGCAGATTAATTTCCAGCACAAGCCGAGCAATTGCTTGCCCGTATGCTCGAAGAACTTGAGAATCGCACCTGGGTGGAACGCAACGCCGAAGCGCTGGTTGCCCATGGAATGACATCCCCACTACCGGGCCGGCTGGCGCTACGCTAAGCACAACTGACCGCGAAAAAATAAAATCCGCAGTAGCCAAGGTAATCGGCGAATGCCCATCAACCCCAAATTTCGTCGGCATAGCTCAGGAATTTGACAAGATGATTAGTGGATGCCCCGCAGTTATCGCCGTCTCACCAGCGCCGACTTTTTGTGAGCAGTGAAGTGACGCATACTCCCATCTGTACCAGCAGACCTAAACCTATTACAGCTTCACCCCCGTCTTCGCCTGCAGCTGTTCCAGCGTCACTCCCGGCGCCAGCTCAACCACTTTCAACCCTGTTGGAGTGACATCCATCACCGCCAGATCAGTGATGATTCGATCAACGACTGCCTTGCCTGTCAGTGGCAAAGTACAAGAGGGCAGAATTTTCAGGTCTTCGCTGCCATCTTTCTTTTTGGCGACATGCTCCATCAGCACGATGACGCGCTTGACGCCGGCCACCAGATCCATCGCGCCGCCCATGCCTTTGACCATCTTGCCGGGAATCATCCAGTTCGCCAGATCGCCTTGTTCACTCACTTGCATGGCACCGAGTATGCTCAGGTTCACCTTGCCACCACGGATCATGGCAAAGCTCTCATCGCTGCCGAAAATGGATGAGCCAGGCAAAGTCGTCACCGTTTGCTTTCCCGCATTGATCAGATCGGCATCCACTTCATCTTCTGTCGGAAACGGGCCAATGCCGAGCATGCCATTCTCGCTTTGCAGCCACACTTCCATGTGGCCGGGCACATGATTGGCCACCAGTGTCGGCAAGCCAATGCCCAGATTGACATAGAAGCCATCCTGCAATTCCTGGGCTGCGCGTGCTGCCATTTGATCGTGATTCCAGGCCATGATCAGGTTCCCGCCTTTTCTCTGAGAGTGATTTTTTCGATGCGCTTTTCGGGGTTCGGGTTATGCACGATGCGATGCACATAAATTCCCGGCAAATGGATCTGATCCGGGTCCAGCGCCCCTGTCTCGACGATATGCTCGACTTCCACTATGCATACCTTGCCCGCCATTGCC
>SCUZ01000098.1 GCA_004322535.1 Rugosibacter sp.
CCAGGCCAAAACGCGCGTTTTCACTCAGGCGCCAGTAAGTTTTCCAGCCGTAACCGGCCAGCCACTCGGGCTTGTAGTGGGAATCCTGAAAACCCATGGCATACAGGCCATGCCAGTTGCCTTTTTCGTCAAACCGGCCACGACCATAGCCGAGGCCCAGCGCATTTTCCTGGAAGTCATCAATTTTCTCTTTTGTATAGGCCCAGCGTATATGGTAGGTATGCACCGGAAAATAAATTTCAGAGGTGCCATCGCGCGCGGTCGTCGTGACTTCATCCACGACGCGATCCAGCCAGCCCGGCAGGGCCGTATCAGCGGCGAGTACGGGGTGGGCAGGTAAGGCAACAAGCAGCCCGCAGGCCATGGCAAGTGTGCGTAGAAAATTGTGCATTTCCAGATATCCCGTTTAGTGGCGGAAATGTCGCACGCCAGTGCATACCATCGCGATATTTTGCTCATCTGCGGCAGCAATGACTTCAGCATCACGTACCGAGCCGCCGGGCTGTATCACGGCAGTGGCCCCGGCCTGGGCGAGCACATCAAGGCCATCGTGGAAGGGGAAGAATGCATCGGACGCAACCACCGAGCCAACCACCGTCAGTCCGTTGTTTTCCGCCTTGATGGCGGCGATGCGTGCAGAATCCACGCGGCTCATTTGCCCGGCGCCCACGCCGATGGTCATGCCGTCTTTGCAATACACGATGGCATTTGATTTCACGTATTTGGCCACATGCCAGGCAAACAGCAGATCGCGCATTTCGTCTGCCGTGGGGTGGCGACGGGTGACGATTTTAAGATCGCCTGGCGCAATGCGTGCGTCATCTGTCGTTTGCACCAGCAGGCCGCCGCCGACGCGTTTGTAGTCAAATGTTTGCACAGTAGGCGCCATACTCCCGGCGCCGATTATTTTCAGCACGCGCAGGCTTTGCTTGGTGGCAAAAACCGCACGCGCGGCAGGTGTGATTTCCGGCGCGATGATGACTTCGGCAAACTGGCCGGCAATCGCCTGCGCGGCACTTTCGTCGATGGCCACATTAAAGGCAATAATGCCGCCGAAAGCCGATGTCGGGTCAGTCTTGAAGGCTTTACGGTAAACCTCTTCCGCGCTGCTGCCCACCGCTACGCCACACGGGTTGGCATGCTTGACGATGACGCAGGCCATCTGATCAGAGAAGGCCTTGACGCATTCCCATGCCGCATCTGCGTCGGCGATGTTGTTGTAGGAGAGTTCCTTGCCCTGCAATTGCTGATAGCTGGCGATGCTGCCTGCGAGCGGTGTTGCTTCTTTGTAGAACGCCGCTTGCTGGTGCGGGTTTTCGCCATAGCGCAGGGTTTCCACTTTGTCGAAAGCGAGTTGCAAATTATCGGCAAACAAACCGGGTTGATTTTTATCGTCCAGTGCCGTCAGCCAGTTGGCAATCGCCGCATCATAGCGGGCGGTATGGGTGAAGGCTTTTTTCGCCAGGGCAAAGCGCGTCGAGTAAGCCATGCTGCCGGTAGCCTGAATTTCCGCCAGCACCGGCGCGTAGTCAGCCGGATCGGTAATGATGCCCACCCCGCCTGCTGCATTGCCATGATTCTTGGCCGCTGCGCGTACCATCGTCGGGCCGCCGATGTCAATGTTTTCAATCGCTTCATCCAGCGTCACGTTCGGCTTGGCGACGGTCTCTCGAAAAGGGTACAGATTCACGACGACCAGGTCGATCGGCGCAATGCCGTGCGCTGCCATCGTTGCCAGATGTTCGGGCAGATCGCGGCGGCCGAGAATGCCGCCATGCACTTTCGGGTGCAGCGTCTTGACGCGGCCATCAAGCATCTCGGGAAAGCCCGTGTAGTCGGCAACATCGGTGACGGGTAAGCCGGTCTCGCGCAGCAGTTTGGCGGTGCCGCCGGTGGAGAGCAGTTTGATGCCGAGTTGCGTCAGGCCGCGTGCAAAATCGACAATGCCATGCTTATCGGAAACGCTGATGAGCGCTTGAGTGACTTTCATTGAAACCTCGAAGATGAATTACAAAAGTTTATGGTCTTGCAGCATGCGCCGTAGCGTGCCGCGACTGATGCCGAGAATTTCTGCGGCGACAGTTTGTTTACCTTCGGCTTGTTCCATGACCACTTCAAGTAGTGGCAGCTCCATGGTTTTGAGCAGCATGTCGTACAGCGCGTGGGGTGTTTGTCCGTCCAGGTCGCGGAAATAACGCTTGAGATTACGGCGTATGCAGTCAGAGATTTCGCTACTCATGCGGCTTGTGCCTCGACAAATTTTTCGTCAAATAGCAGGCGCTCGTTAGCTGCCGCCTGCGCATAAAAAAACTCATCCGTTGCAGCTAATTGTGCCACCGGATTTTGTATTTGGTTCATGGCGTAGCGAAAGTGTGCCGCGCTGGCAATGCCTTTGGTGTACCAGCTGATATGCTTGCGTGCAATTTTGACCCCGGTTTCTTCGCCGTAAAATTCATACAGGTCCGCCAGGTGATGGCGCAGCACGGTATGAATTTCAGCCACCCGAGGGGGTGGCAAAATCTCGCCCGTGCTTAGGTAATGCGCAATTTCGCGAAAGATCCAGGGCCGCCCTTGCGCCGCGCGGCCTATCATCACGCCGTCAGCACCCGTGGTGTCGAGCACAAACTTGGCCTTTTGCGGTGTGGTGATATCGCCATTGGCGATCACCGGAATGCACACGAGTGATTTGACCAGTGCAATGGTGTCGTATTCGGCCTCGCCCATGTATTGGTCAGCGCGTGTGCGACCATGAATGGCGATGGCACGAATGCCGGATTCTTCGGCGATGCGGGCAATGGTCGGGGCATTTTTGTTTTCGCTATTCCAGCCCGTGCGAAATTTCAGCGTGACCGGCGTATTGGGCACGGCAGCAACCACGGCTTCGAGGATTTTGGCGACCAGCGCTTCGTGCTGCATGAGGGCTGAGCCGGCCATGACATTGCATACTTTTTTGGCCGGGCAGCCCATGTTGATGTCAACAATCTGCGCGCCGTGATCGACATTGTATTGGGCTGCTTCTGCCATCATTTTTGGGTCGGCCCCCGCAATCTGCACGGAAATCGGGCTGACTTCGCCAGTGTGGTTCGCACGACGCAACGTTTTTGCACTGCCATAAAGCAATGAATTGGAGGTGACCATTTCCGACACGGCAAAGCCCGCACCCAGTTGCTTGCACAGTTGACGAAAAGGACGATCAGTCACTCCGGCCATAGGCGCGACGAATAGATTGTTGCTCAACTGGAAACCAAGAAAATCCATGGTGTGGAAAGGTGAAAGTGAGCAGAAGTGAGCCGGGATGGGTGGCAGATTCTAACGTAAAGCGGTCAAAATTTGAACAGTGACGAATAAATTGCCGGGTTGACTTATGCCACGCTTACCAGGCACGCGCACCGAAGATCATGCGCCGGGCAACGAAATCTTTCAGCGGGGGAAATAAATCCAGTGCAAGCAGCCCCATGCCCCGGGCGTGGCGTACCGGCGGGAAGGTGGATGCAAAAATGTGGATGAGCGCATGGGTGAAGCCAATGGCGCCGCGCCGATCGAGCTGACGGTGCTTGGCGTAAGTGGCGAGCAGCTGGGCGCTGCCTGGGTCAGGGGTGTGGTGGAGCGTACGCGCGAGCTCCCACACGTCACGCAAGGCCAGATTAAACCCCTGCCCGGCAACGGGGTGCAGCGTTTGTGCGGCATTGCCCAGCCAGACTTGACGCTCAGCCACGGTCTGCTGCCGGTAACGCAAGCCCAGTGGAAAGTTTTCACGCGGGGTGACAGAAGTGAATCGATGCCGTGCGCCAAAGCGCTGTTGCAGCAAGGCGAGAAAATCAGCGTCGCTCAGCGCGGTAATTCGTGCGGCGTCTGTCGCTGCGCAGGTGAGTACCACGGCGTAGGCATTACCCAGCGGCAGTAAAGCCACTGGTCCTTCCTCGGTGAAGCGTTCCCATGCGATGTGATGGTGCGGTTGTGCGGTGTGCGTCTGGCACAGCACGGCGTGTTGCGCGTAATCGTGCGCAGTCACGTCATGCACTGGGTCAGTGTCATGCACTGCGCCTTCCGCCCAGGCGGTGAGAGCGAAATCTGCCGTCTTGCCAGCGCCGACTTTTTTCTGCTCGTGATACACAATGCCGGCATGACTTATTGCGGTCTCAAGCGTGGTGATTAATTCCTCTGCGGGTAACACCCAACCCAGTGACTGAACATCCATTTCGCTGGCACGCAGAAGTGTGCGCCCCAGCGCGCCACGGTGGGATATGTGGATGCGTTGAATTGATGTGGCGGCATGTTGCGGCCAGGTATCCAGCCACTCGAGAATTTGCCGCGAACCGTCAGAGAGTGCCAGCACGCGGGCGTCTTGGCGCACCTCAGCATGGGTGCGTGCTTCAAAAATTTCTGCGGGGATGCCATAGTGGTGCAAGGCCAAGGCGAGTGCCATGCCGGTTGGTCCACCTCCCGCAATCGCCACCATTCGGCGGCGCTTGCGGGGGGTAATCAACTGGCCTTCCCCTCGATCTCCTTCCCGCGGAAGGGGATGATTGATTGGGGCTGCGCTAGCAATGGGCGATGGTATCGAGGGCATTGCGGTTTAGCCGACAGGGGTGTCTCGCATCAAGGCTTCAATGTCGGCGATGGTTTTGGGCACGTCGCCAGTGATGATGTCGCAGCCGTCGGTGGTTACTACCGCATCATCTTCAATGCGCACGCCAATGTTCCAGAAGGCTTCGGGCACATCCTTGGCGGGGCGAATGTAACAGCCGGGCTCGATGGTCAGGACCATGCCGGGTTGCAGCGGCGTCCATTGTTCGCCCTGCCGATAGCTGCCTGCATCGTGCACGTCCTTGCCCAGCCAATGGCTGGTGCGATGCATGAAAAACTTCTTGTAGCTTTCTGTCTCGATGACTTCGCTTAATGAACCGCTCAGCAGATGCAAGTCGAGCATGCCTTGCGCGAGCACGGTGAGCGCTGCCTCATGCGGTGCGAGAAAGCTGGCACCGGGTTTTACGGCGGCAATGGCGGCGAGCTGGGCATCCAGCACCAGCTGATAAATCGCCGCTTGCGCAGCAGAAAAACGACCATTCACGGGAAAGGTGCGCGTGATGTCAGCCGCGTAACCATCGAGTTCTCCTGCGGCATCAATCAGTAATAAATCGCCATCACGCAGGAGTTGATCATTGCCGACATAATGCAGCACGCAGGCATTCGCGCCACCCGCGACGATGGATGTATAGGCCGGTGCTACACAGCCATGGTGACGGAAGGTATGCAGGAGTTCAGCTTCTACTTCATATTCATGGCGCCCTGGTTTGGTAAAGCGCATGGCGCGCACATGGGCCTCGGCAGCAATTTCGCCCGCGCGTCGCATCAGGGCGAGCTCGCTGGCGTCTTTTATCAAGCGCATGGCATCCAGTTCAACACGCACATCGCGTATCACGGTGGGGGCTGATTTTCCCGCGCGGGTTTGGGCGCGCACGGCATTCAACGCGGTGGTGATGCGCGTATCCCAGGTGGCATCTTGTCCTAGCGAAAACCACAGCGCGGGTTGATCGGCGAGCAGTTCGGCCAATTGGCTATCGAATGCGCTGATCGGGAAAGCGTCATCAAAGGCAAAGAGTTCTTTTGCTGCTTCCGGCCCGTAGCGAAAGCCATCCCATGTTTCGCGCTCGGGATTTTTTTCTCGGCAAAAAAGCAGGCTTTGCGCTGAATGGTTTTGTGCAGAAACGACGATGATCAGCGTCGCTTCAGGCTCGTTAAAGCCGGTGAGATATTGAAAGTAACTGTCCGCACGAAACGGAAAGTGTGCGTCACGATTGCGCACTTGCTCTGTTGAGGTGGGAATCACGGCAACACCACCGCCCGTCTGCTGCATGCGAGTAATGAGAGCAAGTCGGCGCTGATGATGCGCTGCGAAGCGGGTACTTTTTGGTGGTGGTGTGTTATCCATGCCGGTGATTATAGTGATCGTGAATGTTGTGTCAGCAGTGCATCCAGTTCGGCGAGTCGTTCGGGTGTGCCAACGTCTATCCAGCGGCCGTGATGTTGTTCGCCGGAAACCTGGCCGGTGGTCATGGCCGTGCGTAACAACGGGGCGAGTTTTGCGGGTCGGCCACGGGGGATGGTGCTGAACAATGCCGGACGATAAACGCCTATGCCGGAGAATGTTAATTTATTTGCCTTGTCATCAGGATCAGGGACATCCAGGGACGGGTTCAAGACCTTCCCATCAGCCAAGATGAAATCGCCTGCTGGATGATGTGTGGGATTAGCCACTAAAACCAGATGCGCCAGATCATTTACCGCCAAGACGTCTTTTGCGCGCGCCACATCCCAGTCGCAATAAATGTCGCCGTTGATCACAAGAAAGGGCGCATCGCCCAACAAGGGCAGTGCGTTGGCAATACCGCCCGCAGTTTCCAGCGCGCCTGCGGGTTCAGGTGAATAGCGTATCGTCAGCCCCCACGCCACGCCTTGCTGCAAGGCCGCTTCAATCTGCGCGCCGAGATGCGCGTGATTGATGATGACTTCGCGGAACCCTGCTGCCGCCAAGCGTTGCAGATGCCGGACAATCAGCGGCTGGCCGCCTACAGACAATAGTGGTTTGGGGCAGGTATCGGTCAAGGGCCGCATGCGTTCGCCGCGGCCTGCCGCGAGAATCATGGCTTTCATCAGAAGGTGTAGCCGTCCCGCTGCACTTGCCCGGATACTTGATCGAGCAGCTTGAGAATTGGCTTTAGCCCAGCGTAACGTTCGCAGGTTTTGCGCACGTATTGTTCAACGACCGGCAGATCTTTAAGATAACCGTCTTTGCCATCGCGGTGATAAAGGCGGGCAAAAATGCCCAACACCTTGAGGTGTCGTTGCAGGCCCATCCACTCGTAACTGCGGTGGAATAGCGCGAAATCTGTCGCGACAGGCAGGCCAGCCTTGCGCGCTTGATCCCAATAGCGCACCAGCCAGTCCAGGGTGGTTTCTTCATCCCAGGTGATGTAGGCATCCTTGAACAGCGAGGCCACATCGTAGCTGATCGGGCCATATACGGCATCCTGAAAATCAATGATGCCGGGGTTGGCAGAGGTCAGATGCATGAGATTGCGCGAGTGGTAATCACGATGCACGAACACACGCGGTTCAGCCAGATTCACGACGAGGATGCGTTCGAATACGGTGTCAAGTTCTGCACGCAGGGTATCGGTGAGCGTGAGTTGATGATGACGGGCGAGATACCAAGCAGGAAATAAATCCAGCTCGCGTTTAAGCAAAGCGTGATCGTAATCAGGCAGCACGCCGGGCCGACTGACCTGCTGAATTTTGATCAACGCAGTAATCGCATCACCATACATCGTCGGTGCGGTATCCGCCGTGAGTCGCGATAGGTAGGTAGTGCTACCTAAATCGGAGAGCAGCAAAAAGCCGCGCTCAATATCTTGTGCGAGGATGCTGGGAACGTGCGCGCCCGTCACGCTGAAAAGCTGCTGCACATGCAGCCATGGGCGGCAATCCTCAACAGCGGGCGGCGCATCCATGACAATGGCTGTGCTGCCGTCATCCAGCGTGACGCGAAAATAGCGGCGGAAGCTGGCATCAGCCGATGCGGGAAGCAGGGAGAATTGACGCCCCGGCCAAAGAGCCGTGAGCCAATCGATAATCTGTTGCTGACGTTCCATAGCGGGCGGGGATTTTTATGTAGCGTTGATGTAAGCGCGCGGAAACTTGCGCAAAAACCCGTGGCGAAGTCCTTCGGCAGGGGCGCAGTGTTAGAATCCAAAATTCTAGCATCGGTCAGCAAAGTGTTTATTCAGCACTGCTGTGCCGCTATATTCTGATAAAAGACACGGCATGCTTTTTTGCAATCGCGAACCATTCTATCGACGACACCTCATTGCCTTGCTGTCACTGGGCGTGAGCCTTTTGGGTGCAGCCTCGAGCGCACGTGCGGCAGAGTCGCTACCGAAGCTGCAGGTTGATCCGGCACTGTTGGGCGGGGGAGCGTCAACCCCGGCGGCCACGCCAACAGAAGCGCCAGTGGGAATGGCAATTCCAGCTACAACCCCAGTTCCCGCTGTAGTGGCTACGCCACGAGCCATAGTCGTGGCGGCTCCCTCGCGTAAAGAGGTTGCTAAAGTTGCAGCTACCACAGTCGCCACAGCCAAATCCTTGCCCCCTTTGCTCGTTGATCCTGCGCTGTTGGGCGGTCGCGAGGCCACGCTTTTGGCTGTGCCATCATCTATCTTGCGCGAGCCGCCCCTGGTGGCCGCGCAGCCCGATTTAACGCCAACGTATTCAGCGCACGTGGCAGCTGGCGTGCTGCCAGGGCCGAGTCTTAAAACAACCGGCCGCCTTTTGGCGCATGCCACAGAGCCGGATGAGCTGTTGCCTACCTTCCTCACGGCGGACAACATGACTGGCCAAACAGATGAAAAAATGGTTGCCGAAGGTAATGTTGAATTGCGTCGCCGCGGTGCAGTGCTAAAAAGTGATCGTCTGACGCACTGGCAAGCGACCGACGAGGTGGAGGCCGAAGGCCATGTGAATTTGACCAACGAAGGGGATCGTATTCGCGGACCCAAGTTGCGCATGAAGCTGGGTGACAACACCGGCTTCTTCGAGCAACCGGAATACCAGATACGGCGTCCGCAAACAGGCACGCCACCGATATTGTGGGCGGCCGGTGAAGAGCCTGCCGGGCAGCTGACTACCGGCCAGGGGGTTGCTTCACGCATGGATTTTGAAGGCAAGGGAAAGTACCACCTGACGGATGCCACGTACAGCACCTGCACGCCAGCGGCAGGCGACGATCCCGATTGGTTTGCGCGCACCTCCAGTTTGCGGCTTGACTATACCGAGCAAGAAGGTGTGGCAAGAAATGCCACGTTGCTCTTCAAAGGCGTCCCTATTTTGTATTCGCCGTGGCTGAGTTTCTCACTCAATAATGAGCGGAAAAGCGGCTTGCTGACGCCAACGGTAGGGTCCACTACGCGCGGGGGGGTTGAGTACACCCAGCCGTTTTACTGGAACATTGCACCCAACATGGATGCGACCATCGCACCACGTGTTATCGCTAAGCGCGGGGTGTTATGGAATGGTGAATATCGTTATCTTGAGCCTACCTACAGTGGTACCTTGTTAGGCCAGCTGCTGCCCAATGACAGTCTGGAAGACAAGCGCCGCAGCGCCTATTCGGTAACGCACAACCAATACCTTGGCTATGGCGTGAATGCTTCACTGAATCTGAATGGGGCATCTGACGGCACTTACTTTAGTGATCTGGCCAATAGCTCGGCCATTATTGCGCAAACCAATTTGTTGCGTCAGGGCACCTTAAGCTATGGTGCGAGCTGGTGGTCAGCCAGCGTGCTCGCGCAAAGCTATCAAACGCTGCAAGACCCGGCTTTGCCGGCCGTGGTCACGCCTTATAAACGGCTGCCGCAAATTAACGTGAATGCCAACCGCAGCGATTTACCGCTGGGCATGAGCTTTGCCTTCACTGGCGAGAATGTGAACTTTAGTCACCCTACGCTGGCCGAAGGTCGACGCTTTACGTTGTATCCGCAAATATCATGGCCCCTGCAAACCGCAGCGTTTTTTGTTACGCCAAAAATTGGTGTGCACTCAACCCGGTATCGGTTAGATAAACAAGCGCTGGGTGTGCCAGATAACATCACACGGAATGTGCCTATCGCCAGTGTGGATAGTGGGGTGACATTCGAGCGGCCACTGGATTGGTTTGGCACGGCGCTGACGCAAACGCTAGAACCCCGGCTGTTTTATTTATATATTCCTGAGCGCGATCAAAGCCAGATTCCGGTGTTTGATAGCGCGTTGTCAGATTTTAATTTTGCACAGATTTTTTCAGAAAATCGTTATGTTGGTGGGGACAGAATCAATGATGCCAATCAGTTAACAGGCATGCTGACTTCGCGCCTGCTTGATCCGGACAATGGCGCTGAAATTCTGCGTGCGTCTTTTGGGCAGCGGCTTTACTTCACCACGCAGCATGTGGGCTTGCCTGGTGAGGTTTTGCGTAACGACCGGCAGACGGATCTGCTGGGTGCATTTTCCGGGCGTGTGCTGCCCAAGACTTATGTTGATGCAGGTGTGCAATACAACACACGACTAGGCCAAATGGAGCGATTCAATATCAGTGGCCGTTATCAACCTGAACCGGGCAAGCTGTTGAATACAGGCTATCGCTATACGCGTGATCAACTCGGCCAATTTGATATTTCCGGCCAGTGGCCGATCAGTGGCGGCTGGCATGGCGTGGGCCGCTATAACTATTCGACCAGAGAAAAGCGGTTGGTAGAATCTGTTGCCGGGCTAGAGTATGACGGCGGTTGCTGGGTTGGTCGGGTGGTTGTGCAACGGCTGGCAACCCAAACACAGCGGGTGAATTCGTCGCTCTTTTTCCAACTCGAATTGAACGGTTTTGCGCGGCTTGGCTCTAACCCACTGGAATTGCTCAAACGCGCGGTGCCTGGTTATGGTGTTATCAATCGAAACACGGATTCGGTCGAGGATTCCTTTGCTCCCTGAACCTGGATAGTGAGTACCTTTATTATTCTATGAACATTCGTTCCCCATTCGCAGTTTTTCTCATCTTCATTACTGCGCTACAGCTGCCTATATTTGCTCATGCGCGATCAACCAATCCGGTGGAAGTAGATCGCATCGTGGCGGTGGTCAATGATGAAGTCATTACCATGCAAGAGCTGCAGAGCCGTCTGGCCAGTATTGAGCGCCAGATGCGTGAACAGAATGTGCCGCTGCCCCCGAAAAATGTGATTGAGCGACAGATGCTGGACCGCATGATTTCTGATCGGGTACAGTTGCAAGACGCCAAAGAAAGCGGGCTTGGGGTGACAGATGGCGAGTTGGAAGACTCGATCCAGCGTATTGCTGAAAGCAATAAATTAACCTTGACTGCTTTTCGTGCGGCACTTGAAAAAGACGGCGTGAGTTGGAGCAAGTTTCGTGAGGAGATCCGCAGCGAAATCACGCTGGCACGCCTGCGCGAACGAGAAGTTACCCGCCGTGCTTCCATATCTGATGGTGAAATCGAGAACTACATCAACAATCCCGACAGTGGCGCTAAAAGTGACAACGTTGCGGTCAATGTATCGCACATCGTGTTGCGCCTCCCGGAAAACCCTACACCGGATCAGTTAATGCGCATTGGTGCGCGTGCGCAATCGGCGTTGGATCAGATTCATCGCGGCGAAGATTTTGCCAAGGTTGCCGCCAGTTTTTCGGAAGCACCTGATGGACTCAAGGGGGGGGGGCTAGGCCTGCGCCCGCTGGATCGTCTGCCCGAGCTTTATGCAGATACCGTAAAAAAATTACAGCCGGGTGATGTGAGTGAAGTTCTACGCAGCCCGGCAGGCTTTCATATTATTAAATTAACGGAAAAACGCAATGGCGAAACCAACCCGTTGGCCGTTGCCGCCAAACAAACACATGCCCGACATATTCTGATCAAGGTGAATGAGCTGGTCTCTACCGCAGAGGCTGAACACAAAATAGCAACGCTTAAAGAGCGGTTGGATAACGGTGCTGATTTCGCTGATTTGGCGCGCCAGTATTCAAATGATTTATCTGCTTCCAAAGGTGGCGATTTAGGTTGGTTATACGCAGGAGATACTGTTCCTGAATTCGAGGTGGCCATGGATAGCCTCAAGATTAATCAGGTCAGCGCGCCCGTACAGTCTTCCTTTGGCTTTCACTTGATCCAGGTTCTTGAGCGGCGCACGGGCGAGATGAGCATCGAGCGTCAGCGCATGATTGCGCGTCAAGTGTTGCGCGAACGCAAAGCCGACGAGGTGTATCAGGACTGGGTTCGGCAATTGCGAGACCGCGCCTATGTTGAAGACCGTCTCGAAGACCTTTAAGCCGATAGTCGTAACTTCGGGCGAACCCGCCGGTATCGGGCCGGAGCTCTGCCTCCAGTTGGCCATGCGTGCATGGCCTGTGCCCTTGGTGGTGCTCGGCGATCGGGATTTATTAGCCAGCCGTGCGCGCATGCTCGGGCGGGATATTGGTGGCCTGAATATTCTGCATCTGCCACTGGTCGCCCCAGCCATTGCCGGGCAGCCGAATGTGGCCAATGCCCACTATGTGCTGCAACTGCTGGACAGGGCACTGGCGGGTTGCGTTGCGGGCGAATTTTCGGCCATGGTGACGGCTCCCGTACATAAGGGCATCATCAACGATGCAGGGATTGCGTTTACCGGGCATACAGAATATCTGGCCGAACACACAGGCACCCCACGTGTTGTGATGCTATTGGCGGGTGCCGGGTTGCGCGTGGCATTGGCAACTACGCATTTGGCGCTCAAAGATGTCCCAACGGCCATTACACAAGCCAGTCTGGAATCAACATTGCGCATTTTGCATCATGATCTACAGGGCAAATTCGGCATCGTCCAGCCGCGCATTCTGGTTGCCGGGCTAAACCCGCATGCGGGTGAAGATGGGCATATGGGACGTGAAGAAATCGATGTCATTATCCCGGTGCTGAATCGGCTGCGTGCAGAAGGCATGCAGCTCGTCGGCCCGCTGCCGGCGGATACCTTATTCACCAAAAGTGTACTTGCCGGGTCTGACGCGCAACTCGCGATGTATCACGATCAAGGCTTGGCCGTGCTCAAGTACGCTGCCTTTGACGAAGGCATCAATGTCACCCTGGGGCTGCCGATTATTCGCACCTCGGTTGACCACGGTACAGCCCTTGATCTGGCGGGAACAGGCAAAGCGTCAGCGAACAGCTTGTTTGCTGCGGTGGATGCTGCCATCGACATGACTGAGCGACGCATCTGACATGGCTAACCCTGCAAATAAAAAAACAAGTCAATCCTCAAGTCAACTGCGCGGCCATGTTGCGCGCAAACGATTCGGCCAGAATTTTCTGGTGTCCACCGCGATCATTCAGGAAATTGTCGATGCCATTGCGCCACGCGCGGGTGAAACGGTGGTTGAAATTGGCCCCGGGCTGGGGGCGTTGACCGAGCCCTTGCTTGCGCGCATCGATCATCTGCAGGTGGTGGAAATTGACCGTGACTTGATTGCGCGCCTGCGCCAACGCTGGCCTGCCGAGCGTCTCACCGTGCACGAAGGGGATGCACTGGCCTTTGATTTTTCTGCGCTCAAGAGCGCCGGGCCATTGAAAATCGTGGGCAATTTGCCGTACAACATTTCCAGCCCCCTGCTGTTTCACCTGAGCGAGAGCGCAGCGGTGGTGCATGACATGCACTTCATGCTGCAAAAGGAAGTGGTGGATCGCATGGTGGCAGAACCCGGCAGTAGCGACTTTGGTCGCTTATCGGTAATGTTGCAATATCACTATCACATGGAATGCTTGTTCACCGTGCCACCGGATGCTTTTGAACCGCCACCTAAAGTGATGTCGGCGATTGTGCGCTTGATTCCAAGGGATAAGAGAAAAGTCTTGTCCACAGACGGATTCAAAAGTCCGTCACTGGACGACGCTGGCGGTACGGCACAATATGCCCAAAATGATACAGCAAGAGACGAAGCGTTCTTCGCACGTATCGTCGCAGCCGCTTTTGGTCAGCGGCGCAAAATGCTGCGTAACACCTTGCGTGGTTTTATCGATGAAGCAGGGTTAACCGCACTGGGCATCTCGCCTACAGCACGTGCAGAAGAGCTTGGCGTGGGTGAGTATGTGCGCTTGGCCAATGCGCTAAAAAATAGCCAATCCCGCTGCCATGAACCTGAATTTTAAATGGTCACTAATCCCATGAAGATTGCTACCTGGAATGTGAATTCTTTGAAAGTGCGCCTGCCGCATGTGCTGGACTGGCTCGCCGCAACGCAGGTGGATGTCCTGTGTGTGCAGGAAACCAAAATGGAAGACAAAGTATTTCCCCATGCCGAGCTTTTGGCTGCCGGGTATCACGCCGTCCATAACGGGCAGAAAACCTACAACGGGGTTGCCATTCTGTCGCGTAGCGGAATGACGGACATCCTGCGTGATATCCCTGATTTTTCTGATGCACAAAAGCGCGTGATTGCAGCTACTGTCGACGGTGTGCGCATTGTTTGCGGCTATATGCCTAATGGGCAAGCCGTTGGCTCGGAAAAATATGCCTACAAGCTGCAATGGTATGCAGCCTTGACTCGCTGGCTCCAGCAAGAGATTGCACAGCACCCGCGATTAGCCCTGCTGGGCGACTTTAATATCGCACCGGAAGATCGCGACGTGCATGACCCTGCCGTCTGGAAAGACCAGATTTTATGCAGCGAGCCAGAGCGCGCAGCACTGCGTGATTTGCACGCGCTGGGGCTGGCCGATGCGTTTCGGTTGTTTGATCAGCCCGAGAAAATATATTCCTGGTGGGATTATCGGCAGATGGGTTTTCGGCTCAACCGAGGCTTGCGCATCGATCACATTTTGCTCACTCCGGCGCTGGCAAGCTTGTGTCGCACCTGTGTGATTGACAAAGCGCCACGCAAGCTGGAACGCCCATCGGATCATGCGCCGGTGATCGCCGAGGTTTAAAGAAGATCAATTCATGCCGCTTTAGATGGTGCCATCAAGCAGCAGACTGCCGCGCCGTTGCATACTTCATGCAAAATATCTTCGTAGTTCATGAGCCAACTCTTTGGTCAAATTGAAGAGGGAATAAAAATGATTCTGATGCGCGAATAAGCGCCCTGACGATGTCTGCTTCGCCGCTGGTTTTTATGAGCAATGTCTCCGATGCCGCATTGGTTTTTGCAGTCTATCCATGACGATTTTTTCGCCAGTTCTGCTAATTACTGGCGCATGTTGCTGTGAAGTACTAGTTATTCAAGCGATCTGACTTGGATGCTGCCGATGGCGTGCCTATAGTGGTCGGTAACGAGGGTGATACAGTGTCGAACTTTATCGGCATGCACTGCGAGCAAATTCAACAGAGCATTTTTGAAGCGAAGTTTTTGCCCTGCTTTGACTCAACCTATTCTATGCGCGACACCCATGATCACTCTGAAAGCAGCCATAGCCATGGGCATACCCACGGCGCAGCATCGTTCAATCGCGCTTTCATTATTGGCATAACGCTGAATGTGGTGTTTGTCATTATCGAAGTCTTCTACGGCTGGCATGCCGGATCACTGGCCTTGCTGGCAGATGCCGGACATAATCTTTCAGATGTCGCCGGTCTGTTGCTGGCCTGGGGCGCTGTGGCCGCTGGCAGACGAGAGCCCGATGCGCGACACACGTATGGGTGGCAACGCGCATCCATTCTCGCGGCATTTACCAATGCCGTTTTATTGTTGGTCGCCATGGGGTCGCTCATGTGGGAGGCGGCGCATCGCTTGCATTCACCGGTGCCTGTCGAGGGGATGACGGTAATCGTGGTGGCTGCCATCGGTGTAGTGATCAATGGCGTTACCGCCGCACTCTTCATGGCCGGGCGCGAGCATGACATCAACATTCGCGGCGCGTTTGTGCACATGGCCGCCGATGCATTGGTATCCCTCGGTGTTGTATTTGCGGGCATGTTGTATCTATGGCGAGGCTGGGCCTGGGTTGATCCGGTAACCAGTCTGGCCATTGCACTGGTGATCATCATGAGTACCTGGGGCTTGTTTCGTCAGTCGCTGCATTTGTTGTTTGACGGTGTACCCGATGGGATTGATCTTGCCGCCGTGGATGCCTTGTTGCGCAGCCAGCCCGGTGTGACGGAGGTGCATGACTTGCATGTCTGGGCGATGAGCACAACAGAGTGCGCGCTAACGGCCCATCTTGTGATGCCCGCCGGACATCCGGGAGATGCGGCGCTTGAGGCGATAGCTGGCGCGTTGCAACGTGATTTTTCGATTACACATCCTACCTTGCAAATTGAACTTGAAAGTCACGATCATGGTTGTCACGCAACAATCGCTTGATTAAAAAGCCGACGCTGGTGATACAGAGAGTACAATATGGCAAATACATTTAAAAAGGAGAAAATCTTGACTACTGAATCAAACAATCCCCGTGAATTAGCTGTTATGGTGGGTGCTACCGGCGCGTTAGGAAAATTTGTCGCACGTCGGCTGGTGGCTTCAGGCCTGGATCTGTTGGCTGTCGGACGATCAGAAAAAGAGCTCAAGTCGCTGAGCGAGAGTTCCCCTCATATTCGTTATTGCGTGGCGGACATCAGTGAGGATTCCTCTATCGAGACAATTGCGCAACACGTGGATAAAACCGTGCGCATGGCCATTCATGCGCCGGGCGTGCCGGTGGCCGGTGGCGTGTTAGAGGCGAGCCCGCTGGTGTTGGGGCAGGCGGTTAACATTAAAGCCGGAGGCATGCTGCGCCTTTTTCGCGCGGTGGAAAGCCACTTGGTGCGTGGCTCGCGGCTCGTTGCCGTAGGCGGGCATTACGGTTTTGAGCCCACAGCTTATGCTGCAACAGCAGGTGTGGCTAATGCCGCGCTCACTAATTTAATGCGCCAATTGAGCTGGGCACTGGGCGACCGCGGCGTTACTGCGCATCTGGTTGCACCCGGCCCGGCAGAAACCGAACGCCTCCACGCCATTGCAACAGCAAATGCAGCAAAGCGGGGGGTGACACCTGACGTGGTGCTCGATGAAATCCGTCAGCAGTCAGCTATCCACGCCTTTACTTTGCCGGAGCAAGTAGCATGGGGCATCTGCCTGCTTTTAGCCCCCGAAGCCGATGCCATGGCCGGCTCGTCCTTGATGCTGGATTCTGGTCGGCGTCACGGTTTGCCGTAAGAATTTCAAGGAGATCAGTATGCCTGTTGCTCATATCAACGTATTGCAAGGCCACTCGAAAGACGTTTTAAAACGAGTGATTCGTGATGTTTCAACGGTTATGGTCGAGGTGCTCGCGGCACCCAAAGATCGGTTGGAGATATGGGTTACCGAGATTGATCCTGATCTTTGGGGTATCGCGGGCGAGCCTGCCAGTGAGGTTTTAAAAACCCGGCCGCGTGGCCAGGTTGAGATGCCGTATATCGAAATGGTCCTGATGGAAGGGCGCAGCCTGGCGCAACATCATCAATTGATTGTTGCCGTGACGGATGTGATTGAAAAAAACTTGGGCACAGAACGAAATCGTATCCGGGTGCATATTGCCAACTGCACGCCGGATCACTGGGGCATTGGCGGCATTCCTGCTGCGATCAGTAGAAAAGCAGAAATCGAAGCGCGTAAGATCGAAGTGGGTGGCGCTTAACCATTCGTGAAGGGAGTCGATGAAACTTTCATTCTACGGCGCGGCGCGCGGTGTTACCGGCTCTTGCTATCTTGTTGAGAGCGCAGGCAAGCGAATCCTCATTGATTGCGGTTTATATCAAGGCGGTCGTGAATTAAGCGAGGAAAATGTAGCGCCCTTCGGCTTTGACGCCGCGGTGATTGATTTTGTTTTGCTCACCCATGCGCACCTTGATCATTGCGGCAGGCTGCCTCTGCTCGCCAAGCGCGGGTTTCAAGGTGAAATCATTACCACCGCCGCGAGCCGCGAACTGGCGAAGGTGGTGATGCTCGATTCTGCCCATCTGCAAGAAGAAGATGCGCGTTGGCAATCCCGCAAACTCATGCGCCAAAACAAAGACAAGGGAGAGTTG
>SCUZ01000099.1 GCA_004322535.1 Rugosibacter sp.
GCACAGTGCAAATCTCGGCGAAAAACTTTCCATCGCTGTCTGACTTGCCTTGATGCGATCCCATCAAACCCATGCTGGCCAAGCTTTGCATGAGCACGGCAAAGACGCCCAGCACGAGGAGCAGCCGGGCATGGTGCGCGGCTGCGCGATGGAGGAACGAATGGTAGCGGGACGTGAACATGGCGTGTAATTTCCGGCGTGATTCTAACTGGCTCTGGTATTTATTACTGCGTGATTTTGATGATTGTCAAATGGAGCACTATTTTATATAGCGTCAAAGTCGGCTAAGGTGCGCTATCCTTCCCCCTTTGATTGGCAACATTTCTTGTCTTTGATAACCATGACGATTGGTACTTTGTTCATCATCGCAGCACCTTCTGGCGCTGGCAAGACCACGCTGGTGAGCGGCCTGCTGGCCAACGATGCGCAGGTGCGGCGTTCAATTTCTTATACTACCCGCGCGCCGCGGCCGGGTGAAGTTGACGGGCATGAGTACCACTTTATTGATCTGCCGCAGTTCATGGCGATGCGCAGCCGGGGCGAGTTTGTCGAGTCGGCCGAAGTGCATGGCAACTATTACGGCACGTCACGCGCGTGGTTAGATGCGCAAATGACATCAGGCACGGATATGTTGCTGGAGATTGACTGGCAAGGCGCGCGACAAATACAGCGGGAGTTTACCGAAGCGGTGGGCATTTTTATTTTGCCACCCGGCATGGAAGAGCTGAAACACAGGCTGCAACAGCGCGCAACCGATAGCCCAGAGGTTATCGCGCGGCGTTTAGCTGCCGCACGTGATGAAATGAGGCATGTGTACGAGTTCGATTTTGTTATAATCAACAGAGACTTGGATGTGGCACTGGGCGAGCTGATTGCCGCCGTGCGCGCCTCCCGCCTGAGAGTCAAGCGTCAGCTGGCTCGTCATCCCGAAGTATTCCGCTTTTTTGAACAGGACTAAATCCCATGGCTCGTGTCACCATTGACGATTGCATCAAGAAGATATCTAACCGCTTTGATCTCACGTTGGTCGCGGCGTATCGCGCGCGTCAGCTGGCCATGGGCAGCACGCCGCAAGTTGAACCGGATAATGACAAATCGGCGGTGATCGCTCTGCGCGAAATTGCTGCTGGCAAAGTGGGGGTCGAAATTTTGACCCGTCCGAAAGCCGCATAACTTATCGGTGCATGGGGTGAGTTATGTCCGCCATGACACCTCGCCACCTGCCGTCTGCGCTGGCCAAGCCATTGGTCGATAAATTCAACAATCCATTGGCTGATCCAAACCCGCAGTTAAAGTCAGACTCTCCGCTAAAGCCAGATTCCCCGGCATCGGGAGTGCCAGCGCCAGTCAATTTTTCTGTCAGCCTGACAGATCTCAACGCGCGACTTGTTACCTATCTGAGTCCCGAGGACATCGCCCGTGTGAGCGAGGCGTATCTGTTTTCTCAAGCGGCGCATAGTGGCCAGATGCGGGTCAGTGGCGAGCCTTACATTTCTCACCCGCTGGCAGTTGCTGCCGGATTAGCCGATTGGCATCTGGATGCGCAGGCACTGAGTGCGGCGTTGCTGCACGATGTGATGGAAGACACCGACATCACCAAAGAGCAGCTGACTGAGCGGTTCGGCAAAGGCGTGGCCGATCTGGTGGATGGCGTTTCCAAGATTGATCGCATCGAACATCAAAGTTTTGAAGAAGCGCAGGCCGATAATTTTCGCAAAATGCTGCTGGCGATGGCGCGCGATGTGCGCGTTATTCTCATCAAGCTGGCTGATCGGCGACATAACATGCAGACCCTCGGCTCTATGCGGGCTGATAAACGACGGCGAATTGCCAGGGAAACGCTGGATATTTATGCGCCTATCGCCAATCGGCTGGGTTTGAATGCCTTGTATCGCGAGTTGCAAGAACTTGCCTTTTGTCATGGCCAACCCATGCGTTATCGCGTGCTGGAAAAGGCAGTCAAAAAAGCGCGGGGCAACCGGCGCGAGGTGGTCAGTAAAATTCTTGAAGCGATACGCACGACTCTACCCAGTGCAGGGCTGGATGCTGAAGTCATGGGTCGTGAAAAACATCTGTATGGCATTTATCGCAAGATGCGTGAAAAGCAACTGAGCTTTTCGCAAGTGCTGGATATTTACGGCTTTCGTATTGTGGTGAAAGACAGGCCGAGTTGTTATCTTGCGCTTGGGGCATTGCATGCGCTTTATCCACCCGTGCCGGGCAAGTTTAAAGACTACATTGCCATTCCCAAAGCCAACGGCTATCAGTCATTGCACACCACATTGATCGGCCCATTCGGCACGCCGGTTGAAATTCAGATTCGCACGGCTGAAATGCATAATGTGGCTGAATCGGGCGTTGCTTCACACTGGCTGTATAAGGATGAACATGGGATCAGCCAGGTGCAGCAAAAAACTCACCAATGGTTGCAATCGTTGATTGAGTTGCAGTCTGATTCAGGCACGGCGTCGGAATTTCTTGAGCACGTCAAAATCGATCTATTCCCTGGCGAAGTGTATGTGTTCAGCCCGAAGGGAAAAATCTTCGCCTTGCCGCGTGGCGCTACAGTCGTTGATTTTGCTTATGCGGTGCATACCGATATTGGCGACCGTTGCGTGGCGTGCCGTATCAATTTTGAAACTTCACCACTGCGTACAGAGCTGAAAAATGGTGATCGTGTTGAGGTGATCACCGCACCACATGCGGCGCCGAATCCGGCTTGGCTTGGCTATGTAAAGAGTGCTCGGGCACGATTCAGAATCCGTCACTTTTTAAAGACCCAGCAAAACGAGGAATCGGTGGCGCTAGGCGAACGGCTGCTGGCACATGCACTGCATGAGATGGGCATATCCTCCGCCAAGATTCTGCCCGAGGCGTGGGACCGCTTCAAAAAAGAATCCGGTGTGCGATCAAAACGCGCCGTGCTCTCGGATATTGGTTTGGGCAAGCGCTTGCCCGCGATTGTGGCGCGCCGCCTGGCCGAAGGGCTGGATGTGCCAACCACGAGTTTGACGGCGAAACTCCCGCGCGCGCGCCAGGCAATCATGATTCGCGGCACTGAAGGCATTGCCGTGCAGCTGGGCAAATGTTGTCGGCCGATTCCTGGGGATCCCATTGTTGGCTTGATTCGCAAAGAACAGGGGCTGGTCGTGCATACGCATGACTGCCCTGTGTTGGCCAAGCTCAGAAGCGAGCGTGGCAATTGGGTGGATGTTGCCTGGGATGTGACGCCGGATCATCTGTTTGATGTCACCATCCGCGTGATTGTTAAAAATGCGCGCGGCTTACTGGCACGGCTGGCAAAAGAAATTGCCGAGAGCAATTCAAATATTATCGATGTCAGTGTGGAAGATGACCGTGACTCCACCATGCTGTATTTCACCGTGCAGGTGACTGATCGCGTGCACCTGGCGCGTATCCTGCGCGCCCTGCGGCGAGTGCCCGAGGTGCTTCGCCTGGCGCGCTACATTAATCCGCACCATTAACTCGAAATACTAGAAAGGGAAGGTAACGCAATGGCTCAGTACGAATCTGAATTTACTCGATTTATGCGTGACTGGATGGCAGCACATCCAGAACAGGCCGCCGAACAAAACGCTGGGCGTGCGCTGTGGTGGGATAAAGCGCCCCGGCCGTTGGAAACCATTGTGCAAGATACTGCAGCCAAGGTACCCGTTAAGCCGTATTACTATGACATCAACTGAGGTGTTGTTCGGATTTGCGGGTGTTCAGTCCGCTTAGCAATCCGATGAGCGCCAGTGTTGCAAACGCGGCACCGGCATAAAAAGTCATCTCCGGACCAAAGGCCGTCCACAAACCGCCGGCAATCACGCTGGCAGCGAGCAGCGCCAGGCCGCTGGCCAGATTGAACACACCGAAGGCCGTGCCGCGCAAATCAGCCGGTGCTGCGTCTGCCACCAGCGCCGACAGCAGACCTTGCGTCGCGCCCATGTGCAGGCCCCACAAGGCGGCACCTAAACTGACCAGCCAGATGCTGCTCGCCAGTGCCAGCACCAGGTCGGATGCGATCAGAAAACCTATGCCCCAGGGCAGCAAACGGCGGCGCCCGCCATTGTCGGACAGTTTGCCAAAAGGGTAGGCACTTGCAGCATAGACGATATTCATTACTATCAGGACAGTTGGCACCCAGGTCACGGCCATCCCGACATTCTCGGCACGCAGCAGTAAAAATGCTTCGGAAAATCGCGCGCAGGTGAGCACTGCCGCAAACGCCACCAGCCACCAGAAGCGGGGGGCAAGCCGACGTAGATTTTCACGGCGTATTGGTCGAATTTTTATTGTTGGGTGCGTTGCTGGCCGTGTTATCTCCGGCTCCTTAACGCCGAAAATAATCAGCAGCACGCAGATAAACGCCGGTATCACGGCCATCCAGAAAACCAGGCGAAAGTTATCCTGCGTTGCCGCCATCAGCGCCATCGCCAGCAGTGGTCCGGCAAAAGCGCCCACGGTATCCAGCGTCTGGCGCAAGCCATATGCTGCGCCGCGAATTTCCGGCGGCGTGATGTCGGCGATCAGCGCATCGCGTGGCGCACCGCGTATGCCCTTGCCGATGCGGTCGATAAACCGTGCGGTAAGCACCGCGCCTATGCCCGTGGCCAGCGGAAACAATGGCTTGGTCAGCGCAGCCAGCCCGTAGCCCAGCAGCACCAGCGGCTTTCTGCGCCCCATCCAGTCCGAAATCACCCCCGAAAATACCTTGGCGATGGAAGCTGTCGCTTCGGCGATACCCTCGATAAAGCCGACCGACAAGGCACTCGCGCCCAGTACGGTAACCAGAAATACCGGCAGCAGGCTGTGGATCATCTCGGATGACATGTCCATGAACAGGCTGACCAGCCCGAGTGCAACGATACTTCTTGGCAGTTTTGGGCAATTCATGGGGAGCCGTCTTGGGATGGACATGTGATGCGCAACTATAACTTGCGCGGCAGGGAAGCGCATTGACCAAAGTCGGCGCTGGTGGCACGGCGAGGAACTTACCGATCTTCTTTCCAGTGAAACTGATGCATTACCCGATGTACAACCGGTGTGAGCACAATGCCTGCAATGATCAAAAATAACAGCCCTGCATAGAGTGCATACAGGCCGGCAAACAGCTTGCCCCCATCCGTGTGGGGCGGATCGACAGGCCCCATGCCGCCCATGAGCATGGCGGAATTCAAAAAGGCATCCCGCCAGGGCAGGTTCTCGAAATACGCATAGCCCGCCATGCCGAGCAAGAGTGAGACCAGCAGCAGGGCAAGGGCAACTGCCGCGTGGCGCAGCACCCGTTGCACAAACTGTTTGCGGGGTAGCGGCGGGTGGGCTTTAGATTCGTACATGGGTATTCGATCACAATCACATCAATGGTTTTCTGACGTCAGGGATCGAATTTGCCACAGGGAAATTCACACTGAATAGCATCCCACGCCCGTCCCTGCCTTCAGTTGCATTGACGTTTCCCCCGTGTATTTCGGCAATTTCTTTGACGATTGCGAGCCCCAGACCACTGCCTTCTGCCCGGATGTCAGCACCTCGGTGGAACCGTTCAAAAACATGTTCCCGTTCCTCTGGAGATATTCCTGGCCCGTTATCTTCAACACTCAATGTGCCATCCGACGCTACACTGACCGTTACTTTGCTGCCAGAAGGGCAGTAGCGCAATGCGTTGTCCAACAGGTTGTCCAATAATTCCTTGATCCGCATCGCATCACCCGTGATGGCGCAAGGAGAATTGTCACCCGAAAATCCCAAGTCGATTTCCTGGGTGTTGGCGGATTCAATCCATTCCATCGTAATTTGCCGTGCAAGCCTGGTTAGATCAAGTGTTCCCATCTGCAATGACTGCCACGCACCGGGATCATTGCGAGCCAGGGAAAGTAACTGGCTGATGGCATGATTGAGGTTTGCGGACACCTTTTTAATCTGGTCAAGTGCATGGCGCGTTTGGGGTGGGTTATCTTGTACTCGCGCAAGGTCAATTTGTGCCGATAATCCAGCCAGCGGTGTACGCAGTCGATGGGCGGTATCTGCAGTGAAGCGTTTCTGAGTTTCAAACATTGCCTGCAATCGCGCTAGCAGACGATTGATTTCTTGCAACAGGGGCCGCACTTCAGTGGGTACTTCACTCACATCCAATGGTTGCATATCGTTGTGAGGTCGCCTGGCAACAGTAATGCGCAGCGATTCTAGCGGAGCTAATCCTTGCCGAATGCCCATGATTAGCAACAAGATGGCAAGAAAAATAATAATGATTTGAGGTGCAACAAAGCCGGTGAGGATATCTCTGGCAAGCATTTCCCGTTTGTTGCATGTCTCGCCAAGCAAAATATTCCAAGAGTAAGACTCGCCAGCCGATGTAATCGTCAGTTTTTTTAAAAGTGCCCGAACTGGTTTCTCGCCAATAGTCGTATCGTAGAGACGGGGTTTTTTCTCGCCAGTGGTCTTGCTATCTGTTGGTGGTAGTGGCAATTTGCCATCACCTGCAATCAAATGACCTTGCTCATCAAGCAGGCTGAAAAAGGTTTTATCGTACTGGTCTGTCAACAGGATATCCTGCATCTCTTTCATCGAGCGGAGCATATCGATGCGTCCACTGTTATTGAGTGATGTACGTACAAGTTGCTCGATGTCATTAGCCGACTCCATCAGACTCAGATCATAGGCATCTTCCGAATAGCTTAGCGCACGTTGATAGACAAATAACGTTCCCACGCTGAACAAGATCAGCATCGGAATCAGCAGCCATATCAGCAAAGTCTGGCGTAGCGATCTAGTCACTTTGTTTTTCCAGCATGTAACCCAACCCGCGCACAGTAATGATATTTACACCTAATGGCTGTAGTTTTTTGCGTAAGCGGTGCACATAGACTTCAATTGCATTACTGCTCAGATTTTCGTCCCAGCTGCAGAGCTTTTCTATGAGTTGTTCGCTGGAAACGATTTTCCCGACTTTTAGCAGCATGGCTTCCAGAATGCCCAGTTCCCGTGCCGGACAAATCATTGGCTTGCCATTGACCATTATCAGACGCTCGGACATGTCATAGACAAGTGGCCCATAGGTAATGACGTTCGTTAGCAGCGATTGGGCACGGCGTATGTGAACGCGGATCCTGGCGAGGAGCTCAGGCATGTCAAACGGCTTGAGGACATAATCATCGGCGCCAAGATCCAATCCTTTGACGCGATCATCAACTGAATCGCGCGCAGTAACAATGAGTACCGGCAAACTGGACTGACGGGTGCGCAAACGACGCAAAACCTCGAAACCATCAAGCTGAGGTAAGCCAAGATCAAGCAGGACAAGATCATAAACCTGGTCTCCCAGTGCGAGATCGGCGTCCTTCCCATTGCGCGCCCAATCCACGGCATAGCCTGTCTGTTGCAGGACGCGCTGCATGGCATCGCCAAGGATGCTGTCATCTTCCACAAGCAGGAGTCGCATATTCGGCTATTGACTTGCGGTAACTGACAGCAGCAGAGAGAGGGATGTAAGCGTCATCAAGGTCATGTTTCCAATTTCCAATGGACGTTCAAGCGAATAGAGAGCGAGTGAATACAGTGTAAGTCTCTTTGCTTACAGTTACCTTTCGCGGGCGTAAGCTGGTTGTAAGAACGCCAAGGCTAATCTGTCACCCGATTATTAAAAGGAAGGAGCGGCGTATGCTTTTTGTGGTCGATTTTGATGGCACCTTATCCTTGCGTGACACGGTAGATGCAATGCTGGAGCGTTTTGCCGATCCGGAATGGAAGACCGTGGAGCAGCAATGGCTTGATGGCCACATTACTGCCATACAGTGCATGCAAAAGCAATTGCACATGGTCAAGGCGGACCATGTTTCGCTAGAAAAATTTTTTCGGGGAATCCGGCTTGATGCCAGTTTTTTACCGTTCTACCAGCATGTCAGCCAGTTTTCCAAAGTAGCTGTCGTCAGCGATGGCCTCGGCCATGCGATCAGGGTTGCCATGAAAAGCGCTGCTTTACCGGAGCTACCCGTGTATGCCAACAAGCTGCACTTTGTGGCGGATGGCATTGATATTTCCTGGCCACATAGAAATCCGCAGTGCACAGCAGGTAACGGTGTTTGCAAATGCGCGGTAGCGAAGGAGCTTTCCGGCGGCACGCAAAAAATCATCCTTGTCGGTGATGGAAAGTCAGATGCTTGCCTGGCTAAAACAGCCGATGTGGTGTTTGCCAAGGGATCGCTGATTAAATTTTGTGAAGGGAATGCGATACCGCACATTAAATTCACAACCTTTGTCGATGTGTTGTCCGAGATCAAGACTTGGCCGCAAGAAACCCTGCAGCGCAGTGTCGGACTGGCTTTTTAAACGATCACCTAGCCTCGCACTTCACCCCTGGATTTGCATCGAGATCACATAAATCATGAATCAGAAAATTATCGAAATTCTTGAAAAAAACGACAAGTACTGTTCGCATGGTGACACGGTCAACTACGCTGACCCGCCGAAAGTCTTTGAAGACTGCGAAGGCAGCTTTCTGTTCGACGAAAACAATACCCCGTATCTGGATTGGCAGATGTGGTATTCGGCGGTGAACTTCGGGTACAAGAATAAACGCCTCAGCGATGTGCTGCACAAACAGATTGATAAACTGCCACAGCTCGCCAGCCAATATCTACATAAAGAAAAAGTCGATCTGGCCGAGATTATTTGCAAGTACATGGAAGAAAAACATGGCGTAAAAGGCCGCGTTCACTTTAATGTCGGTGGTGCGCAGGCGGTGGAAGACTCGCTCAAGGTAGTGCGCAACCATACGGGGAAAACTCACCAGTTTGCCTTCATGGGTGGTTACCATGGCCGCACACTGGGCGCTTCTGCCATCACTTCCAGTTATCGCTACCGTCGTCGTTTCGGCAACTTTGCCGACCGCGCGCATTTCGTGCCATATCCTTACTGTTTCCGCTGTCCGTACGACATGAAGGTGGAAACCTGCGATACCTATTGCCATAAGGAATTCGAGAAGCTGTTTGATACGGAATATCAATCAGTCTGGGACGAGAAAGCCCAGCAATGCGAGTTTGGTGCGTTTTATATCGAACCGATGCAGGGCACTGGCGGCTACATTATTCCGCCTGCAGGTTACATGGCCAAGTTGCAGGCAAGTCTCAAGAAGCGCAATGTATTGCTGGTGGCGGATGAAATCCAGATGGGTGTTTACCGTACCGGCAAGTTGTGGTCGTGGGAGAACTTCGGCATCGTTCCCGACATCTTTGTATTCGGTAAAGCCATCACCAACGGCCTCAATCCACTGTCTGGCATCTGGGCGCGCGAGGAGCTCATCTCGCCGGAGAAATTTCCGCCGGGCTCCACGCATTCCACGTTTGCTTCCAACCCGCTGGGCACGTCAGTCGCACTTGAAGTACTGAAGATGACTCAGGGAGCCGAATTTGAGCCGCACGTTCGTGCACGTGGCGCTTACTTTCTCAAGCGCCTGCATGAACTGAAGTCGCGCTGGGAAGTGGTTGGCGATGTGAGTGGCCTGGGCCTTGCCCTGCGCATTGAACTATGTGAAAAAGATGGCTTCACCGCGAGCCGCGCATTGGCTGACCGCATGTTCAACGAAGGCCTGAAGGGTGACCTGTTAGTCAATGACAAGAAATACGGCTTGGTGCTGGATATTGGGGGTTACGAGAAGAACGTCATCACCCTGGCTCCTTCGCTGTTGATCACTGAAGGAGAAATCGACCTTGGCATTCACCTCTTTGAAATGCTGTTACGGCGCTGCGGTGCTGAATAGGGGCGCAGAATGAGTCTCACTATCGAAAATTGCCTGGGTAATTCTGGCTACTATTATGCTCAAGCGGGTGAAGAGGCGGTGTTACTGATTCACGGCTTGACTGGCACGCCGGCAGAAATGAAGCCGATTGCCACACGATTGGCAAAACAAGGATTCAGCGTCATGTGTCCGGCTTTGGCAGGGCATTGCGGCAGTGTGGCGAATCTCAAAAAATCCCGCTGGCAGGATTGGTATGGTGGCATCAGGGAGTCTTTTGATGCGCTCCGGGAAAAGCATGCGCGCGTGTATGTTTCCGGGTTGTCGATGGGCGCGCTGATGGCATTGCTGCTAGCCAAAGAGAAGGGTGATCTGGTGAGCGGGCTCTGCCTGCTGTCCACTACTTTTTTTTATGATGGATGGAACATTCCGCACATCAAGCGCAAGCTGCTGTTGCCCCTTGTTTTGCATAGCCCGCTCAAATACTTCATGTACTGGAATGAGACATCGCCGTATGGCATCAAGTGTGAGCGTACTCGTGCCATGGTGCATGCGGTGCTGCAAAAGCGTGACTCGAAGGCAGCAGAAAAAGTCGGTATTTTTCGCACCCCGGCTGTGACGATATTCGAAAGTAACCGGCTGATCAACGTCGCCAAGAAAGCCTTGTGTCAAGTTAACTCGCCCACGCTGATCGTTCATTCCACTGAAGACGATACCGCCAGCATGAACAATGCGCACTATGTGGCAAAACGGATTGCCTCGAAAAAAATAGAGAAGTATTTTGTGGATGACACGTATCACGTGCTGACCCTGGACAAGCGCAGGGCTGATGTTGCCAACCGCATGGCTGGATTTTTCAAACAATGCACCGCCAATTCAGCTTAGGGTCCGATGCAGGGAAGTCCACATAACCTGATTGAACCCGCCGCGTTAATTCGGCATTTTTTGCACCACCCGCCCGAGGGGTTTCCGGTTCTCAGTATCTGCGGTGCACCTGCGTTTGAAATCCATTTCAATCTGCTCACCACGATGACGTCGAATGCTCGCCGGAAGTTTGAACGCTTTCCGTTCTATCGCTGGTGGCGCAGGTTTTTACAGCCTAGAACCTGTTTTATCGGGACCACCGTTTCAGAATATGGACTACTGCCTGAATCACCAGCCGCTGATGATTTTCTGGCCAGCCTGTTACGGGCTGCCGCCGGTTATCCTTTCCTGATCGTCAAAGACCTGCCCACCGAACCCCTGCTGGTTGATGCAGCGGCCCATGCTTACACTCAAGCTTTCATTGCCACGGCGCAGCAATGCGGGTTTTTCATCATTGCAGGGCAAGCACTGGCCTATGTGCCCATTGACTTCACCTCGATCGACGAGTTTTTGGCGCGCATGCCCAAGTCTCGGCGCAAGGACATTAAACGCAAGACCCGGGTGAATCCGGCATTGGCAATCGATCAAATCCCCACGGGTGATGCGCAATTCACTGACGAGGTTTTATTGGCAGAGTATTACGCACTGTATCGTCAGGTTTATGATCAGAGCGAAACCCACTTTGACTTGCTTTCACCCAGTTTCTTTCGCGCGGTATTACAGGATTCATCCTGCGGCGGCATCGTGTTCACTTATCGGGTGGATGGAAAATTAATCGGCTACAACCTGTGCTTTGTGCACAACGGCATGTTGCTGGATAAATACATCGGGTTTTCATATCCCGCCTCGCGTGAACACAATCTGTATTTCGTGAGCTGGATAACCAACGTGCGCTATGCGCTGGAGCAAGGTTTGCGTTATTACGTTGCAGGCTGGACAGACCCTGAAATCAAGCGACATTTAGGCGCCAGCTTCACCTTCACTTGCCACGCGGTGTATATTCGCAATGCTTTGCTGCGACAGGCGATGCGTCCATTCAAACGTCTCTTTGAAGCAGACAGCCATTGGCATGAAACCGCTCGTTCTTGATTTTGATCGATCGGTCAAGCCATTGACTGGTGAGCAGCGCATCGACTTGTACGACAGGCAGGAAGCAATTCGCTTCGGCTGCAGGATGAACGTGCTGGACAGATTAAAAGATACTTTCGGTGACGCGCTGGCTCATCAGCCCCATGTGGCTTTTATTGGCAGTGGCGACTTCCATCATCTCAGCTACTTGCTGATTGGGCGCCATGCCCGCCTTAACCGATCAATACAGGTGGTCGTGTTTGATAATCACCCGGACAACATGCGCTACCCATTCGGCATTCATTGCGGCTCCTGGGTGTGGCACGTCAGTCGTCTCCCCTTTGTATCCCATGTGCATGTGCTGGGAATCACCTCAAAAGATGTAGAAGCAGCGCATGGCTGGGAAAATCATTTGCATAATTTATATTCCGGCAAAGTCCGCTACTGGTGCGTGGGACGGGATTTGGGCTGGATGCGGCTGCTAGGTATCAAGCAGAGTCAATCCTTTGCTGCGATAGCCCCCATGCTCGATGCCTTTTCCGACTATCTTGATGCATCCACTGACCCGATTTATCTCACTATCGACAAGGATGTGCTGTCTGTCGCAGATGTGCATACCAACTGGGATCAAGGCGTGATGCGTCTTTCCGATCTGGAAGCGGCCATCGGCCTGCTCAAGCGCCGCCTCATTGGTTGTGATGTTACCGGGGACATCTCTGTTTATTCTTATCAAAGTCGTTTCAAACGCTTTCTTAGCGGCATCGAGGGTCAACCAGAGATTGCCGAAGCTGACCTTGAGCGCTGGCAGGTCGAGCAACAGGCGATCAACCTTAAGCTGTTGCAATGCCTGTCCGGCTAATCAATGCGGGCTAGATAGCCGCCGCAATTTCCTGGCAAATCCGCTCGAATTTGGCTTCATCCAGCCACAAACTGTTGCTGATCGTGAGCATGCGTGTCGCAAAATCACGAGCATGGGGGATATCTGCTTTACCTACCCGATCAACCAAATAGGAATAATCGGCAAGCGCATGGATGTAAAGGCGGCTGATGCCTAAGCCGGCACTCCACAGTTTCCTCAATGCCGCATCGCGCGCAGCCAGAGTGGGCATCAACACCATGAAGAATGGCCATGTGCCTTTGCCCCCTGGTTCATCCTGCATGATCTTGATATCCGGAATGGCTGCAAGCTTTTCCAATCGTTGCATGGCCTGCAAATGCAGCGTATCGAGAAATTTCGGCAAACGTTCCAGCGCGTTGGCACCGACGGCTTTGCGCCAGCGCCCTACACGGTGCAGTGGGATGTCATCGGAGAAATCATCGCCAACGGCTTTGATCAATTGCCCTTGTTGCAAGGCGCGACGCAAGGGCAAGCCATAGGCAAACGGCAGCCCCCACGGTTGATACAGTGCCGCGTAGCCCAGCAGTTCCACGCTGCGGCGCAGTTCCCACAGCCATTTCGATGGTGCGATTTCGGCCGCAGTGGCTTGAAACTGCTGGCGCAGGGAAGCATCACGCGTTATCAGGACGCCGCCCTCATGGAGTGTCAGCCCTTTGCCGACAGCCAGGCTGTAGAACCCCGCATCGCCGGCCATGCCGACCGGGTGTCCCTCCCAGGTTGCGCCGAGGGACTGCGCCGCATCTTCGATGACATAAGCCCCGCTAGTGCGTGCGATGTCCAGTACCGGCGACAAATTGGCTACGCGCCCGCCGAGATGGGTGGCGATGATCGCCAGCGTATTCGCATCGCACAAGGCCGCAAGCCGATCATGATCGAGATCAAAGTGGTCGGGCTGCAAGTCGCACAGCACCGGCTGCAACCCGCAATGCAATATGGCCAGTGCCACCAATGGGCAGGTGTAAGCGGGCAGGATGACCTTGCGACGAGGGCTTTGCTTCTTGAGTGTGGTCAGGGTAATGATTTGTGCGGCTGTACCCGAACAGGTGATTTGGACAGCGGGCACGTGGATAAAGTCGGCCAGTCCCTGTTCCAGCGATGCACCCGCAGGGAACAGATCGCGCCATGTCAGCGGCAGCCCGGCAGTGGGCGGGATTTCCCTCAATGCGCTTGCTCCGCCTCACTCATGCTGAGGAAAATAATCCCCGCCACAATGCACAGGCCACCGAAGACTTGCATGAGTGACAAGTGTTCACCGAAATACATGACTGAAATAGCCAGCACGGTAATCACCTCCAAATGCGAAGCGGCAAAAGCGGGGCCGATCGGGGCGTGTTTGAGCAGCGTCATCCAGGTGACAAAGGCACCGCAGTAACCGGTCACGGCACCGTAAATCCACGGGCTGAAGAATATTTCGTGCAACCAGAGGGAGGTCAAGGCGAATTCACCCGCATGGGCGGAAGCGAGCTTGAAGCAAACCTGCGTGAAGGTATCAAACAGTATCAGCGCACCAAAGCCAATCACATAAAAACGTTTCTTGCTCATCCTGGTGCTCATGACACAAACCCGCCGGCCAGCGCAACGCCGATAGTGACCAGCCACATGCCGATGATGCGCATGCGATCCAGACGCTCACCGAACAGCAGCTTGCCAGCCAGCATGACGATGACGATGTTGATGGAGCCAACCAGCATGCCCATCGACAGCGGCACGAGGGACAGCAGCGCCAGCCAGACGATGAATTCCAGGCAGAAACAGCTGATGCCTATCCATAAAGGGAGCGAGGCCAGCATGGTTTTCCAGCGCTGCCATTCGGTTTCATGCTCGGCAATCGAGGCGGATTTGAACGCCAGATGTCCGCCCGTATCCAGAATAATGTTGAGCAGCCAGAAGAGGATGGCGAGATTGGACAAAGTGAAAATAGCGAAGTAAAAGGTGGGAGCAACTTATCACAAAACCCCGTTGTTTCTGGGGTAACGATGGGTGCATCAGGGTGTGGCATGGGACAATTTCTTGATCACTTATTCACACGAATTGGTGCGTCTTCTATTGAGCCTATCAGTGTGTAAGCTGTCGGTATTTAATGGCAGTGCCTAGAGTGATCAGGTCTATCAATGCGCCGTATTACCAGCGCCGACTTTTCGATCTGCATGCTGCGAGTAACTTGCCTTCCATTAAGCGATACGCGGAGACTTTAGATTGGTGATTTTTCCTTGGGCATTAGCTACCCTTCAATTGCCTTAAGTGTTTTTCCACTGGTGTCTTTCCATGCGGTTAGCCCATTTGCTCCGCCCCCGTGGATAACTGCCGCTGCTGCACTTGGGCTATCAAATTCCGCGTCTTTGGTAAATTCAAGAAAGCCATCTTTAAGAGAAAGCGCACCTTCTTGAATAAGTCTTTTGCGAAGAGCGACAACATAAGG
Source organism: Rugosibacter sp. (assembly GCA_004322535.1). GTDB lineage: Bacteria > Pseudomonadota > Gammaproteobacteria > Burkholderiales > Rhodocyclaceae > Rugosibacter. The sequence continues at coordinate 14,986 of SCUZ01000099.1, forward strand.
ATGTTGCGTTTCAGCGGAGGGGCGTTCAGCACTCACCGCGGTCGAATCTTTGAAAACCACAAAGCCTTCCTCGGTACGTCGGCCACGGGCGACTGCGCCCTTGCTCTTGCAAAAAGGTTCTTTTTGCGGTTTTGAACTCTTGGTTGAACCTGAAATCGGTGTCAGTAAATCAAAACCAAGCACGGGTAAAACTTGCTGAATCCGTGACAAAAATACTTCCATGTCTTCGCGATCAGACTCGGGCAGCTTGGGGTTGCTGGCGTTTGTGTTCTCAAGCCGGTAGCGCCCGATTTCTTTAGTAGCTTGAAGCAGTCGATTCTCAAGGTAACGGATATGTGCTTTTGTCAGGTTTTCGTCTTTGCTGACGAATAGGACAACTGTGTTCCAGAAGTCTTTAGCTTTGTGCTGGTTGATGCGGTCACGAATAATTTCTGCTTCGCCAATGTAGGCTAAGGCATCCCCATTTTCAGGGTCAGCGCCAAAGAGAAAGTAGACGCCAGCGCTTTGTGTTTCTTCGCGCAGAAGCAGATTATCCAATTCAGTTCTTGGCGCAGCCAAAGCCTTGCCATTCCAGTTCGATACTTCACCGACACGAAAGCGTTTGGCGTCGCCATGCGGGAGAAATAGTTTGATCGTGGCGGAAGTCATGAGGTATTTAGTAAAGTTTGATCAGCAGGCAACTTACTGTGATCGCCAAGCTGGTGCAAGTATTGCAAATATATTGTGTATTGGATCATCTAGAAATCAGCATCTGTTTTCAACGTACCAGCCAAATCCATCACCGCGGCGGCGTAGAAGCTGCTGCGGTTGTAGCGGGTGATGACATAGAAGTTGCGGTAGCCCAGGCGGTATTCGGTGGCCTCATTGGGGGTGACGAGGTCGATCAATGCGGCGGGTTGGTCGCAGAATTGATCATTGGGTTGATCACCAAGCGCCGTATCACCAGCGCCAGCGCCATGCTTGCCATGCACTTCCTTCGGGTCGCCTTCGGGAACTTTCTGAATCTGTACATCACGTGCAGCAAGTTCGCTGGGACGGTGCTGTGGCGTGATGCCTTCGTCGAGCAGGGCTTGAATGCCATCGCCGCTCACCGTTACGCGCTGGGCGATGGGGCCGTCTTTTTCCCAGCCGTGTTCGGCTAGAAAGTTTGCTGCGCTGCCGATGGCATCCACAGGGCTGGCGGCGAGATCAATCTTGCCGTCGTTGTCGAAATCCAGCGCGTATTTTCGTCGTGAAGAGGGCATGAATTGCGGCAAGCCCAGCGCACCCGCGTAGGAGCCGGTGTAACTCAGTATCGGGCGATTTTCTTCCCTGGCCAGCAAGAGCAGTTCGATCAGTTCCTGGCGGAATAGCTTGGCACGCGGCGGGTAGTCAAAAGCCAGCGTGGTGAGAGCAGAAAAAGTGGTGTAGTTGCCCGTGTGTTTGCCGTAAATCGTCTCGATGCCGATGATCGCCGCGATGATCTCGGTGGGCACGCCAAAGCGCGCCTCTGCTGCGGCGAGTTCGGTGGCGTAACGCTGCATGAACTTTTTACCTGCTGCAATGCGCACCGGCTCAACAAAGCGGCTGCGATAAGTGCGCCAGGAACGTATCCCCGGATCGGCGGGTGGGCGGATGGCTTTTAACACCGAAGCGATGGGTTGGGCGACGCGAAACAGTGCATCGAGTGGCATGCGGTCATAACTGTATTCGGTGGCCATCTCGTTGATGAATGCCTTGACATCCTCACGCTCGGCATAGCTGTGGGCTTGGTAGTTGGTTTGACTCTGCGCAGGTAACGCCAAGAACAGGCAGAGCAAGAAAAGGTATTTCACGTATTCCAATTTCATAGTGACAAGTCGCGGATGTATTGATTGAGTTCGACCAAGCCCGCGCCAGGCGGGTGGGCAGCATAGCGCAGGCGGGCGTAACTGCGGGCGATGGCGTGAATTTTTGTCGCGTGCGCGGGGAGTTGGCTGGCCGCGCGTGCAGCCAGGGTGTCCGGCCCTTCCCACGGTTGCCAAACAATTCCGCGCGCGGCGAGTTTGGCGGTAAAACGACGCCAGGCACGGCGGGTGGGGTCGATGCGCTCGCGCTGGCGCAGCACCCAGCCGGTGAGCAGCAGCAAGGCCGCGCCGCAGAGGATAGTCAAGAGAGCTGTCATGTTGCGCCAATCCGCATCCAGCCCCAGGCGAGTTAAAAAATCGCGCTGACGTTGCGGATCGTACCCGAGCACCCATTGGTTCCAGCCGTTGGTGACGGCGTCGATCTGGTAACGAATGGCCTTGAGCCAGGCCATCTCATTGCGCGCTAAAAAAGGCAGGGTTTCATCTGCCGGGATGGCGGTGGCCAGGCTGCTGTCAATGCGTCGTGGTGCGGCAATGGCGGTCGGGTCTACGCGCACCCAGCCCTGCTTGGCCAGCCATACTTCCGTCCAGGCATGGGCGTCATACTGGCGCACGACCAGAAACCCGTCGACGGGGTTGATCTCACCGCCTTGATACCCGGCCACGATGCGCGCGGGGACACCGGCGGCACGCAGGGCAAAGGCAAAGGCGGAGGCAAAGTGCTCGCAAAAGCCGCGTTTGTTGTCAAACAAAAATTCATCGACACTATCGCTGCCGGTAAGGGGCGG